>DASVWT010000375.1:0-3213 GCA_036393055.1 Steroidobacteraceae bacterium
GGCTTTCCTCCTTGCGGCTCGCAACCTTGATGTCGGCGAGCGGGACGGCCGCGAGCGGTGGCGGCGGCTGATCCTCGTAGAGGAAAGGCAGCTCCGGCGCCATGGGGCCATCCACCCGCGGGCCGCGCAGGGCCACCTTCAGCGCCTTCAGAGGATGTGCGAAAGTGTCGTCCACGGCCGTGCCCTCGAAGCCGCAATGCGCCATGCAATTGGCGCATTTGGGGTTGCGGCCGACGCCGTAGGACTCCCAGTCGGTCTCCTCCATCAGCGCCCGGAAGGACTTGGCGTAACCCTCGTCGGTGAGCAGATAGCACGGCCGCTGCCAGCCGAAGAGATTGTAGGTCGGGTTGCTCCACGGCGTGCACTGGTAGGTCTGGTTGCCGGCCAGGAAGTCCAGAAACAGCGAGGACTGGTTGAACGGCCACTTGGCGCCGCGCGCGCGGCCGCGCTTGAAGATCTCGCGGAAGAGCTGCTTGCTGGCATCGCGCCCGAGGAATACGTCCTGCCGCGGCGCATGCTGATAGCTGTAGCCCGGGGAGACGGTGATCCCCTCCACCCCTAGCGATTGCGCCATGTCGAAGAAGTCGGCGACCTCGTCCGGCTTCTCGTTCTGGAACAGCGTGCAGTTGACCGTACAGCGAAAGCCCCGCGAGCGCGCGAGCTTTATGGCAGCGACCGCCTTGTCGAACACCCCCTCCTGACACACCGACTCGTCGTGCCGCTCGCGGTTGCCGTCGAGGTGCACCGAGAAGGTCAGATAGGGCGAGGGCTCATAATCGTCGATGTGCTTGGCGAGCAGGATGGCGTTGGTGCAGAGATAGACGAAGCGCTTGCGCGCGACGATCCCGGCGACGATCTGCGGCATCTCCTTGTGGATGAGGGGTTCCCCTCCCGGGATCGAGACCATGGGCGCCCCGCACTCATCGACCGCGTGCAGCGCGTCCTCGACGGAGACCCGCTTCTGCAGGATCTCCTTCGGATAGTCGATCTTGCCGCAGCCGGCGCAGGCGAGATTGCACTGGAACAGAGGCTCCAGCATCAGCACCAGCGGATAGCGCTTCTCCCGGCGGAGTTTCTTGCCGAGGATATAGCTCGCCACGCGGTACTTTTGAATCAGTGGAATACCCAAAATCAGCTCCTCCGTTACGGGGCTCAGCTCGAGGTCCCGCGCCGCGACTGTAACGCATGCAGCGCCGGCCTGTGGTCCCGCCAAATACGTTCCCATTCCAGGGTGAACCAGGGGGTGAAGCGCTCGGCGCCCTCCATCTCCCCGGCGAGCCGCTCCGTGCTCACCCAACGCCAGTCCGAGATCTCATCGCGATCGGCGCTCACCGGACCGCTGCTGCGGCCGATGAAGACCGAGCACAGCTCATGCTCGGCCCCGACACTGTCGAACTGGGCCTGATACTGGAACTTGAAAAGGAACTGCAGCGGACAGGCAAGCCCCAGCTCCTCGTAAAGCCGCCGGTGGATCGCCGTCTCCATGGTCTCGGCCCGCCGCGGGTGGCTGCAGCAACTGTTCGACCAGTAATGCGGCCACAAGCGCTTCGCCGCGGAGCGACGCTGCAGCAGCAGCTCGCCGCGATCGTTGAAAATGAGCAGCGAGAACGCGCGGTGCAGGACACCTCCTCCCTGATGGCAGCGCGCCTTGCTCATATAGCCCACCTCCCGGTCCGCCTCGTCCACCAGAATGAGCGCGTCGGCCTCCTCCGAGCTGTCGCAGCCAGCCCACACTCTGGCCTCGGCACCGCTTGCGTCGCTCACGCGGACACCCCCCGCCGGCAAGCAAACGTGTACCATGTGCGGAATTCATGGACTTGAAACCATCTGACTTCGTCGCTCATTGCAATCCGCGGTGTAGGCATTCCTCCGCCCATGATAACCGGCTCGACGTCACCTGTAACTGCCCAGGCAGTCATGACCTCTCTCGGCACCCTGCTGGGCGCGGCTGCGCTCGCCTATGCGGTCCTCGCCTGGGGGGCCGTGCGGCTTTGGCGCAACAGTGGCGCGCAGCGAAGGCTCGGTGGGAGCCGGCACGCAGCGCCACCGCCGCTGCAGCCGGTGACCGTCCTGAAGCCTTTGTGCGGCGCGGAGCCTGGGCTTGACCGTTCGCTGCGCTCCTTCTGCGAGCAGGTCTATCCCGCCGGGCTGCAGATCGTCTTCGGCGTGCAGCACTCGGCCGACCCGGCGCTGGCCGTGCTCGAGGGCCTGAAGCGCGACTACCCGCAGCTCGAGCTCACCGTGGTGGTCGACCCGACCCGCCACGGCGCCAGCGCCAAAGTCAGCAATCTGATCAACATGATGCGTGCCGCCCGACATGACTGGCTGGTGCTCGCGGACAGCGATGTGCGGGTGCCGGCCGGATATCTCGCCTCGGTCGCCGCACCGCTCGCCGACCCGGCGGTCGGCATCGTCACCTGCCCCTATCGGGGGGTACCTCGTCCGGGGCTCTGGTCGCTGCTGGGGACACTCTTCATCAATGACTGGTTCATCCCCTCGGTGCGCGTGGCGGCGCTGCTCGGCTCACGGGCCTTCGCCTTCGGCGCCACCATCGCTCTGCGGCGCGATACGCTCGAGGCCGTCGGCGGCTTTCGAGCGATCGCCGACCAGCTGGCGGATGATTACCGCCTCGGGGAGCTGACGCGCCGCCGCGGTCAACGGACTGAGTTGTCGCACGTTGTGGTCGATACCGCCGTTGATGAGCGCTCCTTCCGTCAGCTGTCGCAGCACGGGCTCAGATGGCTGCGCACTATCCGGGTCGTGCGTCCGGGCGGATACGCCTTCTCCGCAGTTACGTTCAGCCTGCCAGTGGCGGTGCTCGGTTGCGTGCTCGCGGATGGGGCACCTCTCACGCTCTCCTTGCTTGCCGCGACGGCGGTGCTGCGGCTGATGTTACATGGGGCCGTGCAGGCCCCGGGCCCGGCCGGATCTGCCGCGGCGCGGCCCTGGTCCCAACTCTGGGCCATCCCGCTCGCCGATGCGCTCGGGTTTGCTCTCTGGTGCGGCGCCTTCGTGACACGCGAGGTGCAGTGGCGGCAAGGCCGCTACCGCGTGGCGCGGGATGGCTCCGTGCAGCCGATTTCCTGAGGACTTCATCATGATGAGAACACTGTTCCTGCAAGCTCCCTCCTTCGACGGATTCGACGGTGGCGCCGGCGCGCGCTACCAGGCGAAACGGGAGATCAAATCCTTCTGGTATCCCACCTGGCTGGC
>DASVWT010000376.1:0-4385 GCA_036393055.1 Steroidobacteraceae bacterium
ACCGAGGTGGCGGTGGCGATCAGCGGCGATGCCGCGATCACCAAGGTCATCCAGATGCCGCGGGCGTTGCGCGCCAACGACCTCGAGGCGCAGGTGGAAATGCAGGCCGACCAGTACATCCCCTTCCCGATGGACGAGGTCAGCTACGATTTCGAGGTGCTCGGCCCCTCCGAGAAGGACACCGAGACCAATGACATCCTGCTCGTCGCCACTCGCACGGAGAACGTCGATCAGCGCCAGGCCGCGGTCAAGGCCGCGGGGCTCAGCGCGAGGATCGTCGATGTCGAGGCGTTCGCGCTGGAGAACGCCTGCAAGCTGATGACCCACCAGATGCCGGACGGGGGGATCGACCGGACCATCGCGGTGGTCGACTTCGGCGCGAGCAGCACGACCTTCAGCGTGCTGCGCAACCTCAAGGTGGTGTACACGCGCGACTTCGCCTTCGGTGGCCAGCAGCTCACCGAGGAGATCATGCGCACCTACGGCCTCTCGATGGAGGAGGCCGGGCGCTCGAAGAAGGAGGGCGGTCTCCCCGGCAACTACCAGGCCGAGGTGCTCGACCCTTTCATCGACGACATGACCCAGCAGGTCAGCCGCTCGCTGCAGTTCTATCTCGCCTCCGGATCCGGGCGCGAGCAGCCGGAGAAGATCCTGGTCTGCGGCGGCTGCGCCAACATCCCGGGCGTCGCGGAGGTGATCGCGAGCCGCGTCGGCATCGCCGCAGAGAAGGGCGAGCCGCTCGGACAGATGAAGCTATCCTCGCGCGCCAAGGCGCAGGCGGTGCAGCGCGATGCGACCGCCCTGCTGACAGCGTGCGGACTGGCACTACGGAGCTTCGACTGATATGCCGCGCATCAACCTACTTCCCTGGCGAGAGGCGCAGCGCAAGGAGCGCAAGCTCAAGTTCACGGTGGCCCTGGGAGCGGCAGCCGTGTGCGCGTTCGCGGTGACCGGCGCGGTCTACCTGCTCTACAACGAGATGATCGATGAGCAGGTCGCGCGCAACGAGATATTGAAGCAGCAGATCAAGGTCCTCGACCGCCAGATCGAGGAGATCAACGACCTGGAGAAGACCAAGCGCCAGTTCATCGCGCGCATGCAGATCATCGAGAAGCTGCAGGGCTCGCGGCCCGAGATCGTGCACGTGCTCGATCAGATCGTGAAGACGCTGCCCGACGGCGTGTATCTCACAGGCGTGACGCAGTCCGGCGATCACCTGAAATTCACCGGCGTCGCCCAGTCGAGCACCCGCGTATCGACCTTCATGCGCAACATCGACTCCTCGCAGTGGATGAAGAACCCGACCCTCGAGGTGATCCAGTCGGCGCCCGGGGCATTCGGATCGAGCTTCACGCTCGATGCGCAGCAGACCTCGGGTGATACCGAATCCGCGGACGCCGGTCCGGTCAAGGGGCCACGCATCGTGGCGAATGCGGGGAGCGTCAAATGAACCTGAGCTTTCTCGAGGAGCTGCGCGACCTCGATCCCCGCGACCCTGGCCGCTGGCCGCTGGCGGCGCTGGCGGCAGCCGTGGGCGCGACGTTCCTGGTTTTGACGCTGTTCCTGATCTACTTCTTCGTCTGGCAGGACGTGCGTCCGGAGCTGCAGCAGAAGGAAACCGAGGAGCAGTCGCTGCGGCAGGAGTTCCAGCAAAAGCACTCGCGGGCCGTCAACCTCGCCGTCTACAAGCAGCAGCTGAAGGACCTGCAGCGCTCCTTCGGCGCGCTGCTGCGCCAGCTGCCGGGCAGGACCGAAGTGCCGAACCTGCTGGTCGATATCTCGCAGACGGCGCTCGCGGCCGGCCTGCAGCAGAAGCTCTTCCAGCCGGAGCCCGAGCAGGCCAAGGACTTCTACGCGGAGCTGCCCATCAGGATGGTGCTCACCGGCAGCTATCACCAGTTCGGCGAGTTCGTGAGCGGGATCGCGGCCCTGCCGCGGATCGTGACCCTGCATGACATCGACATCAAGCCGACCAGCGGCAGCAAAGGCTACGACGACCTGACCCTGACGCTCACCGCCAAGACCTACCGCTACCTAGATCAGGATGAGATGGCCGCGGAGCAGAAGGGCAAGGCGAAGTTCGCCCATCGTCCGGGTCACTGAGGAGCGCAGCGGGGTGGTCAGTCAAATGCGACAGCATAATTTCGTCCCTAGCCGCGCCGCTCGCGCCTGCGCTATCGCCTGCGCCGCCATGGCCGCCCTTGCCGCCTTGGCCGGCTGCTCGAGTGCCGACAGCGACCTGCAGCAGTTCATCCGCCAGACCGACCAGCAGCCGGGCGGCCACGTGGAGCCGTTGCCCGAGATCAAGCCGTACGAGACCTTCGACTACGACGATCAGAATCTTCGCTCGCCGTTCGTTCCGAGCCAGGAGGCGTCGTTCAACTCAGTGCGCCCGGACTCCAAGCGCCCGCGGGAGTTCCTCGAGCAGTTCTCTCTCGATACGCTGAAGATGGTGGGCAGCCTGCGGATCGCGGGCACGATGTACGGGCTGGTGCAGACCAAGGACGGCATCGTCCACCGGGTCACGGTCGGCAACTACATGGGCCAGAACGACGGCCGCATCACCGACATCACACCTTCCAAGATCGACCTCACCGAGATCGTCCCCGACGGCCTCGGTGGCTACATGAAACGGCCGGCCGCCATGGGTCTGAGCCAGTAGGGAGCCTCGAACAATGAAATCCCTTTCCCCGATGTGTCGGATCCTGAGCGCGGCGGCCTGGCTCGCGGCGTTCGCCGCGTTCGCGACGCTGCCTGGCCGCACCGCCTGGGCTGCCGACGACGGGCCGGCCCTGAAATCCATCGATGTGCAGCCGCTCTCCAACGAGCGCATGCAGCTCACGCTGCACCTCTCGGGCCCGGCGCCGCAGCCGCTCTCCTTCACCATCGACAATCCGGCGCGCATCGCCATCGACCTGCCGAACACCTCGCTGGCTCTGCCGTCGCGGCGCATCGACGTGCAGTCGGGCGGGCTCGAATCCATCCTGGCGGCCGAGGGCAAGAGCCGCTCGCGGCTCGTTCTCAGCCTCGACAAGATGATGCCTTATGACGTCACGCGCCAGGGCAACGAGATCCTGGTGACGCTGGGCTCGACGGCAGCGGCAGGGGCACAGCCGCAGGCGCAAGCGCAAGCCGAGAGTCAGTCTCCCGAGCCAGGTAACGCGGGGCCCTCCGACGCCGCCAGCAACGGAGCGTCGGCCGCAGGTCCCTACGCGCAGCGGTGGGAGATCCGCAGCATCGACTTCCGCCGCGGCTCCGACGGGTCCGGGCGGGTGATCGTGCATCTCTCCGATCCGCACATCCCTATCAACCTGCAGCAGGTCGGCAACCAGATCGTAGTGGACTTCACCAACGCCGCGGTGCCCAGCGACCTGGTCCGCCGCTATGACGCCAGCGATTTCGGCACGCCGGTCACCGACTTCGACGTGACCAACAGCAGCCACGGCTCGCGAATCGCGATCGACGCCACCGGCGAATACGACCAGCTCGCCTATCAGTCGGATGATGAATACGTGGTCGAGCTGCAGCCGCTGAAGAAGGGCGAGGCGCAGGCGCGGAAACCGAAGTACACCGGCGAGCGCCTGACCCTCAACTTCCAGGACATCTCCGTGCGCGCGGTGCTGCAGCTGCTGGCCGATGCCAGTGGCCAGAACATCGTGGTCAGCGACTCGGTCAGCGGCAGCGTGACGCTGCGCCTGCAGAACGTGCCGTGGGATCAGGCGCTGGCCATCATCCTGCAGACCAAGGGGCTCGGCGACCGCAAGGAAGGCAACGTCATCCTGGTGGCGCCGCAGGCGGAGCTCGCCGCCCGCGAGAAGGCGGAGCTGGCGGCGCAGAACTCCGTGCAGCAGCTGGAGCCGCTGCGCTCGGAGTACCTGCAGATCAATTACGCGAAGGCGGCGGACCTCGCCTCTCTCATCAAGACACAAAGCAACTCGCTGCTCTCCAAGCGCGGCAACGTAGCGGTGGACGATCGCACCAACACCCTGCTCCTGCAGGACACGCCGGACAACCTGGAGCAGATCAACCGCCTGGTGGCTCGGCTGGACGTGCCGGTCCGCCAGGTGGAGATCGAGGCGCGTGTGGTGCTGGTCAACGATGACTTCGAGCGCCAGCTCGGGGCCCGGCTGGGACTCACCGCCGTGCAGTCCAATGGTCAGCGGGGAATAGTGACGACCACGGGAACCGCGGAGGGCGCGGACACGATCGTCAGCTCCGCGCTGACCAACGATCAGGCCACCGGCACGCCGTTCCCGGTGACCATTCCGACGGGCGCGGGCGCGGCCAGCCGCTACAACGTCAATCTGCCAGTGGGTGTCCCCGACGGCTCGATCGCGGTGGGCATTCTCTCCGCATCGCACCTGATAGACCTCGAGCTCTCCGCC
>DASVWT010000377.1:0-13138 GCA_036393055.1 Steroidobacteraceae bacterium
GCCTTCCGCACGGTGCCTGGAAGCTACCGGGCCGGCATGTACAATGAGTGGATCGCGGCAGCCGGGGCGGTGGCGACCTGAGCGATGGCCCAGCGATCCACATAGGAGTATCCATAATGGCCGATTCATCCGAGTACGTTCCGCCGAAGGTGTGGACCTGGAACAAGCCGAACGGCGGCACCTTTGCGAGCATCAACCGCCCGGTCTCCGGCGCCACGCACGAGAAGGCGTTACCGGTCGGCCGGCACCCGCTGCAGCTGTACTCGCAGGGCACCCCCAACGGCGTCAAAGTCACGATCATGCTGGAGGAGCTGCTGGCCCTGGGCCATCGCGGCGCCGAATACGATGCCTGGCTGATCCGCATCAGCGAGGGAGAGCAGTTCGGCAGCGGCTTCGTGGCGGTGAATCCCAACTCCAAGATCCCGGCGCTGGTCGACCGCAGCGGCCCGCAGCCGATCCGTGTATTCGAGTCCGGATCCATCCTGCTGTATCTCGCGGAGAAGTTCGGCGCCTTGCTGCCCACGGAGCGGGCCGCGCGCGCGGAGTGCCTGTCGTGGCTCTTCTGGCAGATGGGCAGCGCTCCGTACCTGGGCGGCGGCTTCGGCCACTTCTACGCCTATGCGCCCGGCAAGATCGAGTACGCCATCGACCGCTTCGCGATGGAGGCGAAACGCCAGCTCGATGTGCTCGACCGCCGCCTGGCGGAGCATCCCTACATCGCGGGAGACGCCTACACGATAGCCGACATCGCGATCTTTCCCTGGTACGGAGGCCTCGCCAAGGGCTGGATCTACGGAACGGCGGCAGAGTTTCTCAGCGTACAGGACTACAAGCATCTACAGCGGTGGGCGGACATGCTCTTCCAGCGGCCGGCCGTACGCCGCGGGCGCATGGTCAATCGCACGAGCGGCGAGCCTTCCAGCCAACTGCACGAGCGGCACGACGCCAGCGACTTCGACACGAGGACGGCGGACAAGCTAGCGCCAGCCGGGTGAGCTCACGCACCAAAGGGCTTCCGTGCCCTCCTCGCCCCGGACCGATCACGCCGGCCGGGCCGCCACGGGTCAGTGACTCGCCACCTTGTTGGCAGCTGCCACGTCTGCTTGCAGGCGTGAGACACCTGCGGCCGCATCGTCGATGTAGCCGTCCGCCACCTCCACCATCGCGGGGGTGGGCGGCACGAAGGCCATGCTGACCTGGCCCGCGATCGAGGTCAGCCAGGCACGCAGGCGGCCGGGATACACCAGTGCGCCCTCGCCGGACTGGATCTTGAGGTCGACCAGTCCGTCTATGTCGCGGCTCAGGCGAGCGATCGCGGGCTGCGCCGCGCTGCCGGAGATGTGCCTGGCGGCCACCGATCTCTCGAGCGCATCGCGGGCGTCGATGGCCTGATTGAGGCCGGTATCCAGGCGGTTCAACGCATCGTGGATCCGCATCAACAGAGCGAACCGCTGCTGCAGCTGCGCCTGCGTGGTATCGAGTGTCGGGTCGAGCTTGACCACGAAGGGCTGCTTCTGCGTGGCATGGCCATAGGTCAGTGTGGCGTAGTAAGTGCCAGGCAGCACGTGCGGCCCTACGGGCACGGCCGCCGCGAAGAATGAGTTGTAGATTCCTTTCACGTCCACCGCGTCGGGATACGTCAGATCCCACTGGAAGCGGTTCATGCCTGGCTGCACGCCGGTGGCCTTCTCTTCGCTTTCCCTGCGTGTGACGGCAGGGTTCTCCGAAGGGGGCGAGGGTTTGGCTTTTTTCTTCTTCTTCAGGTGCAGGGTGAAGCTGCGGACCGGCCTGCCGCTGGCATCGGCAAAGCTGAGTTGCACCGGCGTGCTGCCGTTGTAATCGGCGGGCAGCTGAAAGAAGACCGTGACCCCGGGCGCCAGGTTCTGGCCGCCCGGCCCGTGCGGATCGTCGGATCCGCCCATGCGGCGCGTGACCAGCCACGCCTGCTGCGGCTTGAAGAGATAGGGTGCGTCACTCGACACCTGGGCAGCCGGCAGATTCTCCAGGAACTGCAGGTTATCGAGCGCCCAGAAGCCGCGGCCGAAGGTGGCGAGCACCACGGCATGCTGCTGCGGCTGGATCTCGATGTCATTCACCCGCACTGCGGGCAATTCGAGCGTCAGAGGTTGCCAGTGCCGTCCCGCATCGACACTGAAGTAGACCGTCGAGCTGGTGCCCGCCAGGAGCAGATTGGAGTCGCCGGGGTCCTGGCGGACGCTCTCGACATACTGGTCCTGCGGCAGGCCGCCGGTGATCTGCGTCCAGTGCTTGCCGTAGTCGGTCGTCCGGTACACGTAGGGATGAAAGTCGTCCCAGTCGAAGCGGCTGGCCGACACGAAGGCGGTGCCCTGGTCCGTATGCGAAGCCTCGATGCAGGTGATGGTGGACCAGGTCGGCAGGCTCGGCGGGCGAACCTGGCTCCAATGGCCACCCGCATCGGTCGTCACGTAAACCAGACCGTCGTCGGAGCCCGTCCAGATCACATTGTCCGTGACGGGGGAGACGGCGATGGAGGACAGGGTGTCGAACATCTCCTCGCCGGTCACGTCCGCGCTGATGGGGCCGCCCGGCCGCCCCTGTTTGCTCTTGTCGTTGCGCGTGAGGTCCGGACTGATCGGCTTCCAGTGGATGCCTTCGTCCGTGGTCTCGAGCACCACGTTGGCGCCCATCAGCAGTTCCTTGGTGTTGCCGGGCGCGAACACCACGGGATGATGATTCCAGCCGAAGCGGTACTTGATCTGCGAGCCTGCAAGCCCGAACTTGTACGCCGGCCAGGGGCTGACGTTGGTGACCAGTCCCGTCCTGCGGTTCTGCTTCCACTCCATGGTGTAGTAGCCGCTGCCGTAGGTGACCCACGACCGTCCCGGGGTCGGCACGACCCAGCTCATCTCTCCGCCCTGGATGTCCTTCCAGACGGGCGGAATGGTTCCGGATGGCATGGCGCTCGGTGCCTCGACGGAGCCGCGATCCTGCTGCGCGCCGTAGATATGGAAGGGGAACCGGTCGTCGAGATTGGCGTGATAGAACTGGCCGGTCGGCTGGTTGTCCTCGGAGCTCCAGGCCTTGCCGCCATTCAAGGTGACGGTCGCGCCGCCGTCGTTGCCTTCGATGAAGATCTGCGGGTTGCCCGGATTGATCCAGAGCACGTGGTTGTCGCCATGGGGCGGATGCAGGGCGGTCAGCTTCTTGCCGCCGTCGTGCGAGACGTACACGCCGACGTTGGGCAGATAGATGGTGTTCGGATCCTTGGGATCCACGAACACGGTCATGTAGTAGAAGGCGCGCTGAGTGATGTCCATGCTGTTGTTGATGAGCTTCCAGCTCTGGCCGGCGTCGTCGGAGCAGAAGAGCCCGCCGGCCTGCCCTTTGTAGTCCGCCTGGATCAGCGCGTACACGACGCTGGGGCGGCTGGGCGCCACCGCCAGGCCGACCTTGCCGAAGATACCGGTCGGCAGTCCCGGACGGTGGGATATGTTGGCCCAGCTCTTGCCGCCGTCGGTCGTCTTGTAGATGCCACTGCCGGAGCCGCCGCTAGAGAAGGTCCAGTGCTTGCGCGACATCTGCCACATGGCGGCGTAGAGGACGCTGGGGTTGGACGGGTCCATGGCCAGGCTGACCGCGCCCGTCGCGTCATTGACGTAGAGGATCTTCTTCCAGGTCTTGCCGCCGTCGGTGGTCTTGAACACGCCGCGCTGCGGATTGGAGGCGAAGAGATGGCCGAGCGCGGCCACGTAGACCACGTCGGGGTTGGCAGGATCGACGAGGATCCAGCTGATGATGTGGGTATCGCCGAGGCCGATGAACTTCCAGGTCTTGCCGCCGTCGATGGACTTGTACATCCCCTCCCCGGTCAGGACCGTGTTGCGGGGCGCGGAATCGCCCGTGCCGACGTAGATGATCCTGGAGTTCGAGGGCGCGATGGCCATGGCGCCGATGCTGCCGCTCTTGAAGTCCTTGTCGGAGATGTTCTTCCAGTTGTGTCCGTAGTCCTCCGTCTGCCAGAGGCCGCCTCCGGCAGTACCCATGTAGAAGACGTTGGGCTCATCCGGGATGCCGGCCACGGTGGTGACGCGGCCGCCGCTGTAGGGACCGACGCTGCGCCAGTGCAGCGCGCTCGTGAGCTTGCCGAGCGGCACGGGCGCCGCAAAGGCGGCCGGCAGCGCCAGCGACAGCAAGGAAAGCAGCACGACACGACATGCTTTGAGCATGGCTGATCGCCCCTCTCTGACAGGTTGAAATGCGGCCCTGAACAGCCGGATTTGGCTGTGAGGATAGCATCGCGGGACGGAGTCCTTTCCGCCAAAATGCTTCGGCTCGTCGCAAAAGAGCGGTGCGAATCGCGCTATTTGGCGCGGCTCGGCGTCTCGCTGGTCGTGCGGTAGGCGCTCCCCCGCTGCGGATCGATCGGGCGGATCTCGTATGTCAGGCCGCAGGCGAGGCAGGGGCTCTGAGCTACGATGGCCGCGGCTTCTTCCAGGCTGCCGGCGACGATGAACCAGTAGCCGCCGATGGCTTCCTTGGTTTCCGCGAAGGGTCCGTCGGTGATGCCGATCCGGGAGAGGCGCTTGCCTTCGATGGCGAGCCTGCGCCCGGGCTTGAGCTTGCCTTCGGCAACCAGGCGGTCGTACCAGTTGTAGAAGGCGTCGATTGCCGACTGGATCTGCTCCGGGGACTTGTCGAGATCCCACTGCCCGCGGGAGAGAAGCAGGTATTCTTTGGAAGGAGACTTGGACATGGAGCGCCAGTTTACCTAGTGGGCCACGCCGATTCTCGCCGTATGTTTGATCAGACCCCAGGCCGTCACCGCGGCCCACACGGCCTGAAGGAGCACGAAGCCCCATTGCTGCTCGAGCCAGGCGTCCGCCGTCAGCAGGAGGCTGCCAGCCAGGTTGAGCCAGAGATATGCGCGGTCCTGCCGCCCCATTAGCCCGAAGAGCTGCAGCACGAAGGGCACGAGGATAGCGATGGCGCCGATGAATTGGATGGTCAGATACATGCGCCCTCACCTCGCTTCCGCCGGCGGGCAGCTCTGCAGCTTCCGCCAGATGCCATATAATGAGGCGAGCGCCCAGCACGCCTCGAGCAGCACGAATCCCCATTGGGCGCCCAGGACCGCGGAAGCGCCCAGGAGGGCCGAGCCCAGGAAATTGAGCGACAGGTAGGGCCAGCCCTCCGCCGCAATGAGCTCGATCTGGCCGAGGACGAAGGCCACGAGGATCAGCAGGGCGCCACCGATCTGAATCGAATACACCATCGGCGAATGGTACCTGTCGCAATCCCGATCCGCGGATTCGTGACCAGGAACTGAGACTTGAACGATCGAACCTGCGAGCTGTCTCTTGTAGCGTCGCATAATGATCAAGTGCCGGGCATTGCGGTCTCTGCGCGAGAGCCAGACCCGGCAGCTACCTATAAGTACGATTTAAAGACGAGCGGGGGCATTATCGTGGTGTCGAATGACTGTCTAAGGCGCCACAAATGCGCCATGATCGGCCGGTACAGCAATTCCGAGGATGCCAGAGGCCTGGCGCAGGTCTTGACGACCCTGGCGCCGTTCGGACTGCTCTGGTGGGCGGCCATCTGGCTCGCCGGCATATCTCCGTGGCTTGCGCTGGCGCCGTTGCCATTCATCATCCTGCTGACCGTTCGCGGCTTTGGACTGATGCACGAGTGCGGCCACGGCAGCCTGTTTCGCAGCTGCTGGCTCAATCGGCTGGCCGGATTTCTCCTGGGCGTCATGTCCGGGATGCCGCAGTACGTCTGGTCGCAGCATCACAATTACCATCACATCCATAACGGCAATTGGGACAAGTACCGCGGCCCCTACTCTACGCTGTCGATCGAGGAGTATGCGGCGCTGAGCTGCGCACGGCAGCGCATGTATCGGTTCAAGTGCAGCGCGGCGGCCGCCCCGCTCGCCGGCTTCATCTATTTGATTTTCACCCCGCGCTTCACCTGGTTGAAAGGCAGCATCGGGCTCGTGATCCATACGCTCAGGCAAAAATGGGCCCAGCCCGGCCTTTCGCTCGGGGCCCATGCGCGAAGCTACCGAACGCGCTACTGGAAGTCGGCCAGGGAGTACCGGCACATGCTGTGCAACAATCTCGTGCTGTTGAGCATCTGGGCACTGATGTGCCTGGAGTGCGGCACGGAGCGTTTCTTTTGCATCTATCTGCTCAGCGTATCGATTGCAGGCGGCGCGGGCATCGTGTTATTCACGGTGCAACATAACTTCTATCACGCTTATGCGAGTGACGCCGAGCACTGGGATCAGGATGCCGGCGCGCTCGAGGGCACGAGCTTTCTGCTGCTGCCGCGCTGGCTGAACTGGTTCACGGTCGATATCGGGTATCACCATATCCATCATCTGTCGGCGAGCATTCCGAATTACTGCCTTGCCAAGTGCCACGCCGAGTATCAGGACTTGTTCTCGAGCGTCACCCGCGTGAGGTTGCGCGAGGTGCTCGGCGCGCTGAAATGCATTCTGTGGGACAGGGACGCACAGCGGATCATCTCAGTGGCGGAATACCGGCAGGCTTTGGTCTCCTCCTGAGACATTGAGGTCCAGAGCGGCCGGATCGGGCTGCAACAGCCGGATTGCGCGCCGTACGGCGCAACCGGCTACGGAATGGCAGCGGCCCCGGGGAGGGCGGCTTCCGTCCCTGAGTCGGCCGCGCGCCGCAGCTGCTCCTCGTGCATCTGCTCGAGCGCCAGACCCGTTGCGGCCGCGACCACGCCGAGTGCCGGGTGATTGGCCCCGCGCGGCAGCGTCAGTCCGTGGCGTCGCTCCCAGATGTGTATGCGCTGAGCAGGCGTGTTGCGCTCGGATATCTGCTCCAGCAGCTCTTGCTGCTTGCGCTCCTGCTCCTGCTGTTGCTCGTGCGCGATGCGCGCCCGGTGCTCTGCTACGAGATCATCGGCTCCCGATACCGGGAGCTGAGTGCGCCCGCGACCGGCGAAGAAATCAAACGCCATGGGTTGTCCTCGAGTGCTGGCGCCAGCAGGATACTCTGTTTGGCATCCGCGCGGTGCGAAATCGACCGATCGGCCTTGGGTACGTCGCGCGGGCAGTTCCGGCCCGAAGGGTATGGCTCCCCGATGCCGCCGCGAACCCGCTTTAGCCTTTCGGGACCCCGTCAGCGTGCTTTGCCGCTTAGAAGGCTTTCTTCGATGTTTGACTGTATCGCCTGGCTCGCATGCGTGAGGGTATCGCGAAGCGGCTGTGGGAAGTTGGGGTCCCTGGCCGCCCTTTCGATGGCTAGCAATGCGGCGTTTCTGCCGTCGACCGCGGCGCGCAAGTCATCGGCGCGAACCACCGCTGAGATGATCTCCTTCTCCAGCAGCTCGTATGCCTCCGGGGCATCGATGAGATGGCGAAATAACCCGAGTGTATCTTCCATGAATCGGGGCGAGCTGCCGTAACTGCCGATGAGCTCATGCAGTGCGTCCAGGGAAGAGTCTGTCGGCTGCTGCGCGATACGCTTCAGCAACGGCGCGATACAGGGATCGCCCGGTCCGCAGAGCTGCGCCAGGCCTCGCGCACCGATGCGGGCGAGATCCGGCTCCTCGGTGATCCATTCGATGAATTGCCTCTGCCAGAACGATGCGGCGGATGATTGCGACAACAGGAGCGCGACTTCGGGGAGTCGAGCCGGCGAGAGCACCAGGTCGCCTTCGGCGCCATGGGATGGCGACACGTATTCCTGGCGCATCCAGGTCTTGAGAGTATGAGGTATGGCGACCGCAAAAATGGCGAGGACGGTGGTCAGGCGCCGGGTGTGTGATCCCTGATGCCAGCTCAGAGCGCTTCCGCAGGTTCGAAACAGTCTCAACAGCTCACCGGAAGCGGTCCGGGTCGCAGGATCCGCTTCCTCGCCGACCGGCGATGCGAGCAGGTGGCCACCCCACCGCGCGAACGCATCGAGCGTCAGCTCCCAGAGACGCGTATCCGTTGGCCGCCGGGGCAGTGAGGCGAAAACAGCTGCCAGTCCCGGGGCCAGCTCCGAGTGGGCGGCGCTCAGGAGCGCCTGCGCGGAGAGGTGAACGACCTCCGCATCATCGACCTCCAGCCCCCTGCAGACCACGTTGCGCTCGATGGGGTCCAGCTCGCCAGTTGCGCACAGTGCCCGCAATTTCATCTCGAACAGACGCGTCCCGGGCCGGGCTCGTTGAATCGCCTCGTGCCAGCGAGACGTATCCCGCCCGCGAAGCTCCGCCAGCAGGATGGGGAGGATCGCGCCGAGGGGACCCTGCGCGGCCTCCTCACTGACGTATGACCACGCCTCGTCAGGATGACGTCCAACGAATTCCTTCAGGTGCAGGTGGGCTCGCGGCTGCAGTGGCAGCCTGGGCGCGGCACTCACCGCTGAAGCAAACAGCGCCGACCAGGCGGAGGGGCCGTGGCAAATGAGCTCGAGCCGATCGAACAGCTCCCTGGCGAGCTCGGCTGCGCGGGCGGCGGACGGCTCGATGATGGGCGTGAGATGCTCACGCCGCCGTTGGGGCTCTACGGATTCGTCGGGCGGAAGCGGGAAGATCGGCAGCGCCGCAGCGTGCAGCGCTTTCCAGAGCGAGTAGGACTCCGACGCGGGCAACGCCTCGAGGATCCGGCTGCCAGCCCGGCGGATGAAGGGCTCGGCGCCGTCCATCCACCACTTCCAGCCCTGCTGCTCGACCGCGGCGCGCACCGGCAGATGTGCCGTTGCCGCTGCGAGCTTGCAGAGCGCCGCCGCCAGCAGATCCAGCTCACGCTCGAGCCGCGCCGCCCAAAGCCGGCGCTGCTCGGCCGTCAGCTTCTGATAGCCCTGGGCCCAGTAGGCCACCGAGTGGGCCGCGGCTTGCGCGGCGGTCGGTGAGGTGTGATTGGCACAGCGGACGAGGACCTCGAGAGCCTGATCGCGCAGCTTCCAGACCTCGTCCGCGGGATCGAGGCTGACCGCCGGGGAAATCGATGCATCCTGCTCCCAGACGCGGGTGCGCATCTCCAGATCGAGGAACCCGTGCGCCAGGGAAGCCGACAACTCAGCGGTCTTCGGGTCCGAATCTCCGGACCATTTCTTCAAAACACCGAGGACGGCCTCGGCGTGGGCGGGCGGACGCGCAACGGCGAACCGGCAGGACTCGGTCAGATCATCGAGCAGGGCGCGATGATTGCCGCCACCGGCGGATGCCAACAGGAGGCGGGAATACTCGAGAGCCCGCGGCACGATAGTTGGATCGCCTTCCCCTGCCGAGAGGAGCAGCCGCTGCGCGCAACGCTCCGGGTGTTCCGCGTGGCTCAGCTGCAGTGCCGGAGGAGCTGCCTGCAGAACGCCCTTCGTCGTCAGAACCTCGATCAGGCGAGTGATCACTCCCGGTTGACGGGCCGCCAGCCCGGCGCAGCCATTCAACAGCTCGGCGGCTTGCGCGCGATGCTGTGGCGACAATCCGCCGGCGTGCTCCAGCACCAGCTCGCCGAGGAAATCCACGGGCTCCGGTTTGGAGAAGAGCCGTGCGACTTCGCCGCAATTGGAGATCACTGCCTCGTCATGCCGCTGCTCGAGCAGCAGCGAGCGGATCAATGATTGGCCGAACGGCGTCGGCCTGCCCTCCTCATCGAGGCAGGTCTCCTCGAGAATGAGGTCACCCACCAGATCCGGGAGCGGGCGCATCAACCCGCGCCCGTCGGTCTCGAAGAGGCCCGCCTGCAAAACGCTGCGCTCCAGTGCCTCCACAGTGGCGATCGGGATGGCGGAATGTGCGGCCGCACTCGAGCGGATCGCCTCGTCGCCGGCCTGCACCGGGGCGCATGCGGCATACACCGCCAGGGCGCGAAATGCCTTCTCGGAAGGACACGAGTCCCCGATGGCCTGGGCGATCGGCTGACGAATGGCGTAATCGCGCAGATTGCGGGTGCTGAGGGTCTGTGGAAGCTTCCTCTGGCGCGCCACGCTCGAGCACAGGAGCACGGTGGCAAAGAAGGAATCGGCGGCGAAGCGCCGGATGACATCCCGGTGATGCGGGGACATCTGGGGAATCAGCGCATCGATCAGGTCCTTTCTGACCTTCGGATCGGGCCGCCCGAGATCCATCTGCAGCGGCTCGTTGAGCGGCAGGTGGCCCGCAAGGGCTTCGATCAACACGGCACGCTCCGCCGGCCGCGTGAGGCAAACGAGATGCGTCTGGGCCCGCCCCTGCCCGGAGCACAAGGCCGCGAGCCGCCGGACCAGAGCCGGGCAGTCGTGTGCGTCGTCCACCATCAGGATCACGCGGCCTGCTTTCGGGAGAGCCTGCAGCTCCTCGGCAAGGGCCGGCTGATCATGGCGGACGAAGCGCACGTCCCACGAGCGCTGCGCCCGCCCGAGCCGCCGCGCGAGCTCCAGCGCAAAGCGGCTCTTGCCGCAACCGGCAGGCGCCGATATCAGCAATGCGCGCCTGCCCGCGGCTATCGCCTCGATCAGCTGCGCATGCCGCGCCTCATCGCCGAGATAGGGGCCGCGGTGATCGATCAGCGCGCTGCCCGGACTGGCCTCGAGAAAGGATTGGTAATGGCTCTGCCATCCGACCAAGGCCCGCCATCTGGAGTGCCGGCTGAAGCGGTCCCGCCATCGCGTCGCGAGCTGCGAAGCCCGCGCCCCCGCACGCATGCTCGTCATGAAACGAATGTCGCTCTCCCGCTACGGTCCTTGCCGCTGTTGCGGGCCATGATATCCGAGCGGCCCCGCCTGTCCCGTGAGCGGGTCGCAAATCGGGCGGGGCTAGCCGCCGGCCACGAACAGCAGCTGGAGCGGTAACGTCGGTGCCGGCAACCGGAGCCTACGATGTAGGACTGAGCGTGGATGGCAGCACACAGGCCGGGGGAGAGCGGCTGCGTGGGCGGCACCGTCGCCGGGGTGATCAGCCTGGACGGCCGGACGCTGTTCTTCGCGGACGAGAAGTACCTGATCGTCGCGCCGGTGCCTACAACGCTGTCCACCGGATGAGCCGCCCCGGTAGCCGCGCTCGATCACCGGCCGTTCATGGCCCGTTCAGCCGGGTAAACGGATCAAGGCCACCGTTGTCAGCTCTGGAACTCACAGGGTGATCCCAAGTTACGTTTGTAACGGTCCTCACCTGGAGAGCACGTGCAGCGCTTTGCCGGAGCAATACCCGTGGCGCTCGTTGCGGGACTGGCTCTCGGGTTCTCGCCGCCTGGCGCGGCGAAAAGCCCGCACCGCGGCGCACCGCAGCGGGTGACGGGTCCCGCGAAGCCAGATCTCTCGGCACGAAAGCGGCGCGGCAACGCCTCGTATTACGCGCGCCGGTTCTTCGGTAAACCCATGGCAAATGGCGCCCCGATGAACCCGCGCGGTAACAACGCGGCGAGCCGCACCCTCCCGCTCGGAACCGTGGCAAGAGTTACCAACGTCGCCACCGGAAAGAGCGCCGTCATCAAGATCGAGGATCGGGGTCCCTACATCAAGGGTCGCATCGTCGACTTGTCGCCCTCCACCGCACGCGCGATCGGAATCACGAAGCGAATTGGAGTCGCGAAAGTCGTCGTCGCACCGATAGCGGTCCCCCTGCCCGACGGCAGAGTCAAGCTGGCATCGAGCCTACCTCGGAAATCTCACACGCCAGAGCGCGTGGCGAGGGAGTGACGAGGAAATCAGCCGGCGCGCGCCGCCTGGATCGCGGCGATGTCGATCTTCTGCATTCCCATCATCGCCTCGAATGCGCGCCTGGCGGACGCCTGATCCTGACTCGTGATTGCTTCCACGAGCACGCGCGGGGTGATTTGCCAGGACAGGCCCCACCGGTCCTTGCACCAGCCGCACGCGCTTGCGACGCCGCCGTTGGTGACGATCGCATCCCAGTACCGGTCGGTCTCGGCCTGATCCTCGGTGAGGATCTGGAACGAAAAGGCCTCGGTGTGCTTGAACGCGGGGCCGCCGTTGAGGCCCAGGCACGCCACGCCCAGCACCGTGAACTCTACCGTCAGCACCTGCCCTTGCTTGCCGGCCGGGTAATCGCCGGGGGCGCGGTGCACTGCGGTGACGGCGCTGTTCGGGAAAGTCTTGGCGTAGAACCGGGCGGCTTCTTCGGCTGTGCCGTCGAACCAGAGGCAAATCACGTTCTTGGCCATCGTCTGTGTCTCCTCGTTTATCGGTCGGCGAGGGTCTGCCTTCGATAACCGGACGAGGGGCGCGGAAATCGACGTTTCGGGGGCAGTGCTCAAAATCCGTATTTCGCTGCCCCAAGCCGATCCGACTGACGATGCTCGCATTGGCTGCCGCCGCGTCCCTATCCGCAGCGGCATTTGCGCCCACAGCGCTGGCGGACGTGATGACCTTCTCCTTCAACGGCAGCGGCATCACCGAATCGGGCACGTTGACGACCTCGCAGAGCGCCACGCCGGGCGCTGACGAAATCACGAACATCACCGGCAGCTTCTCGGACACGAACATCAACGTTTCCGGTGCGATCACGGGACTCTATCAGCCCGTCTCGTATGTGAGCGATACGTCGGCCGGGATCGCGTTCACGTCGGCCGGCCTGTCGTACGATGATCTGCTCTACCCGGCGGGGGACTCTCCCGCGCTGTGCTTCGATCCCGTCACACATGACCTGACTTATCCATTCAGCGGCGGGCAACTGGACATCTTCGGCGTCACCTTCGATATTGCCGGCGGCTACGTCGGGGAATTCTGGAGCAATGGCGACATTCCCGGCGCAGGGGTCGTTTATGCCGCGGCGGTGGCAAATGCGACGACGCTCCTCGACGATCCGAACTCCGGCGAGGGTGACATTCCTCCTGGCGAGTATGGCAGCTTCACCGCGGCGTCGGCGCCAGAGCCGGGCTCGCTGGCTCTGCTCGGCACTGGCCTGCTCGGTGATTGCCGTCACGGCGCTGAGGCGCAGGAGCAGGAGCTCGTCGCGCTCCCCGGCCGCCTGAAAGGGCAGGCAGCTGTTAGGGGCGCGTAGGCGCGCCTCCGCCCCGCGAGGCGGCGAGCCTCAGCAGCGGGCCATTGGCAAAATACGCAAGAGTTCCAATACCGGTCGTCGGCACGGCTGCCGACGATTTGGATCGGCTTGGGGCAGCGAAATACGGATTTTGAGCACTGCCCCCGAAACGTCGATTTCCGCGCCCCTCGTCCGGTTATCGAAGGCAGACCCTCGC
>DASVWT010000378.1:0-4509 GCA_036393055.1 Steroidobacteraceae bacterium
CGGCTCCTCGACCTCGCGCAAGACCAGGTCGTAGAGATCCGCCGGCCGTGAGCCGTTGAGGCTCGTGAAGTAGTCGCTCAGGGCACGCTCCGCGTGGCTGCGCAACGGCAGCAGCGGCCGTTGCGGCAGCAGATCATTCAGCGTGCGCCCGTTGAGCCTGGCGCCAGAGGCGTCCCGCTGCCGACCCCTCTTTGTCTCTCTCATATGTGCCTCTCCAGGAGCGCGGGATCATATCATTGCTCAAGGCCCATGCGCGCAGGTGACCCCACCGCCCTGCTCCCGCAGGCACGCGTCGATCTCGAAGCCGACCGCCTGCGGTCCCGGATCCACGAACACCATCGTCGCATCCACGCGGCTGCCAGCGGCCAGCAGTGCCGTTGACGCGACGGACGACGGAAGATAATCCCCGGGTGGCACATCGCGTGCAGCGATGCGATTACCGAACCTGTCCTGTAACGTCACTCGCAAAAGCGGCAGCGGCTGTGCACGACTCCCAGAGTTCTTGACGCTGGCGCGCACGACGATCTCGCCTGCTGCGGGACCGGTCATCGACGCACCAAGCTGGCGCACGTCATACGCGTGGAGATTCCAGCGCGGAGCAAGCTTCACGCCCAGTGCCGAGTAGACGCCGGTCACGGGGCCGCTCAGCGCAGGATTTGCCGCCAGCGCGTCACGGTAATGATTGATGATCTGTAACGCCAGAGCGATTGCCAGTGCACCGGCGCCGAGCTTCCAGCCGAGACCCGCGCGTGAGCGGCGCATCCCGAGCGCGAACGCTCCGTCCGGATTCTGCTGGGCGGTGTTGGTCTGCTCCGAGCTCGCTGACTCGGCGGCCCCCGAACCTTCATCCCGTTCCGGCCGCACGGCCGCGTCAGGCGGGTGAGCATCCGTCTCCGTGACGGAGGTTGCCGCTGACGCCGGCTCACTCGTGCCTACGACAAGGTCAGCGGGAACGGGCGTGTCCATCTGCGTTTGCGCACCCGCGGTCCTCTCGGGCGCGGCCGGCGTTTGCACTGACGTCACCAGGATGCTGGCGTCGAGCTCTACTTCGATCTCGCCGGTGTCGTCCGCCGTGGTGGACGGCGCGGCCCACTCAGGAGGCGGTGACGCGCCCTGCGGCGATGCGGTATCCGCTCCCTGGCGCGACAGGCCCGGAGACGAGTCTGCAGGCCCGGCATCCGGAGCCGGAGCGCCGGCATCCGCAGCACTCGCATCCGGAGCAGCGGCAGCCGGAGCGCTGGCGTTCGGCGCCGGTACTACTGCCGGCCGCTCCTCCGAGAGCCGGGCGAGCGCGTTGAATACGTTCAGACACCGCCCGCAGCGGACATAGCCTTGCGCGATGCGCAGATCCGCCGTGGTGACAGCCAGGGTCAGTGCGCATTTGGGGCAGACCGTGAACATTACTCGGCCCGTCCTGGCCTCGCCCCTGCTGCCCGCAGGGGCCGACGCGCTTCGCGCGTCGTTATGAATCGCTCCCGGCGATTCATTCAGCCGCGCGGGCGGCCTTTCCGCCGCGCCCAGAGACAGACCCAACTCTCGCGGGTGCCGAAGGTATGCACGTCGAACGACGGCTCATAGGCGCCCGCCACCTCCGGGGCCTCATGCTCCATCAGGCCCGAGAGCACCAGCGTGCCGGCGGGCCCGAGGATGTCCGCGAAAGAGCAGGCGAGCGCCACCAGCGGACCGGACAGTATGTTCGCGAGCAGGAGGTCGGCGCCCCGCGCAATCGCCGCGGCGGAATCGCAGATCCGTACCTGCTCGCTCAGTCCGTTCGTGGCCGCGTTGTCGCGCGTGGCGATCAGGGCCTGGCTGTCGATATCGAAGCAGCTGGCCGAGCGCGCGCCGAGCTGCAGCGCGGCAAGGGCCAACACGCCGGAGCCGCACCCGAAATCAACGACAGTGCGGTCCACGGGAGGGTGTGCATCGAGCCATTCCAGGCAGAGCGCGGTCGTCGGGTGAGTACCGGTGCCGAAGGCGAGGCCCGGGTCCATCCGCACCACGGCGGCGTCCGGCTGGGTGACCTGCTCGTGATGCGGGCAGATCCACAAGCGCCGGCCGAATCGCATGGCGTGGAAGTCGCGCAGCCATTCACGCTCCCACGGCCGATCGGCCACTTCCCGTGCGTGCAGCAGACCCGGATCGACGGCGAGCGCACGGCTCAACGCGCCAACGACCCGGTCGCAATCGGCCTCCGGCGGGAAGAGGGCCACGACCCGCGCCGCCGGCCAGAGCCGGAACTCGCCCGGCGCGGGCTCCAGAACCGGCGAGGTGTCATGCTCGTCCGCATCGACGAACGTGACGGCGATCGCTCCGCACGAGAGGCAGGCAGCCTCGGCGTCCTGCGCCTCGTGCCGCCCGAGATCCCAGCTGATCTCGTGGAATGGTTTCCTGGAGCATCCATTCTCGCGGAGGCGGGTCTCAGAGGTGTCCAAGTCGCTACCGCCGCTCGAGGTGCCTATCTGAGTCCAAGTCGCCTTTCCAGGTAATGAATGTCGGTGCCGCCCTTCTGGAAGGCCGCGTGGTTGCAGATCTCCTGGTGCAGTGGCACGTTGGTCTTGATGCCTTCGATCACCATCTCGGCGAGCGCGTTCTTCATGCGCGCGATGGCGGTCTCGCGCGTATCGCCGAGCGCGATGACCTTGCCTATCAGCGAGTCGTAGTTGGGCGGCACGTGATAGCCGGAATACACGTGACTGTCCACCCGGATACCGGGACCGCCCGGCGCGTGCCACAGCCGGATCGGGCCCGGCGATGGCATGAAAGTCTTCGCATCCTCGGCATTGATGCGGCACTCGATGGCGTGTCCGCGGATCTGCACGTCGCTCTGCACATAGGGCAGGCGCTCGCCCGCGGCGATCATGAGTTGCGTCTTCACCAAGTCGATGCCGGTGATGAGCTCGGTGACCGGATGCTCGACCTGGATGCGCGTGTTCATCTCGATGAAGTAGAACTCGCCGTCCTGGTAGAGGAATTCCAGCGTGCCGGCGCTGCGATAGCCGACGGCGATGCAGGCCTCGACGCAGCGCTCGCCCATGATGCGCCGCTGGCGGGCGCTGATGCCCGGCGCGGGCGCTTCCTCCAACACCTTCTGGTGGCGGCGCTGCATGGAGCAGTCGCGCTCGCCCAGGTGGATCACGTTGCCGTGGTGATCGGCGAGTACCTGGAACTCGATGTGCCGCGGCCGCTCCAGGAATTTCTCCATGTACACCTGGTCGTTGCCGAAGGCCGCGCGCGCTTCCGCGCGAGTGATGCCGATGGAATTGAGCAGGGATGCTTCGCTGTGCACCACGCGCATCCCGCGGCCACCGCCGCCGCCGGACGCCTTGATGATCACCGGGTAGCCGATTTCCCGCCCGATCCGCAGGTTTTCCTCCGGATCATCGCCCAACGGTCCGTCCGATCCCGGGACGCACGGCACTCCGTGACTCTTCATCACACGGATCGCCGATACCTTGTCGCCCATGGTGCGGATGGTCTCCGCCCGGGGGCCCACGAACACGAAGCCGCTGTTCTCGACCCGCTCGGCGAAATCCGCGTTCTCGGAAAGGAAGCCGTAGCCGGGATGAATGGCCACGGAGTCCGTGACCTCGGCGGCGCTGATGATCGCCGGCATGTTGAGATAGCTCGCCGCCGAGGGCGGCGGCCCGATGCAGACGGACTCGTCCGCCAGCAGTACGTGCTTCAGGCTGTAGTCGGCGGTGGAATGCACCGCGACCGTCTTGATGCCGAGCTCGCGGCAGGCACGCAGGATGCGCAGAGCAATCTCGCCGCGGTTGGCGATGACGACCTTCTCCAGCATGGCGGGCGCTTATTCGACGACGAAGAGCGGCTGGCCGAATTCGACCGGGTCGCCGTTGCGCGCCATGATGGAGGTGATCCTGCCGGCGCGGTCGGCCTCGATCTGATTCATCATCTTCATCGCCTCGATGATGCACAGCACCTGGCCGATCTTCACCTCATCGCCGATCTCGACGAAGGCCTTCGCGCCCGGGGAAGGACTGGCGTAAAACGTGCCGACCATCGGCGCGGTGATCACGTGCTCGTTGGGTTTGGGCTTCGCGGCGCTCTCGCCTGTGGCGGCGCCCTGGCCGGCCGGTTCCGGGGCGGCGAGCGGCATCGGTACGCCGCCGCGCCCCGGGTCCCAGCCGGGCTGCCCCGGCGCGAACCAGGCTTGCGGTTGCACTGCCGCGGCCACCGGCATGCGGCTGATGCGCACCGCCTCCTCGCCTTCCTTGATTTCGATCTCCGCGATGCCGGATTCCTCCAGCAGCTCGATGAGCTTCTTGATTTTTCGAATATCCATGCCGGGAATGCTCCCCCTGGTGTTGCTCGTGTTGGAAAAGGCCGTCGCGGGTCAGGACGAGGCCAACCGGCGGCATGCGGCCCGTACGGCGAGCTCGTAGCCGAGCGCGCCGAAGCCCGCGATCACTCCGACGGCGATGTCGGAAAAGTAAGACGTATGCCTGAACTCCTCCCGCGCCTTTGGATTGGAGAGATGCACCTCGATCA
>DASVWT010000379.1:0-5423 GCA_036393055.1 Steroidobacteraceae bacterium
CTCCTCCTCGGCGGAGCGAACGAGCAGGGCGGCCGACCACCAGCCCCCGACCAGCGCGAGCTCATGGGCGCGAAGCTGTGCGCCGAGCGCCGCCGGATCCCGGGAGAACTTGCCGCCGAGCTCGATGCCCTCGAATCCCAGCGCGTGAGCGTCGCGCAGCACTGTCTCGACCGGTGTCTCGCCGCCGAGCTCCGGCAGGTCATCATTGATCCAGGCGATGGGGCTCACCCCGAAGCGAATGCTCATTGTCACTCCCACCGCGCCTTGCGGCGTCTCTCGTATTCGGCGCGGGCTGCGCGCACCGCATCCCGGGAGGAAACCTCCGGCACGGCCACATCCCACCAGGCCCCGCCCGCATCCGTTGTGGCCTGGGGATCGGTCTCGATGACGATCACGTACGTCCCCGATGCCGCGCGAGCGCGCTCCAGGGCCGCCGACAACGCGCCGACATCCGGCACCTTCTCGCTCTGCGCGCCGAGCGCCGCGGCATGGGCCGCGAAGTCCACCGGCGCTGGGTCCTTCTGGCGGGAATCGGCCAGCAGATTATTGAACGGTGCGCCGCCCGTCGCCTTCTGCAGGCGGTTGATGCAGCCGAAGCCGCGGTTGTCCAGCACGACTATCGCAAGCTTCAGGCCCAGCATGACCGAGGTCGCGATCTCGGAATTCAACATGAGGTAGCTGCCGTCGCCCACCATGACGACGACCTCGCGATCGGGCTCGGCCAGCTTCACGCCGAGGCCGCCCGCGATCTCGTATCCCATGCAGGAGAAGCCGTATTCGACGTGGTAGCCCGCCGCGCTCGCCGGCCGCCACAGCTTGTGCAGCTCGCCGGGAAGACCGCCGGCGGCGCACACGACGGTGGTCTCCTTTCGCGCCCAGCGGCAAACGGCGCCGATGACCTGAGCATCGGACGGAAGATCCCCGCCGCAGTCGGCCGTCGCGGCTTTGGACGCGCCAGGATGCGGCTGCTCCGGCGGCCGCACCGCCCGATTCCAGGCCTCATCCCAGGCAACGCGCTCCGCCGCCACTGAATCGCTCCACGCCTTCGGCACGCGGTAGCCCGCGATCGCCTCCCGCAGCTGCTGCAGCACCTCGCGGGCATCGCCGACGATTGCCGTCGAGCCGTGCTTGTGCGCGTCGTAGGCGTTGACATTCACCTGTAGGAAGCGCCTGCACTTGGTAAACAGCGTGCGCGATGCCGTGGTGAAGTCCTGCAGGCGAGTACCGATCGCCAAAACGACATCAGCGGCCGCCGCAGCGGCGTTGGCTGCGCTCGTCCCGGTCACGCCGATGGCGCCGAGCGACTGCGGGTGCTCCCAGTTGAGCGCGCCTCGTCCGGCCTGTGTCTCCGCCACGGGAATGCCGGTCGTGCGCGCAAGCTGATCCAGCGCGGCTTCCGCGGCGGAGTAGACAGCACCGCCGCCTGCGATAATGAGGGGAGCGCGGGCCGATCTCAGGCACTCGGCAGCACGCCGCAGATCCTCGGCAGGCGGCGGCGGACGGCGGATGGACCACATTGCCGGCTCCATCATCTGCGCGGGGAAATCCCAGGCTTCCGTCTGCGTGTCCTGACAGAATGCCAGCGTCACCGGCCCGCAGCCCGCGGGGTCGAGCAGGGTCGCCATGGCGCGCGGCAGCGCCTCGATCAGCTGCTCGGGGCGCTGGATGCGGTCGAAGTAACGTGACACTGGCCGGAAGCAGTCATTCGCACTCACCGTCCCATCGGCGAAATCCTCCACCTGCTGCAGCACAGGATCGGGGCTGCGCCCCGCGAAGACATCGCCCGGCAGGAAGAGTACCGGCAGCCGGTTGACGTGCGCGACGGCGGCCGCCGTCACCATGTTGAGCGCACCCGGCCCGATGGAGCTGGTGCAGACCATGGCGCGTCGCCGGCGCGAGGCTTTGGCGAATGCGATCGCCGCATGGGCCATGGACTGCTCGTTGTGCGCGCGGAAGGTGGGTAGCGTCTCGCCCGCGGCGTGCAGCGCCTCGCCGAGACCCGCAACGTTGCCATGGCCAAAGATGGCCCACGCGCCTGCGAAATAACGTGCTGAAGCGCCCTCTGCATCGATGAACTGGTTAGCCAGATACCGCACTGCGGCCTGGGCGGCGGTGAGGCGGATCTGCGTCATGGTGTGGTTCCTGCGGAATTTACGCCGGTGGAGTCGGCCGCGCCCGGCGCCATGCGGCCACTACGGCCTGCATGTTGGCGGCGAGCGCCGCCACCGTCTCGGCGTCGCCGGCCTCACCGGCGAGCCGCCGCCGGGCGGGCTCGGCGAAAATGGTACGCCCAACTGCGAACCCGCGTACCAGCTCGAACGGTGCTGCCGCCTGGAACGCCGAGGCGAGGCTTTCCGGATCCGAAGCCAGGCCCAGGACGAGAACACCCCGGCACCAGGGGTCCCGGCGACGGACGGTGTCCTGGATTGCCCCCCAGGCTGCTGGCTCATCGCTCGGCTCGAGCTTCCACCAGTCGGGCCGGATGCCGAGGTCGTACAACCGCTCGAGCACCCGGGCCGTGGTGTCCGCTTCGATCTTCCCGTAAGGCGATGCGATGACCTCCACGAGCAGCTCGTGGCGGGTCTCGCGACAGGCGCTGTGCAGGCAGAGCAGCCTCTCCTCCTGTTGCTGGCGCAGCGGCGCGGGATCCTCGGGATGATATCGAACCAGACACTTCACCACGTGATTCAGCGGCCATGTACGCAGGGTCGAGCCAATATCCGGCGCACCGTCGAACTCGAGCGGTCGGGAGCCGCTCTGCTCGATCGGCCGCCCGATCCAGTAAGGATGATCGGCAGCGCGCTCCAGTCCCTGGCGGCCGAAACGGCCGTCCAACAGGATGCCGTAACGCGGGTCACCGAGAGCCACACGGTCGACTGCATCAATGGCGAGCGCCTTGAATTCCTCAACTGCCGACTCGCCGGCATCCAGCTCCTCGGCCAGCGCCTCGAGAGGGCCGCGGTGGTCCATGGCGAGCACCAACAGCTCCGGCGGGCGCGGCGCACGGGTCGTGGCCCAATGCAGGTGCTCCAGCTCCCCGGACTCGCGCAGCCGCCGGGGCCAGCTGCCGGCGAGGAAGGCCGAGAGCTCCGCCCAGGTTGGCATTGCCGGCGCGCAGCCGTGGCGGGAGACGACGAGTGCCCCGCAGGCATTGGCATACCGGCAGCAGGTCTCGATAGGATCCCCGCGTAGCCAGCCGCGCAGGAAGCCGCTCATGAAGGCATCACCGGCGCCCAGGATGTTGAATACCTCGATATCGAGCCCCGGCGCTCGTATGCCGCTCTGCAAGCTCGCCCCGATGGGACCTTCGAACGCGACACAGCCGTCCGCCCCCAGCTTGCACACCAGCACGGCCGGTGTCAGTGCGCGCACCGCTCGCAGCGCTCCGATCGTGTCGGTTGTGCCGCCGAGGATGTGGAACTCCTCTTCCGTGCCGACGATGAGATCGCAGAGCGGCGCGATCTCCTGCAGCCGTGCGGTCACGGCGGTGTTCGCGACGAAGCGATTCTCGCCGGCATCGGGCGCCGTCAGGCCCCAGAGCACCGGCCGGTAGTCGATATCGAAGACGACCCGCCCGCCTGCCGCGCGGGCGAGTTGCACCGCCTTGCGGCTCGCCGCCAGCACGCCTGGCTGCGAGACATGAGTGCCGTTGATGAGAACGGCGCCGGCACGCCCGATGAAGGCCGGATCCACATCCGCCTCGCAGAGCGCCATATCCGCGCAATTTTCGCGATAGAAGAGCAGTGGAAACCGATGCTCATCCCGGATACCGAGCACGGCGAGCGCCGTCAGCCGCCGCGCATCAGCGATGACGCCGGATACCTCGACTCCACAGCGAATGAGCTCCTCTCGGATAAAGCGCCCGAAGTGATCGTTGCCGACGCGAGTGAGCACTCCCGCGCGCAAACCCAGTCGCGCCGCACCGACCGCCGTGTTCGTGGGGCTGCCTCCCACGTACTTGGCGAAAGATGCCATCTCCTCCAGCCGCCCGCCGACCTGCTCGCCGTAGAGGTCCACGGAGGACCGGCCGACCGTGATCAGATCGAGCGATCGGCAGTCGATCAGTTCCGTCATGGTTGTGTCTCGAGTCCGCCCGTTGTGTATGCAATGCCCATTCTATTACATCTTCGAAGCAATGATCTGTTCATTCTACATGACTGGCATTAGAATATATATTGCAATTCGCTCGAGCCCCGCTCTTCGCTTCCAGTAAGGCGCACGGCCGCCTGAGTGGCTTGGCGCTTGCTCGATCCATGAAATTCGCGGCCGACTTTGCTGTCCCACATGAATGCCATAATAGCTCATAAATTCCACGGACCTTTGACATAGAATCTTTATTGCATTAGACTTCTATGCCGTCGTTCAATGGGGGTAAAAAAGGTGAATAATCCGATCTTGAAGACGGTGCTGTTATCGACACTGGTGGCAAGCGTGGGTTCGGCCTACATCGCAACTGCCGCTGACGCGACTGCCGCGGCGAACGCGCAGCCTGACGTCAAAGGCACTGACAAACTTCGGCCACCCGATCTGGCCACATTGCAGGAAGTCACCGTAACCGCGGACCGTCTGATCTCTACGGCGCGCTTCGACCAGAAGGCGGCCCTGAACGTGATGGAGGTGCAATCCGCGCAGGAGATCGCCAAGTATCCCGATTTCGATGCTTCCGAGGCCCTGGGCCGGATGCCCGGAATTTCGATGAACGGGGACTCGGGAGAGGGCCGATTCGTCAATATTCGCGGCATGGACGCAAACTACGACGGCGCCACATACGGCGGCGTCACGTTGCTGAACACCAACCCGTACGGAACGTATTTCAACGGAACCGGGCGCGCCGTGGAATTTGATACGATTCCCACCGGAGCGATCGACCGGATGATCGTGACCATGACCGGCCTGCCGGACCACGACGCGGAAGGGCTGGGCGGCAGCATCGAGCTCTCGCCGCGCTCGGCGGCCCACCTGACGCGCAGCTTCTTCTTCGATGGCGATGTCGGGGGCGGCTACGAGGCGGAGTACTCGAACTTCTCTCCGGCTCGATTAGACTTGGCCGTCGGCGGGCGCTTTGGTGGCGGGCATGGCTTTTCGGACACCGGCCCGTTCTCCTTCGTCCTTTCCTTCGCCGAAAACGACGATCGCCGCCACTTTGACGACCTGGAGGAGTCGTACCTCGATGCCCAGCCGGCCTATCCGGACAAAGCGGTCGACAATTATCAGCTGCGTCATTATGCCAATCACCGCAAGCGCACCGGCTATAGTGGGGATCTCGAATACACGCCCAACGACCGCAGCAACTACTACATCCGTTACGCCGTGGCGGGCTACACGGAATGGGACACCAAATTCGAGCAGCGCTACACGAGCATGGGCGACGGCTGGCCGGTGGATCCCGCCAATCCGGCCGGATTCAGCTCACCGGATCCGGG
>DASVWT010000380.1:0-6487 GCA_036393055.1 Steroidobacteraceae bacterium
CGTGCTCAAGCATGCGCTCGGCGGCTACCATGTGCTCATCCGCCGCAACCCGTATCAGCAGTGGCTCTCCTGCCGCAGTTATCGGGAGGAGTCGTCGCCGTCCTATTTCGAGTTGTGTCATTTTCTCATCCTGGCGCTCGCTCCCGCAGGCTCTCCCGCGCGGCGCTTCGCGGCCATGCTGTGTCTGCCGCCGCAGCTCCCGCGCGACCTGTCGCGGCAGCTCGGATTCCTACGGGATGCGCTTTCTCCCTGCAGCGACGAGCTGTCGTATCGCGCGTTCACCGCCGTCACTCTCCTGTCCCACGCGCTTGCCGAGCCGGCCGCGGACCTGGTGCTCGATGTCGACCGGTTGGGCCGCTCGCCCCGCTACCGGGAGACGGTGCGCGCGCGCATCCTGGCCGATGTCGGTCTGAGCATAGACTTCGATGATTGCCGGGTACCGAGCCATGATCCCGCGCGGGTACCGATCGACTTCGCCGGCGTCGAGCGGGATGTCAGAGACCAGCTTCTCTCCTGCGACGCGGATCTGGCGCCCATTCCCGCTCCGGCGCTCGCCGTGGGAGAGTGACCGCGCGTCCAGTGAGGGAGGCGTTCCGGCACTGTACATCCATCGCGTGACGCCAGTCAGTGACAGCGGGTCGCCCGATTACGTATAGTCCCCGGCCGTCATGTCGACGGCATCATACCTGGCGAAGCTCAACGGCCCGCAGCGCCGCGCGGTGACCCATGGCGAGGCGCTGCCGGACAGGGGATACAAATCCGGGCCGCTGCTGATCGTCGCGGGGGCGGGAACCGGCAAGACCGATACCCTGGCCCATCGCGTCGCTCACCTCGTCATCCACGGTGTGGATCCGGCGCGCATCATGATGCTGACCTTCACGCGGCGGGCCGCGACGGAGATGCGCCGGCGCGCCCATGAGCTCGCCAAATCGGCGCTCGGCGAAACGCTGGGCGGCGTCAGCCAGGGCATTCTGCAGCGAATGAGTTGGGCGGGTACGTTCCACTCCGTGGGCAACCGCCTGCTGCGTCACTACGCGCGCCATCTGAAGCTCGATCCGCAGTTCAGCGTGCTCGACCGCGGCGATTCCGCCGACCTGTTGGATGCCTTGCGCCAGGAGCTCGGGCTGGCGCAGAAGGAGCAGCGATTCCCTCGCAAGGACACCTGTCTGCAGATCTACTCCCACCGCGTCAACACGCAACGGCCTCTCAAGGAGACTCTGGAGGCGCAATTCCCCTGGTGTGCGCAGTGGGAATCGGATCTCACGCGCCTGTATCGCGCGTATGTCGAGCGCAAGCAGCGTCACAGCCTGCTCGACTACGATGACCTGCTGCTCTACTGGCAGATCATGATGTCCGATGCGCGGCTGGCCGCGCACGTGGGCGGACACTTCGATCACGTGCTCGTCGACGAATACCAGGACACCAACAGGCTGCAGGCCGAGATTCTCCACGCGCTGAGGCCCGATGGCGCGGGCCTTGCCGTCGTCGGCGACGACGCGCAGGCGATCTATTCCTTCCGCGCCGCGGCGGTGGAGAACATCCTCGGCTTCCCCGACCGTTTCACGCCGCGCGCGGAAGTGGTCACGCTCGCGCAGAACTACCGCTCGACACAGCAAGTGCTCGACGTCGCCAATGCCGTGATGGCCGAGGCGCCTCGCCAGCACCGCAAGCACTTGCTGTCGAGCCGCGGGGAGGGGCCGCGGCCCCGCCTGGTGACGGTCGAGGATCTGCAGACGCAGGCGGAATGTGTCTGTGGCGAGGTGCTTAAGCGCCGTGAGGCCAATGTGCCGTTGCGCAAGCAGGCGGTGCTGTTCCGATCCTCCAGCCACAGCGACGTTCTCGAGGTCGAGCTCGGGCGCCGTCAGATTCCCTTCGTGAAGTATGGCGGGCTCAAGTTCCTGGAGGCTGGGCACATCAAAGACCTCCTCGCGGTGCTGCGCTGGGCCGACAACCCGCGCAACAGTCTGGCGGCCTTCCGGACGCTGCAGTTGCTGCCCGGGATGGGGCCCGGAAATGCGCGGCGCGCGCTCGATCATCTCGAATCCAACGGCGGCTCCCTCGACTCCCTGCAGACCTTCACTCCGCCGCCGGGAGCGGCGCAGGACTGGCGCAAGCTCACCGAGCTGCTGCTGGCGCTTGCCGACCCGCAGCGCCCCTGGGCCGGGCAGGTGCATCTCGTACGCGAGTGGTACCGCCCGCATTTCGAGCGCCAGTACGAGCACTTCCATACACGGCTCGGCGATCTCGACCAGCTCGAAATCCTCTCCGGCCAGTACCCCTCGCGCGAGCGCTTCCTCACCGAGCTCACCCTCGACCCGCCGAACGCCACCAGCGATCTCGCCGGCCGTCCCGCGCTGGACGAGGACTATCTCATCCTCTCCACCGTTCACTCCGCCAAAGGCATGGAGTGGGATACCGTCTATCTCCTCAACGTGGTCGACGGCAGCTATCCCAACGAGTTCGCCACCGGCAAGCCCGAGCTCATCGAGGAAGAGCGCCGACTGCTCTACGTCGCCCTGACCCGCGCCCAGAACGACCTTCTCCTGTTCGCCCCCCTGAAATTCCATCTGACGGCCCAGCATCGCCTCGGCGATGCGCACGTCTACGGCGGGCGCAGCCGCTTCCTGACCGATAAAGTCCTCAAAACCCTGGAGGCCACTTCGTTCCAGGGCTCGCGTATCACCGGCGACGCGCTCACGGAGAGCGGCGGCGATGCCAGCCTCGACGTCAGCGCCCGGCTGAAAGACATGTGGTAGCCCTCAATTGGGCTTCACGAACTTCAAAGTGAACCGATCGCTCTCCCCGATGGCCTCGTACTTGCCCCGATCGATGTTCCCCAGCCGATAATCCGGCGGTAGCGTCCAAACCCCCGCGGGATAGTTCTTCGTGTCCTTGGGATTGGCATTGACCTCCGAGCTGGCCACCAGCCTGAACCCCGCCGCCTCGATCAGCCGGATCGCATAGTCTTGCCTGACATACCCATTCTTGGCCCGCGGGTCCTGCGGCATCGCCGGATCGGCGCGATTGTCCACCACCCCGAACACCCCTCCCGGCGCCAGCGCCCGATAGATCGTGGCAAGCGCCTGCTGCGCATCCCCGAGCGCCATCCATTCGTGCAGGTCGCGGAAGCTCAGCACCATGTCCAGTGATCCCGGAGGAGCCACATCGCGCCCATCCAGCGGAAAGCTGACCACCTTCACGGCGCCGTAGAGATCCGGCCTGGACGAGAGGAGGCGGCGGTAATCGGCGTCCCGCGCCTGCAGAAAGCGGCTGCCCGGATCCGGAGCGATCACGGCGGCAAAATAACGGCCCTTGGTCCGCACCAACGGCGCAAGGATCTTGGTGTACCACCCCGACTCAGGCCACACCTGCAGGACCCGGGTGTTTGGCCGGATGCCGAAGAAGAGCAGGGTCGCCTTGGGATGGCGATACTCGTCGCGGCTGCGGTCAGCCGCCGTGCGCTGGCTGCCGGCGAGTATGACGTCCAGGGCGCCGGCGGTCGCCTCCCTGCCGCCGGTGGTGACACAGCCGTAGATCAGTGCGCCGGTGGCGGCCAGGAGGCATACCACGGCGAGGCCGCGGGTGAATTTCTTGGAGGGACGCATCGCCCGTGATTTTGGAGGGGCGCGCCGCCAAAAAAAACCCCGCCGGAGCGGGGTTTGCGTAAAAAGATGTAATGGACGCTTGTTTCAGCGTCTGAATGGACCGCCGCCTTGCCGCGCGCGTGGTGCGCGCTCCTGGGCCTCATTGACCCGTAGTGCCCGGCCGTTCATCTGAAAGCCGTTCAGGGCCTGGATCGCCCCCTGGGCCTCGCTCTGCGACATCTCGACGAAACCGAAGCCGCGTGGCCTGCCGGTTTCCCGATCGTTGACGAGCTTGACCGATTCCACCTTGCCATGACGCTCGAACAGCGCTTTCACGTCCTGCTCGGTGGCATTGAAGGGCAGATTGCCCACGTAGATCGTCGTCATCCGGGAGTCTCTCTTCGTAATGCGCACAGCGGCGAGCCGCGCCAGGCGGTCGCATGTGCCGCGTGATCGTGGATTACGTGACGGGGAGGGGATTCGAAAGGAACAGCGAAACTCAAGCGTTCTCATCCCTGGGGGGATATACCAACACGATACCATGCTACTCCCGGTTTTTGCCGATGGCAAACACGGGTTGTAGTAGGCGCGCAACACCCCCTGGCGGCGCCGGGAGGCGCCCGACTATCAGCTGCCGGCGGGCTCCAGGTAGGCGTATCCGTCGAGCTCGCTCTCGTAGAACCGCTTCAGCATCTGGCTCTCGGCGATCGTCATGCGGCCGTCGCGGATGGCCCGCTCGCAATCCCGCGCCAGGGCGGGGTAAAGCTCCGCGACGTCATACTCCATGTACTCGAGGACCTTGTTGGCGGTATCGCCCTTGACGATCTCCTCGATCCACCAGCCCCCCTCGTCATGCAACCGCACGTGGACCACGTGCGTGTCCCCGAAGAGATTGTGCAGGTCCCCGAGGGTTTCCTGGTAAGCGCCCACCAGGAAGACGGCCAGGTAATACTTCTCTCCCGGCTTCAGCTCATGCAGCTCCAGGGTGCGTTTGACGTCCCGCAGCGATACGAAATGATCTATCTTGCCGTCCGAGTCGCACGTGATGTCCGCCAGTACCCCCGTGCGCGAGGGCCGCTCTTCCAGCCGGTGGATGGGCATGATCGGGAAGAGCTGATCGATGGCCCAACTGTCGGGCAGCGAATGGAACACCGAGAAATTGCAGAAATAGGTGTCCGAAAGGATCGACTCCAGCCCCTCGAGCTCCTCCGGCAGCCGCTCGAGCCGGCGGCAGCAGTCCCGTACCCTGGCGCAGGTCGCCCAGAAGAGCCGCTCCGCCAGCGCGCGGAACTCGAGCGACAGGAGGCCCAGGTTGAACATCTGCAGCACCTGGTCACGAGCCGTCAGCGCGTCGTGATAGCACTCCACCAGCCGCCTTTCGCTCACGGAGCGGAACGCGTCGAACAAGTCCCGGACCGGCTGCGGCAGCTCCTCTTCGCCGGCGTAATCCTCCTCCTCCCGGCCGGTCACGCGGAACTTGTCGAGCGCCGACGAGCCCAGCGCGTCGAACACCAGCACACTGTGGTAGGCCGCGATCGCCCTGCCGGACTCGCTGATGATCATCGGATGCGGGATGTCGCGGGCGTCGCAGACGCTTGCAACCCGGTAAACGACATCGCTCGCGTACTCGTTGAGCGTGTAGTTCATCGACGACGAGTAGTTCGTGCTGCTGCCGTCATAATCGACGCCCAGTCCGCCGCCGACGTCGATGTACTGCAGCCCGGCTCCCATGAGCTTCAGCTCCGCATAAACGTGCGCCAGCTCGTTGATGGCGTCCTTCACCCGACGAATGTCCTGCAGCTGGCTGCCGGGGTGGCAGTGCACGAGCTGCAGGCAATCCAGCATGCCGCGCGCCTTCAGCACACCGAAGAGCTCGAGGATCTCGGTGATGAAGAGGCCGAATTTGGACTTCTCGCCCGCCGACTCCCGCCAGCGGCCGGAGCCCTCGGTGAAGAGCTTCACCCGCACGCCGATGCGCGGCCGCACCTGGTACCGCTCGGCGTGCTTGAGGATGAGGTCCAGCTCATCGAAGTTCTCCACCACGGGAATGATGGTCCTGCCCAGCTTCGTGGCGAGAGTTACAGCCTCGATGTAGCTGTCATCCTTGAAGCCATTGCAGATGATCAGCCGCTCCGGCGCGTTCTCCGTCATCGCCATCACCGCGAGCAGCTCCGGCTTGGAGCCCACCTCGAGGCCGAAGCCGAACTCCTTGCCGTAACGGTAGACCTCCTCCACGACGAGGCGCTGCTGATTCACCTTGATGGGGAAGACCGCGGCGTAGCGGTTGCGATAGTTGTTCTCAGCGATCGCCTGCGCGAATGCGTCGTGCAGATGCTTGAGGCGATGAGCCAGGATATCGGAGAAGCGCACCACCACCGGCGTGGTCAGATCGCGGGCCTGCAGCCCCTCGACGACATCGTAAAGATCGATGTCCCGGCCAGGCTGAGCGTCCGGCCGCACGAGCACGTGCCCGGCTGCGTTGATGCCGAAGTAACCCTTGCCCCACGCGTTGACGTGGTACAGCTCCAGGGAGTCCTCGATGCGCCAGGGCTGGGCGGGATTGAACTTGCGAGCGCCGTTCAAGGCGCTCTTCGGATCTACGGCCACGTGCGAGAGTCCGCTGTCGGTCTCGGTGAGTTCATTGGCCGCGCACGATAGCAAAACTGCATGACGAGCGCGCGGCGGGTTCCATGCTATGGCGTGTCACTGGCTATCGGCCGTTTCGGGTCGCGGATCCACTCGCTCCAGGAGCCTGCGTAGAGCCGCGCGCCCTGGAGTCCGGCCACCTCCATGGCGAGCAGATTGTGGCAAGCGGTCACGCCGGAGCCGCACATGCAGATAGCCGCATCCGGCGGCACTCCCTCGAGCGTCTTCGCGAAGCGCTCGCGCAGGGTACCGCGGTT
>DASVWT010000381.1:0-10942 GCA_036393055.1 Steroidobacteraceae bacterium
CCCACCTCGCCCGACCCCGCGCAAGCGAAGGTCATGATGATCATGCCGATCGCGATGTCGGCCATGTTCGCGTTCTTCCCGGCGGGTCTGGTGCTCTACTACGTCACGAACACCATCCTTTCCATCGCGCAGCAGTGGAACATCAACCGCCGGCTCGGCGTCGGTACCGCGCCACAGAAGGCATGATCCGCCTCATGGCCGTGACGGCTTTGCTCCATCGGCGGAACGGTTGAGCGGTTTGCGGCGGAGCCGCCGGCCGCCGCGATGAGACGCCCTTCAACCGACGCGAGAGCGGCGGTAGCCTCACCCGCATGAGCCGCACCGATACCATCGTGGCGGCGGCCACCCCGCCCGGAAGAGGCGGGATCGGGATCGTTAGGGTCTCGGGCCCACGGGCACCCGAGATCGCCGCCGTGCTGCTCGGCGAGCTGCCGTTACCCCGCCGCGCGGGCTTTGCCCGCTTCCTCGATGACGCGCAGGAGCCGATCGACGCCGGCCTGGCGCTCTTCTTCCCCGGACCCCACTCCTACACCGGCGAGCACATTCTCGAGTTGCACGGGCATGGCGGACCCCTGGTGCTCGAGGCACTGGTGGCCCGGGTGGTGGAGCTCGGCGGGCGCCGCGCGCTGCCGGGTGAATTCACGCAGCGCGCCTTCCTCAACAACAAGCTGGACCTCGCCCAGGCGGAGGCGATCGCGGATCTGATCGACGCCGGCTCGCGCGAGGCCGCGCGCGCAGCCATGCGGTCGCTCCAGGGAGAGTTTTCCGCCATGGTCCGTGGGCTCACCGAGGCCGTCATCGACCTGCGGACGTACGTCGAGGCCGCCATCGACTTTCCAGAGGAAGAGATCGACTTCCTGGCGGACCGGGAGCTCGAGGAGCGCTTCCAGGCGGTGCACGATCACTTCAAGGCGGTCGAGCAGAGCGCCCGGCAGGGAAGGCTGCTGCGCGAAGGAATGACGATCGTCATCGCGGGCCGGCCCAATGCCGGCAAGTCGAGTCTGCTCAACCGGCTCGCCGGATATGACGCCGCCATCGTCACCCCGATACCGGGGACCACCCGCGACATCGTGCGCGAGCGCATCGACATCGATGGCATGCCGCTGCACATCCTCGATACCGCGGGTCTGCGTGAGGATGCGGATATCGTCGAGGCGGAAGGGATCCGCCGGGCACACGCCGAGATGCGGCGCGCCGAACGGGTGCTCTTCGTCATCGATACGGCGGCGGATGCCGTTGCGGCAGCCTACAGCGAGGAAAAGGGCCGCCTGCCCACCGACGTGCCGGTAACGTTGGTGCTCAACAAATGCGACCTCGCGAGGGGCATCCCCGTTGCCGACACCGTGGCGGGACCTCCACGGCTCGCCCTCTCCGCCCTGACGGGTGAGGGGCTGGACACCCTGCGGGCGCACCTGAAAACCTGCATGGGATACCAGACGCTGGACGGCGGCACGGTCTCCGCGCGGCAACGGCACCTCGATGCTCTCGACAGCGCCCGGCGCCAGGTAGCTGAGGCGGAGCGGCGACTGCGCGACAGCCGCGCCGGGGAGCTGGTGGCCGAGGAGTTGCGCGGCGCGCAGCAAGCCCTCAACGAGATCACCGGCGAGTTCACCAGCGAGGACCTGCTGGGCCGGATCTTCGGCAGCTTCTGCATCGGCAAATAGCGCAGAGTATCCTGCGAGGATGAGGGGCCTGACCAGGGGCACGTCCATTGCGGACGCCGCCCGGACGGCTGCTGCAGCTTGCCGAGCGCCCGCAATTCCAAGAAAGGCACAACGGTGTACCAGCGAATTCTCCTGGCCTACGACGGCTCGATCGAAGGCCGCACCGCGCTGCGCGAAGGGGCGCTGTTGGCCCGCAGGTATGGCGCGCAGGTGTTCGTGCTCTCGGTCATCAGGGAGGCGGCGGGCACCAAGCTGGGTGAGGGGGTCGGCGGCGGGGGCATAGCGCAGCAGCGGGGCGACTACGAGCGCGTGCTGCAGGAAGGCATGGCGCGGCTCGCGGCGCTCGGCTTCGAGGCTTCGGGCAAGCTGGTCATCGGCGAGCCGGCGCGGGAGATTGCCGCCTACGCAGAGCAGGTGAACGCGGATCTGGTGGTGGTTGGACACCGGCGCCAGAGCGCAATCGGACGCTGGTGGTCGGGGCCGAGCGGCGCGTATCTCAGCGATCACGTGCGTTGCAGTCTGTTGGTTTGCCAGAACATCCTCTCTGACGAGCAGTTCGCCAGCCTGCTGGCGCAGAGCGCGGTGCCCGCTGCGACCCTGGCAAGCCTGGAAGCGGCCCGGGCGGAGAGCGAACGGCTGACTCACGAACGGGCCGCGAAGCGCGAAGACTCGCCGGCGCACACAGAGACCGAGGGCGGTTTGGGCGAGCGTCCCGGTCCAGTGGTGCACGCACCGTCCCCGACGCCGGCACCGGAACACCTGCCACCATCTGCTGCCCGCCGGCGCCTGCGTGTCGTGTTGTTTCTGTTGCTGCCCCTCGTTCTGATCATAGCGCTCATCGTGTACGCCTTGGGCGGCGCGACTGTTTCGACGGACGATGCGTACGTGGAGGCCAACACGGTAGGGGTATCCACGGATGTGTCCGGCATCGTCGCGCAGGTGTACGTGAGGGAGAACCAGGCCGTCACACGCGGGCAGATCCTCTACACGCTGCGCGATCTGCAATACCGTTACGCGCTGGATCGGGCCAACGCCCAGCTCACCGCCACCCGCGACAGCCTGCTCGCGCTGCAGGCGAGCTATCGGCAGATGCAGGCAAAGATTGCGCAAGCGCAGTACGACCTCGGCTACAGCCGCGTGCAGTTCAATCGCGCGCGCAATCTCGCCAAGGTCCAGATCGTCTCCAAGACGGGCTACGACACGGCGCACCGCAATCTTGCGAGCGCGCAGCAGGCTCTCGCCTCGCTCGACGAGCAGCTCGCGGGCATCGCCGCCAGCCTCAACGGCCATCCGACCGGCCCGGTCGAGCAGTACCCGCAATACCTCGGCGCGGTCGCCGCCCGGAACGAGGCCGCGCGTGAGCTGGCACACACTGTCGTTCGTGCTCCATTCGACGGCATCGTGACCAGCGTCCCCTCCATCCAGCCGGGCCGCTACCTTGCGGCATCGATCACGGCGTTCTACCTGGTGGACACCGATCACGTATGGGTGCACGCGGATCCCAAAGAGACCGAGCTGACCTACGTCCGTCCCGGACAATCGGCCACGATCACGGTCGATACTTATCCCGGGGAGACCTGGCATGGGACGGTTGCGAGCATCAGCCCGGCGGCCGCGCAGCAGTTCTCGCTGCTGCCGGCGCAGAACACCAGCGGTAACTGGGTGAAGGTGGTGCAGCGCATTCCGGTTCGCGTTGCCGTCGATGCGAACGACCGCAATCTGCCGCCGCTGCGCGCGGGCATGAGCGTGGAGGTCAGCATCCACACCGGCCACTCGCGCGGTTGGAATATTCTCTGACCAGGAAGCCGCGATGGCGGAAGAGCTGAGCCCGAGCACGCCCAATCGCGGTGGCATCACCCTTTGCGTGATGCTGGCGACTCTCATGCAGTCGCTGGATACGACCATCGCCAATGTGGCACTGCCCCACATGCAGGGAAGCCTGGCGGCAAGCCAGGATCAGGTCGATTGGGTACTTACCTCCTACATCGTGGCCGCCGCCATCGCGACGCCGCTCACCGGATTCCTGACCGCGCGGCTCGGCCTCAAGCGCCTGTTCATCGTATCCGTGGTCGGCTTCACCGTCGCCTCCATGCTCTGCGGCATGGCGCAGTCGGTGGCGGAGATCGTGATCTTCCGATGGCTGCAGGGACTGTTCGGCGCCGCCCTGGTGCCGCTCTCGCAGACCGTACTGCTCAACATCAATCCGACCGAGCGTCACGGCTCGGCGATGGCGGCCTGGGGCATGGCGGTCATGGCCGCCCCGATCCTGGGTCCCGTGCTCGGCGGCTGGCTGACCGAGGACTACAGCTGGCGATGGGTGTTTTATATCAACGTACCAATCGGCATCATCACCTGCATCGGAATGATCGTGTTTCTGCCGGCAGCGCGCCGCCGCGCGCAGGCGAGGCTCGACTGGACGGGCTTCGTGACGCTGAGCATCGCGATCGCGGCGTTACAGGTGATGCTCGACCGCGGCCAGGAGCTCGATTGGCTCAGCTCCAGGGAGATCGTCGCGGAGGCGATCATCGCGGGCTCGGCGTTCTACATCTTCCTGGTGCACATCTTCACCGCGCGCGAGCCGTTCCTGCGGCCGGCGCTGTTCCGCGACCGCAACTTCACCGCCGGCGTGCTCTTCGTCGCGATCGTCGGCCTGACTTTCTACGCCTCCCTGGCGCTGCAGCCCCCCTACCTTCAGGACCTGATGAATTATCCCGTCATCACCGCCGGCCTCGTGATGGGTCCGCGCGGCTTGGGCACGATGGCCGCCATGATGGTGGTCGGCAAGATGATGGGCCGGACCGACACGCGGCTCCTGCTCGGCTTCGGGCTTGGCCTCTCGGCGTGGTCCTTCTACCTGATGACCGGGTGGACGCCGGACGTGTCGAGCTGGACGGTGGTCTGGGTGGGCGTGATCCAGGGTGTGGGGCTGGGATTTCTGTTCACGCCGCTCAGTGTCGTATCGCTGTCGACACTCCCGCCCGGCGTGCGGCCGGAAGGCGCCGGGTTCTATAACCTCGCCCGTAACGTCGGCTCCAGCATCGGCATCTCCATCGTCGGAACGCTGTTGGCACGTGCGACCCAGGCCAACCATGCGGACATTGCGCAGTACGTCACCGCGGTGAACCCTCAGCTGCGCGACCCGGCGGTGGCGCATACTTTGAATCCCCTCACTCCCTCCGGCCGCGCCGCGCTCGACGCGCTGATCACCCAGCAGGCGCAGATCATCGCCTATGTCGACGATTACAAGTTCCTGATGATCGCGACATTGGCGGTGATCCCGCTGCTCATCGTGTTCCAGGGACGATCCCGGGCGCCGAGCGCGGAGCATTCGACGGTGGCGGAGATTTGAGCCGGCGCGGGGCGCCCTCAGCGTGCCACGTGCTGCAAACCGAGGTCCCTGCTGTACGTGACATTCATGATGTTGCTGTACCACCCCGTAACCCGGGGCTTGACGAGGTGCTTGCTAACGTAGAAATAGATCGGGATCACGGGCTGATCGTGCAGCATCAACTGCTCCGCCTGCTCGAGGAGCGTGCGACGCCTGGCGGGATCCACTTCGGCGGCGGCGCGGTTGAGCAGGTCGTCGTAGGCTGCGCTGTGGTAATGCGTGAGATTGATACCGAAGTCGCTCTTGAAATATTGAGCGAAGGTGTAGGCGTCGTTGTAATCGCCGATCCAGCTGGAGCGGAACATCTGCACGTCGCCGCGATCGATGTCCTGCATCATCGAGCGGAACTCCTCCGCCCGCAGGCTCACCTGCGCTCCCAGGGCCTGCTGCCACATGGAAGCGACCGCGATGGCAACTTCCGCGTGCACCTCGCCCGTGTTGTATCGCAGCTCGAAGCGCAGTGGCCTCGCGGCTGAATAGCCGGCCGCCGCATACAGCTTCCGCGCCTCGGCGATGCGTTGCGCCATGGACAGGGAGCGGTAGCCGGGCGATTGCGGCGTATAGCCGGCGACGCCCGGCGGTATCCAACCGTAGGCCGGCAGCTCGCCGGAGCGCAGCACCAGCTTTGCGATCTTCTCCCGGTCTATCACCATCGACAGCGCGCGGCGCACCTTCACGTCACCCTTGAAAGGCGCGCGCTGCAGGTCGAAGCCGTAGAAATAGACGCCCAGCTCGGGTGCGATGTGCAGCTGATCCCCGAGGTGCGAGCGGATCCAGCCGTACTGGCTGCGGGGGATGACATCGGTGATGTCGAGCTGATCCGCGCGATAGAGGGTCAGCTCCGCGTTCTCGTCGGTGGTGATCAGGTATTTCACGCCGCCGAGCCGGGTGGCCGCGTCATTCCAGTAGTCTCGGTTGCGGGTGAGATAGATGTACGAGCCGTGCACCCACTGCGACAGGACGAACGCGCCGTCCGAGGGCAGGTTGCCCGGGCGGGCGTAGGCGTCTCCATCGTTGACGAGAGCCACCGGGTTCACGGGGCAGGTACTGGGATGCGAGAGCAGCGCCGGCAGATAAGGCGCCGGCGTACGCAGCCGCACGATGACGGTGTAGGGATCGGGGGCGGAAACGCCCAGGCTCTCGGGAGGCTTGCGCCCGGCGACGATGTCACCGGCGTTCGCGATCACATCAACCACTTCCGCATACTGGGAAGCGGTGCTCGGATCGACGAGGCGCCGCAGGCCGGCGACGAAGTCCGCGCCCACGACGGGCTGCCCGTTCGACCACCGGGCGTTGTGACGCAAGGTGAACGTGTAGGTCTTGCCGTCGGGACTGACCTGCCACTTCTCGGCGATACCGGGCGCCACGCCTCCCGACCGATTCAGAGTGGTGAGTCCTTCGCAGATATCTCGCAAGACCCGCTGCGCCTCATCGGCCCGCGCCTTCTGCGGGTCGAGCGAATCGGGCTCGGCGCCGAGGCCGCGCAGCAGGATTGTGGCGCCGTGGTTCGGTGTACCTGCGCGACTCGTGCTGGGAGAACGCGAGCAGCCGCAGAGCGCTGCCAGCGCAAGCAAAGGGATGAGCGCGCGGACAGCGCTGCGCATCACCGATGACTACGCGGGCCGCAGGCGATGAGCATTGATCTGGTCCCGCAGCGAGAGCGCCGCGGCTCTGGCCGCGGAGGCGAAATCATCGCCGGCGGAGGCGTAGAGGATGCCACGCGAAGAGCTGACGATGAGACCGGTGCCGGCGGCGGTCTGGCCGTTGCGCACCACTTGCGCGACATCCCCCCCCTGCGCGCCGACACCGGGCACCAGCAGGGGCATCTCACCGACGATCCGGCGGACCTCGGCCAGCTCCTGCGGATAGGTCGCACCCACCACGAGCAGGCAGTTGCCGCGCGCATTCCAACGGGTCGCTGCCAGCTCCGCCACGACGTGATAAAGCCGCCGGCCGCCTTCACCGAGCGCCAGGTCCTGAAGGTCGCGCGCCCCCGGGTTGGAAGTCCTGCAGAGCACCACGACGCCGCGGTCCTCCCGCCGCAGGAAAGGCTCGAGCGAGTCGCCCCCCAGGTACGGATTGACCGTTACGGCATCGGCTCCGTACCGCTCGAAGGCCTCGATGGCGTACCGCTCGGCAGTGTTGCCGATGTCACCGCGCTTGGAATCCAGAATCACCGGGACGCCGGGGTAGGTGCGGTGGATGTACTCGACGGTGCGCTCGAGCTGGTCCTCCGCCTCGTAGGCTGCGTAGTGCGCGAACTGCGGCTTATAGGCGCAGGCCAGGTCCGCGGTAGCATCGATGATGGCCTTGTTGAACTGGAAGATCGGGGAGGGGTGATCGGCGACCTGCCGGGGGAAGCGCTCGATCTCCGGATCCAGCCCGACGCATACCAGCGAGTCGCTGCGCGACCAGCACGCAGCGAGTTGTGTCAGAAAGGCGGTCATGCGACCCGCGCGCGCCCGGCGGCGAGGCTGAGCTTCTTCAGGTGGACCAGCAGCAGGGTGATTGCGGCGGGTGTCACTCCCGGCACCCGCCCGGCCTGACCTATGGTGGCGGGGCGATATTCCGCGAGACGGCTGCGCACTTCGTGCGACAGTCCAGCCACCTGGCCGTAATCGATGTCGTCGGGCAGCTTCGTCTCCTCGTTGCGGCGCTGGCGGTCGATCTCCTCGCGCTGGCGCTCGATGTAGCCTGCGTACTTTGCGCGCGCCTCCACCTGTATCCGCACCTGCGCGGGGATGCGATCGTCGGGCGGGGCGGTGAGCCAGTCGGGGCTGCCCGCGACCTCGAGCAGCGCCTCATAGCCGACCTCGGGCCGGCGGAGCAGCTCGAAGGCCGACGCGTCCCGCGTCATCGGGCCGCAGAGTACTCGCTCCGACCATTCGGCGGAGACTTTCTCGGGGTGGACGCGCACGCTCTGCAGCCGGGCTGTTTCCTCATCCGTCAGGCGCAGCTTCGCCTCGAAGAGCCGCCAGCGCTCATCGTCCACCAGGCCGAGCTCGCGGCCGAGCGGCGTCAGGCGCAGATCGGCGTTGTCCTCACGCAGCAGCAGGCGATGCTCGGCGCGGCTGGTGAACATGCGGTACGGCTCCCGGGTGCCCCGGGTGACCAGGTCATCGATGAGTACGCCGAGATAGCCCTCGCTGCGCTTCGGCACCCATGCATCGCGCTGACGGAAGGCGAGCGCCGCATTGATGCCGGCAACGATGCCCTGGGCGGCGGCCTCTTCGTACCCCGTCGTGCCATTGATCTGTCCGGCGAAGAACAGACCATGGAGGGGGCGAGTCTCCAGCGAGGGACGCAGATCCCGTGGATCGAAGTAGTCGTACTCGATGGCATAGCCGGGCCGGGTCAGGTGCGCGCGCTCGAATCCGGGGACGGAGCGGACGAGGTCGTGCTGAACGTCGAACGGCAGACTGGTGGAGATCCCGTTAGGGTAGATCTCGTGCGTGTCGAGACCTTCGGGCTCCACGAAGATCTGGTGGGAGGCCCGGTCGGCAAAGCGGAAGACCTTGTCCTCGACCGAGGGGCAGTACCGCGGTCCCACGCCCTCGATGACGCCCGTGAACATCGGCGACCGGTCCAGGGCTCCCCTTATGATCTCGTGGGTACGCTCTGTCGTATGAGTAATGAAACAATCTATCTGTTTCGGGTGTTCTTCGGACCGCCCCAGAAACGAGAACACCGGCAACGGATGATCGCTGGCCTGCCGGGTCATGGCGGAGAAGTCGAGCGTGCGCCCGTCCAGCCGCGGCGGCGTACCAGTCTTGAGCCGTCCGACCCGCAGCGGCAGCTCGCGCAGCCGGCTCGCCAGCCGGTTCGAGGGCGGATCGCCGGCCCGCCCGCCCTGATAGCTGTCGAGTCCCACGTGGATGCGACCGCCGAGGAAGGTGCCCACCGTGAGTACCACCGCGGGGGCCTCGAAGGTGATGCCGGTGACCGTCACGACACCCTTTACCGTCTCCCCGTCTACCAGCAGATCCGCGGCCTCCTGCTGGAAAATCGACAGGCGAGGCTCGGCCTCGAGCAGCGTGCGGATGGCCCTCTTGTAGAGCTGGCGATCCGCCTGGGCGCGGGTGGCCCGGACCGCGGGCCCCTTGCTGCCGTTCAGGGTCCGAAACTGAATGCCGGCGCGGTCGACGGCGCGCGCCATGGCCCCGCCCAGCGCGTCGATCTCGCGCACCAGGTGTCCCTTGCCGATCCCGCCCACCGCCGGATTGCAGCTCATCTGGCCCAGGGTCTCGATGCTCTGAGTCAGAAGCAGGGTGCGCGCGCCCATGCGCGCGGCCGCCAGAGCGGCTTCCGTGCCGGCATGGCCGCCGCCGATGACGATGGCGTCGAATGTCTGGGAGAAGCGCATCGCGCGTATTGTATGGGTCCGCGGCGCGTGAACAAAGCCAAGGCCCACAGCTCCGGCAATGCCTTATCCTCACGCTCAAGTGAGCCCGCGCACCGCACTCCTGCTTCTCTGTCTGGCTGTCCTCCCGGCTGGAGTCCTCCTCGCGCCCCGGGCCTGCCATGCCGCACCCGCGCGGGCGCTCGCGCTTTCGGCCTGCGAGCTGCACCAGGCGCTCGACCTGACTCTCATCCAGGCCGAGTGCGGCCATCTCGCCGTGCCGGAGAATCCCGCCGCACCCCATGGACGATGGATCGAGCTGCACGTCGCGGTGGTGCCCGCCATCAGCACGCGCAAGAGCCCCGATCCGCTGTTCGTCATTGCCGGCGGCCCTGGGATGGCCGCAACGTCCTTCTATGCGAGCGTCGCGCCCGCATTCGCGCTGATCCACCGCGATCGTGACATCGTGCTGGTGGACCAGCGCGGGACCGGCGGCTCCAACCTCCTCGGCTGCGAGTCGAGCGAGGAAGACCTGTATGCCGGAACGACCGCACAGATCGTTGCCGAAGCCGAGCGCTGTCTGAAAATGCTGGGGACGCATGCCGACGTGCGGTTCTATACCACGAGCCTCGCCGTACAGGATCTCGAGCGGGTACGCGCCGCCCTGGGCTATGACCGGATCGATCTGTACGGATCGTCGTACGGCACGGTAGTCGCCCAGCAGTATCTGCGCCGCTTTCCCAGCAGGGTCAGAAGCGTCATTCTCGATGGAGTGGTGCCGCCCCAGCTGGCGCTGGGCGCCACGAGCGCGCTCGATGCACAGGCGGCCCTCTCAGGCATCTTTCACCGTTGCGCGCAGGAGCCGGCCTGCCAGTCACGCTTCGGCAATCCGGCGGCGGCCTACCGCCGGATACGCGACCAGCTCGAGGCACACCCCGTGTGGGTCGACCTCACCGACCCGACGAGCGGCGAGCCCTATCGGCTGCAATTCACGGCCTATCATCTCGCAATGGTCCTGCGACTGGCGAGCTACACACCGGAGCTCGCGGCGCTGTTGCCCCTCGACCTGCACGAGGCCGGAGCGTCCGGCGATTTCGCGCCTCTCGCGGGCCAGTTTCTTCTCATGGACCGCGTGTACGGGGACGCGATCGCGGAGGGCATGAACGACACGGTAGTCTGCTCCGAGGACGTTCCCTTCTATCATGTGGACGCGGAGCAGCGTGCCGAGCTCGCCAGGACTTTTCTCGGCACGTCGCAGCTCGATGGGCTGCAGGCGATCTGTGCGGTCTGGCCGCGCGGGCCGGTCGATCCCGACTTCCACCAGCCCTTGCACTCGGACGTTCCGGCGCTGCTGCTTTCGGGCAGCAACGACCCGATCACGCCCCCGCGCTATGCCGCGGAGGCTGCACGCGGATTCGCTCATAGCGTGAGCCTGGTGGTTCCCGGCTTCGGGCACGGCCAGCTCACCGATCCCTGCATGGCGGGCGTGATGGCGCAGTTCGTGCGCCGCGCGTCGGTTTCCGGCCTCGACACGGCCTGCACCGGCAATCT
>DASVWT010000382.1:0-6272 GCA_036393055.1 Steroidobacteraceae bacterium
GAGAACGGCTACTCCATCCTGCTGGGCGACACGCAGGGGAATCCCGCTCGCGAACAGGCATACGCCAACATGATCGCTGCGCGACAGGCGGACGGAATCGTGACACTCACGCCACGCGTGCCGCGGATCGCGCTACGCGGAGGCCGCCGGCCGCTCGTCAACGCCTGCGAGTACGTAAAAGATCCTGATATCGCCAGCGTGTTCATCGACAACGTGGCAGCGGCCAGCAATGCCGTGAACTATCTGCTGACGCTGGGCCACGAGGAGATCGCCTACGTCAACGGTCCCCAGGAGAGCCCCATTTGCGTCGATCGCGAGCGCGGGTATCGCGCTGCGCTCGAGCGTGGCAAAGCGCGTTTCGACCCCGCACTCACCGCGATCGGCGACTTTTCCATCGAGTCCGGCGAGCGCGCCGTCGAGCGGCTTCTCGCGGAGCGGCGGCGGTTCACTGCCGTGTTCTGCGCCAACGATGAGATGGCGATCGGCGCCCTGCGCGCGCTTGCCGCTCATGGGCTGCGCGTGCCCCAGGAAATCTCGGTCGTCGGCTTCGATGACATCCGCTTCGCGCGCTACGCGGCGCCTCCCCTTACGACGGTCGCACAGCCGAAAGGCGAGCTCGGGCGCGAGGCGATGAGCATGTTGATCGAGCTGCTGCTGAATCCGCAGGTCCCGCCGCGCAAGCGCGTGCTGGCGGCCGATCTGGTGGTGCGCGGCTCGACAGGGCCCGCCCGCGCGGCTGCCCCGCGAGGTGCGAGCCGATGAGTACGCGGGTGAGGCCAGCGCCCGGCCGGCGATCCGAATGCCCCAAATTTTTGACAGCGAAAATGCGCTGCACTAGCCTGCCCGGGCACGCATTTCACGACTGGGGCATCCACCCGTGCTGAAGAACACCATGAAGATCCGCTTGAGCGTGATGCTGTTCATGGAGTTCTTCACGTGGGGCGGGTGGTTCGTCACGCTGGGGACCTTTCTCAAATACAACCTGCACGCTACGGGGGAGCAGAGCGCCCTCGCCTTCTCGACGCAGGCCTGGGGCGCGATCATCGCGCCCTTCATCGTCGGCCTCATCGCCGATCGCTACTTTCACGCGGAGCGGCTCCTGGGCATCGTGCACATCGTCGGCGGCGTGCTGATGGTCCTGCTGGCGCGGGCACACGACTTCGCGCACTTCTATCCCTACCTGCTGGCCTACATGATCCTCTTCATGCCGACGCTCGCGCTCGTCAACGCGGTGTCTTTTCGCCAGATGGACGCGCCGGCGCGGGACTTTCCCAAGGTGCGCGTATGGGGGACGATCGGATGGATCGTGGCGGGGCTCATGATCAGCTATCTGTTCAGGTGGGATGCCACCGCAGCGCACGGTGCGCTGCGGAACACCTTCGTCATGTGCGCGGCGAGCTCCTTCCTCCTCGGCGCCTACAGCTTCACCCTGCCGCGCACCCCGCCGCTCGGCGCCACCCAGGGTCGGCGGAGCCTGGGAAGCCTCCTCGGCTTCGATGCGCTCGAGATGCTGCGCGATCGCAATTTCGCCGTCTTCTTCTTCGCGTCGATCCTCATCTGCATACCGCTCGCGTTCTACTACCAGGGCACCAATCAGTTCCTGAACGAGATCCACGTCGCGCACGCAACCGGCATTCAGACGCTGGGACAGGCCTCGGAATTCTTCTTCATGCTGCTGCTGCCGCTCTTCCTCAAGCGGTACGGCATGAAGATGACGCTGCTCATCGGCATGGTGGCTTGGGCGGTGCGCTATGCGCTCTTCTCCGCGGGGGATGCCGGTCAGCTCGAGTGGCTGCTGCTCGTCGGCCTCGCCCTGCATGGGCCCTGTTACGACTTCTTCTTCGTCTCCGGCCAGATCTACACCGACAACCGCGCCGGCCCGCAGCGGCAGGCGGCGGCGCAGGGTCTCATCACGCTGGCCACCTACGGCGTCGGGATGCTCATCGGCTTCTCCGCAGCGGGCATCGTCATGGACCGCTACGCCGTGACGGGCGGCCATGACTGGGTGACAATCTGGATCTATCCGGCCGTATTCGCGCTCATCGTCGCCGTGCTCTTCGTGCTCTCGTTCCGCAACGAGAGGCTCACGCATGCCGTCGCCCAGCAATAGCCCCAACGCCGCGCCCGGCGCTTTCCGGCCGCGGCCGATGAAGCTAAGCATACTCACGGCGGCGCTGCAGGAGCTGACGCCCCGCGAGAAGCGCGAGGCGGACCCGGACCTTGCCATCGAGGAGTGGCTGGCGTTCGCCGCGGAGATCGGCGCGCCCAACATCGAGCTGTCGTGCGCTCTGCACCCGACGCAGAGCGACGTGCCGGCAGCGGCGTTGCTCGATCCCGTGGCCAATACGCTCGACCTGCGCAAGCCCTTCACCGCAGCACGCGCGGCGCGGGCGCAGAGCGCGATGCGCTCGAGCGGCGTGGGGCTCTCGGAGCTCGGCTACTTCGACAACATGCTGGCGGCGGACGATGCGGCCCGCGGGATCAAGCACGAGCTGATGTTGCGCGTCTTCGATGCTGCGGTGCTGCTCGGCTGTGACGCGGTGGTCGGCTTCGTCGGACGCAATCCGAAGATCGGCATGGACGCCAATCTCGACATGTTCGAGGAGGTGTTCGTGCCGCTGCTGCGGGAGGCCAAGGCGCGGGGGCTCACCTATCTGGTGGAGCAGTGCCCGATGCCCGGCTGGACCGTCACCGATACCTGGCACAACAACATCGCCTATGCGCCCGGTCCCTGGATCGCGCTGCACCGCATCTGCGAGCGGCACGGGGTCGGCGATCAGTTCCGCGTCCACTACGATCCCTCGCACGCCATCCTGATGGGGCAGGACTCGCGCTCGGTCTTTCAGTACCTGCGCGATGCGGGCTACGCCTTCCTGATCCAGCGCTTTCACGTCAAGGGACAGGTGATCGACTCGCGCGGCCTTGCCGCGTGGGGCTATGGCGGCCAGACCATGCAGCGCGGCGACCGCGACGGCGACACGCCGCGCGCCAACCCTGCCGAGCAGCAGAACGCCTGGAAGAAGCAGACCGTATTCTGCGAGCATGAGCTGCCGGGCACCGCGCGCCACGACCCTCTCGCCTATCTGCAGAACCGGTCCGTCGACTGGCTGGACCATCAGCTCGCGGCGCGCGAGCTGCTCGACCTGGACCCGGACCGGACATACCTGGTGCTGGAGCACGAGTATCCCAAGGCACGGGTGCAGGACAAGGCGTTGCTCGGGCCGATCCTCGCCGGCTCGATTGCCTTCGCGAAGGCGATCGATGAGGCGGCGGCGGCAATGTACTCCCTGCAGCACGAGGTGCTGGCGCACCGGAAGATTCCGGTGCAGGGATTCGGCAGGGAAGCCTACCGAACTTGAGACAACTTCAACGAAGGAGCATTGATCGATGCCATTCGTGACGGCAAGAACTCAACGCGGACCCTACGACGTCATCATCGTCGGGTCCGGCGCGGGCAGCGGACAGGCGGCCTACACCTTGTGCATGGAAGGTGTGCGCGTGCTGATGCTCGAGGCAGGCCGGCGGTACACACCCGCCGGCGAGACTCCGATGTTTCAGACGCCGGACATGGCACCGCTCGGGGGTGCTGATACCCCCGACAAGAACAAAGGCTTCTACGATGCGACGGTGGACGGCGGGTGGGACGTGCCCGGCCAGCCCTACGTGTCCGTCCCAGATAAGTGGGGCGGGTATTTCACCTGGTGGCGGGCGCGCATGCTGGGCGGCCGCACCAACCATTGGGGCCGCATCTCGCTGCGCAACGGGCCCTATGACTTCAAGCCCCGCAGCCGCGACGGCCTGGGGCTCGACTGGCCGATCGGGTACGACGACGTGGCCCCGTACTACGACAAGGTGGAGCTGCTGATTGGCGTCTATGGCGGCGACACCTCGCTGGAGAATACCCCGGCGGGACCTGGCGACACTTTGCTGCCGCCGCCGAAGCCGATCGTCAGCGATCACCTGCTGATGAAGCGCGCTCCGCGGCTCGGGATTCCGGTGCTGCCGGGGCGGCGGGCGGTGCTGACACGCGCTCAGGATCATCGCACCATCCCTGGCAAACTCCATCCCGGCAATCCGCGGGCGCAGAAGATCCTCGCCGAAGCGATGAAGAAGCGCTCGCCTTGCCTGTGGGCTACACCCTGTGGCCGTGGCTGCGCCGTGGCTGCCAATTACCAGTCCACCACGGTGCATATCCCGCCGGCGCTCGCGACAGGCAACCTCGACATCATTACGGACGCAATGGTGTACGAAGTTACGATGGGCAAGAATGGACGTGCGAACGGTGTCAGGTTCGTCGATGCAACCACCGGGCGGCATGAGCACGTGACGGGCCGCGTGGTGGTGCTGGGTGCGAGCGCGTACGAGACGGCGCGCATCCTGCTCAACTCCAGGAGCGGCCAGCACCCGAACGGACTCGCCAATTCCAGCGGACTCGTGGGGCGGTACATCCTGGATACGGTCGGCAGCTCCGTGAGCGCGCAGATCCCGCTGCTCGAGAGCCTGCCTCCGCTCAACGACGATGCCGCCGACGGCCTGCAGGTCTATGTGCCGTGGTGGCTCTACAAGGAGAATCTCTCCCACAAGCTGCCCTTCCCTCGCGGCTATCACATCGAATATGGCGGCGGCAGGCAGATGCCGTCGGTCGGGACGTTCGCCGGGCTGGAGTGGCTGACCGGCGGCAGTTACGGCAAGAAATTCAAGGAGGACGCCCGCCGGTATTACGGGTCCTTCGTGTACTTCGCCGGCCGCGGCGCCATGGTGCCGAACGACAACTCCTACGTGGAGATCGACCCCAAGGTCAAGGACAAATTCGGGATACCGGTGCTGCGCATCCACTGGCAATGGGGTGATTACGAGCAGCGCCAGGCCGTGCACATGCAGCAGACCTTCGGCGCCCTGACCGAAGCCATGGGCGGGCGGGTCACCTCGCCCATCGTGACCGATCCGGTGAAGGCGGTATCGCCCGGCGGATACATGATTCACGAGGTCGGCGGCACCGTCATGGGGGCGGACGCCCGCAGCTCTGTCACCAACAAGTGGTCGCAGACGTGGGACGTGCCGAACCTCTTCGTCGCCGATGGCGGTGTGTTCCCGTACAACGCGGACAAGAACCCGACACTGACCATCATGGCGCTGTCGTGGCGCATGTCCGATCACATCCTGGACCGCATGCGCAGGAGGGAGATCTGATGACCGACAGGCGTACGACCCTCAAGCTGATCATGGCCGCGGCGGCTGCGATGCCGGCGCTGCAGGCGCGGGCGAACTATCGGGACAACCTGGAGCCAGGCGCCTCGACGCCCGGCCAGCTGCGGCAATTCGAGCCCACGATGCAGGGCTACGGTCCCGATCCGGACCTGATCAAGGATTACGAGAAGGGCGCGTTCTGGCCGTTGACCCTGAACGAGCAGCAGCGGCAGCTCGCGGCTGCGCTTTCCGACCTCATCATTCCGGCCGACGAGCATTCGCCGGCGGCGTCCGCGGTGGGGGTGGTGGACTTCATCGACGAGTGGATCAGCGCTCCCTATCCGAAGCAGCGCGAGGATCGCGATACCGTGTTGAACGGATTCGTGTGGCTGGACGGGGAAGCCCGGCGCCGCTTCGAGCAGCCGTTTGCGAAGCTCACCGAGACGCAGCAGCGCGCGATCTGTGATCGGATCTGCGATGTCAGCCGCGCCTCCGCGCAGCTGCAGGTTCCGGCGCAGTTCTTTGCCACTTACCGCAACCTGACGGCAGCCGGGTTCTACACCACCCAGGCCGGCCGCAAGGACGTGCAGTACATCGGCAATGTGGCACTCACCCATTTCGACGGACCCCCCGTCGAGCTACTCAGAAAGTTGGGACTTGCATGAAAGTGATTCGCGCACGCGCACTGCGTACTCTCGGCTCGCTCGGACTTTCGCTGGCTCTGGCGCTTTCGCTGGGCGCCGCGGATGGCGCTTCGGCGGCCTCCGCAAAGGCTCACGCCGGCGGCTGGCAGAACGTCATCACCAGCCATTCCGCCCCGCTGCTGCGGGGCTGGCTGCATCCGGGGCTGCCCGCGGGGTGGACCATACACGATGGCGTGCTCTCCAAGAGCGGGGAGGTGGAGGATCTGGAATCCACGCGGCCGTACAAGGACTTCGAGCTGGAGCTGGAGTGGAAGATCGGCAAGGACGGCAACAGCGGCATCTTCTATCGGGCGACCCACCAGTACGATGAGATCTACTGGACCGGGCCGGAATATCAGCTGCTCGATGACCAGAACGCGCCGGATGGCAAGAACCGGATGA
>DASVWT010000383.1:0-3330 GCA_036393055.1 Steroidobacteraceae bacterium
TCCCGTGCAGGACAGCATGTACATGACCGTCCCGGTCCCGACCGGTGCCACGGTCGCCGATCCGCTCATGGACTGACTGCCGCTGAAGGCGCCGCCGATGTCGCTCGAGGCGGAGGCGGAGCAGGAAGTTGCATTGGTCGAAGTCCATGTGAGCTTCACGGCTTGTCCAAAATGAATCGTGGCCGCCTGCGCCGGCGCACTGAACGTCACCGTGGGCTGCGGCGAGGGGGAGCTGCCTCCGCTGCCATAGCCCGACATGCCGCCGTTCGTGCTTACGCCCATGTTCCCGGAATACCCGCCGCCGCCGCAACTCGCGAGAAGGAGGGCAAAAGCGCATGGGACAGCCTTGAGAACGCTCGAGTTGTTCCGGTACATGATGGGCACCCACCTTCGTTATCAGTCGCGGAGTGAGTGCCGGAGCGTTCTGGAAGCGGTTCAAACATCGAGGGCTCGCTAGTTTCCCGATGCCCGCACGAGGAAGTAGAGGCCGATCGCCAGGAACAGCGCGCTCGCCAGATAGCGGATGGCCTTCAGGGGCAGGCGGGTCGAGAAGGCTTTGCCGAGGAAGACCACCGGCGCGTTGGCGAGCAGCATGCCCGCGGTCGTGCCTGCGACGACTGCCGGGAGGTTGGAGTAGGCGGCAGCCAGCGCTACCGTTGCGATCTGTGTCTTGTCGCCGATCTCCGCGACGAAAAAGGTGACCAGGGTGGCGAGAAATGCGCCCCTGCGCGTTCTACCCGCCGAGGCTTCATCGAGCGTGTCGGGCTTCAGGCTCCACAACGCCATGGCGACCATGCTGATTCCCACCGCGGTATCGAGGATCCGTGGCGTGAGCTCGCGGCCCAGCCGCTCGCCGATGAACGCGGCGACGGCATGATTGGCAACCGTCGCGCAGAGCACGCCGGCCAGGATCGGCCAGGGCCGGCGGAAGCGCGCCGCGAGCATGAGTGAGAGGAGCTGGGTGCGATCACCCATCTCTGCGACGGCCACGGTCGACAGGCTGATCAGGAAGGATTCCATCGGGGACCTCGAGCCGAGCGCGTGGAAAGACCACGGCCGAGGGCCCTCGTCGCTCTTACCGGGGGCTTCAGCCGTTGGTCTCGCCATGCCCCCGAAGGGCCCCGTGCGCCACGAGCGAGGTCGCTCGAGTGTGTTGACGCACGGCCCGGCTGGCGCCGGGCGGCTACTCCCCAAGACGCGGGCTTTGTAGCAGACGTCACGGGGTCCCGCAAGCGCGGGGTGGAGAGCGGTTGCTCTGCCCCCGTTCCTGCGCCGAGTAAAATCGCTCCTGCGATTTTGTCTGCTATCATTGGATTCCGGCGAGGGGCGCAGCGGGGGACCGGTTTTTCCGTCGGCGGCTGGCGCCGGAGCCTCAGCTTTCGTACGCGGTGCCGGGGCACGTTCAAGGCTATGGTGGCCCGTATCGGCTACTCCGCGACGACCAGTCGTGAACCCCGTCAGGGCCGGAAGGCAGCAGCGGCAGCGGCGATGTCGGGTGCCGGAGCTCTCGCTGATGCGGGCCGCCTCCACTGCTGAGGCCAATCGATGACTGAAACCTACACGGCGCTGGCGCGCAAGTGGCGGCCGCGGTCCTTTGCCGAGCTGATCGGCCAGGATCACGTGCGCCGCGCGCTCGTGAATGCGCTCGAGACGGGGCGGGTCCATCACGCGTTCCTCTTCACCGGTACCCGCGGCGTGGGCAAGACCACCATCGCGCGCATTCTCGCCAAGTGCCTCAACTGCGAGTCCGGCGTCACGCCCACGCCCTGTGGTCAATGCGCCAGCTGCCGGGAGATCGACGCCGGGCGCTTCGTGGATCTGATCGAGGTCGATGCCGCCTCGCGCACCAAGGTCGATGATACGCGCGAGCTGCTCGACAACGTGCAGTACGCGCCGACCCGCGGACGCTACAAGGTGTACCTGATCGATGAGGTACACATGCTCTCCACGCATTCCTTCAACGCGCTCCTGAAGACCCTCGAGGAGCCGCCGCCGCACGTCAAATTCCTGCTTGCGACCACCGACCCGCAGAAGCTGCCAGTGACGGTGCTGTCGCGCTGCCTGCAGTTCAACCTCAAGCGGATTCCGCTCGCGCAGATCGCAGGCCACCTGCGCGCCATTCTCGAGAAGGAAGCCATAGAGTTCGAGCCGGCGGGACTCGCGCTCGTCGCGCAGGCCGCGGACGGCAGCATGCGCGATGGGCTGTCGCTGCTCGATCAGCTCATCGCATTTGGCGGCGGGCGCGCGGGCGAGGCGGAGGCACGTGCCATGCTCGGCACCGTGGCTCGCGATCACGTGCTGCAGCTCGCGCAGCGGCTGGCTGCGGCGGATGCCGCGGAGTTGCTGCGGTACGCGCAGTCGCTCGAAGAGTGGTCGCCGGATCATGCCCAGGTGCTCGATGAGCTGGCCTCGCTCCTTGCAAGGATCGCCCTGAAGCAAGCTGTGCGGGATTTCGAGGGCGATGATCTTTACGCGCCGGAAGTCCTCGAGCAGCTCGCCGGTGCGATCGCTCCCGAAGACCTCCAGCTCTATTACCAAACGGCCATCGTCGGCCGGCGCGACCTCGCGCTCGCGCCCGACCCACGCATAGGCTTCGAGATGGCGCTCCTTCGAATGGTAGCGTTCCGGCCGCAGGCGGCCGGTGCCGATCGGGCGCCGGGGGGCGCGAGGGGTGCGGCGGCAGCGGCAGGCTCCCCGCCAGGCGCATCGGCCTCGCGAAGCTCGCCTCCCTCGGCGCGGTCCGCTCCTGAAGCTTTGCCTGTGACCGTCCAAAGTGCCCGAGGCTCCGTCCAGTCCGGTGCAGAGGATTGGGTCGGCATCCTTGCCGCACTGGAGCTGCAGGGGGCCGCCCGCCAGCTCGCGGCTCATTGCGTGCTCCTCGGCCGCGAAGGCGCCGTGGTGCGGCTGGCGCTCGATCCGCGCAGCAAATTCATGCGGACCCTCGCCGTCGAGGAGAGACTCGCGCAGGCGCTTGCGAAATACTACGGCCAGCCCGTGCGGCTCGAATTCAGCGTGGTCGCCCCGCAGGCCGAGACCCCGGCTCAGGCCGGTCAGCGCGCCTCGCAGGAGGAGGCCGAGTCCGCGCGCCGCGCCTTCGAGTCCGATCCCGGTGTCCAGGGCTTTCGGGAGCGCTTCGGCGCCACGTCGCTCCCGGAGACCATCCGGCCCGTAAAGTCTTAGAATCCCAGCGCCAGATTCAGCCGGAGAGTCCATGAAAGGTAACTTCAACAATCTGATGAAGCAGGCCCAGGCCATGCAGGCCAACATGCAGAAGGTCCAGGAGGAGATCGCGGGCCTGGAGGTGATCGGCGAGGCCGGCGGCGGCATGGT
>DASVWT010000384.1:0-4370 GCA_036393055.1 Steroidobacteraceae bacterium
GTCTCCGTCCGGGCGATCGCCTGCGAAGGCGGCAGTCTCCGAATCGTCATCGCTGCTGCGCAGCAATGCGTCTCCATCGCGCAGATGCCCCTCGAGGCGCAGATAGCTGCTGCCGAACACATCCCGCCCGGCGTCGATCTCCGCACCCACGGCGTATCCCTTCCATGGATATGAATAGCTGAGCGAGCCGAGGTACTCGTTCTTGTAAGAGTAGGTGTTGAAAGACTTCCGTTCTCATTGGCCAGCGCGCGCAGCTGAAGTTGCATCAGGCCGCCAAACGACGGCTCCCACCCGATGCGCAGCATATTGCTCTGGCCGCCCACCGCATCGGCGAGGCTGTTGGGCGTTGCCAATACGCGCTGGTCACCGAACCAGTGGCCCAGGCTGTCGCCGTAGTTGGTGATGCCGTCGAGGTATCCCGTCTGCGCAGGGCCGGCCCCGTGGACGTACCACGTGGGCGAGAACGAGGAGAACTCGTAGGTCAGACTGAACGGGCCAATCCGCGGAAAATCAATTCCGGCGGAGAGGTCGGCTTTGCCAACGAGAGGCGAGTGTCCCGCCAGCGTGTCATTGCCCGCGTACTCGAAGTAGACAGAGAAGGGCACGCGGCCCGGAAAGATGAACCGGCTGGTCACCGAGGCTTCCTGCTTGCCGATGGCTTTGTTGCTGGCGCCGAACCCGGTGGTTTGCGCCTGGCTGGGCCTGACAAGGGCCCTGACGATATCACTGAACGACTGCCCGCCCGCGGCGCCGCCGCCCCAGACCACCACCCGCTGCGCGGAAAGCGCCCAGCCGCTGACCGGCTCGATGCCGATGCGGAAGCCGCCGATCTTCGGATGGCCTCGAGTGAATACTTCGGTGGGGCCCGTGACCGGCAGCACGATGCGGGCAGATTCCGACATGCGGGCGATGAAAACCTCGTACTGCAGGCCCAGGCGCGTCAGCGGCCGGTAATTCGACAGCGTGATGGAAGGCATGGTCGGCGACTCGGTGCTGATCAGCATCGAGCTGTCGGTCATCGGCGACCACCAGTGGTCGCGCCAGCCGATGTCGAGCTGCGCCCAGTCGAATCCCAGGCTGAGCATGGTCCCGGTGGGCGTCGCGCGGCCCTGGTAGGCAACCCCGCCGACGTTAAGCAGCATGTAGGAATTGGGCTGCAGGTACGCAGCACCGGCGACCTCGTACGGGCTCTGCGCCTTCTCGCCGTGCCGGTTAGGCAGGGTGATGTCGGACGATCCGGAAGTCGCGGCGGCCGAGAGGCTGGTGAACTCGACTCCGGTGGTCTGCATGTACCGAGTGAGGTAGTGCCGGACGCTCCGGCAGAGGGGGCGGTCTACCTTGCACGCCTTGGGCAGCGCCTCCAGGACCAGGGCCGCCGGGATGGGGCGGGTCATGACCGGCTGATCACCGAGGATCAGCACCCGCTCCACTTGTGCTTCGATATCGGGATCGAGGTTCAAAGGCAGGTAAGGTGAGACACCGAGCGCGTACGCCGCTCCCTGTGATGCGATGAGGCCTGTCGCCAGCAGCAGCGCCGTTTTTTTCATGCGGCGCACGGTATCGGGCCGCGCGGTAAAGATCAATTGTCGTAGGTCACGCGGCATTGCGCGCCGCGCTCGAGGAATTCGCCGACACCGCGGGTGATGACTGCGTTCTCACCAAAGGTGACGCCGAGGAGCTTGCGGTCGAACCGGAAAGTCCGCAGCACCGGCAGGGGATCGAAGCCGCGGACTCCCGTGCGCTGATCAGTCGAGGGAATGATGCAGCGGGTGCAGGGCTTCACCAGAGTCAGCGTGACCGGGCCGATCTCTATGGTATCGATCCGGTCCTCGGCAAAGGGCGGGAGGCCCTCGAGCACCAGACTGGGACGGAAGCGCTCCATGGGCAGCGCCTCGGGCAGCCGCCCGTTCAGATCATCCAGGGAGGCACGGTTGCATACGAGGATCGGATAGCCGTCAGGAAAGGACAGCGGTGCGGGATGCGATCCAGCGTACTCGGGACTGGCTCTACGGTCGGGTGTTGCCGGGGTGCGGACGACCCGCACCGGCTCACCGATCACCCCGCTGACCCACGCGGCGGCCTCGTCGCCCTGATCCAGTCCCTCGCAGGAATCCTTCCAGATGCGCACCGGCCGGGCGGCGCCCAGCGGAGCGAACGGCAGGCGCAGCGGCGCGAATCCTTCCGCTGTCAAGAGAAGCCCTTCATTGTTGAGGGCCGTCGAGATGAGCGTCAGCAGCGGATGAGTACGTTGTGTGAGGAAGGTGCCATCCTCGCGAACCACCATCCAGTGGCGGTCCCACTCGAAGCCCGTAGCACCGAGGCGCACACGCGCCTTCGGTATGCCGCGCGCCGACTTCACGGGGTATATGTTGAGCTCCTGGACCGTGATTGCCATCGGTTGCCTGAATTGATCTGCCTCAGACGTCGGTCGTTGCCTGCGCGCCCGGTTGGGCAGCGTAGACAGCGCCGGGCTCATGGACCATTAGACGCGTCGGTATGCGCCTAAGCGGGAAAGCATGGGCGATCGCATCGAAGTCGCGATCCCTCGCCAGGAGCTCGTAGCCATCCCGCAGACAAAACTGCGCGATGAGGCAGTCGATTGCGGAACGAATGGCATAGCCTCGCGCACGGCATGTTCTGTAGATCGCCGCCGCCTGCTCGTAATCGTTGGGCGTCGCTTCCGGCACGAGCGGATACGCGGATAGAGATTGCGAGATCCGAAGAGCCTCTGCCTCTGTGCGGGCACCCAGCAGCACCTCTGTGCGCACCAACCCGGGGAGGGTGAGAGCACGATCGTCCGCGATGCATCCCGCGAGGAATGCGGCTTCAGCGGAATTCACTCCGTTGAGGAAGCTGATCCACACGGAGCTGTCTACGAGGATCATCTCCTGCCCAGACGGTCTGCGCGGAGCGCATCGAGATCGCCGACCCATGGCACGTTGCCGCGCATCGCCAGCAGGTCCAGTCGCTTGAGCTTGCGCAGATACTCGGCGAGCGCCGCATTGATGGCTGTCTTCTTGCTCGGGAATTTGCCCATCCGCATGACTTCCTGCAGAACCCCGGCATCGATGTCGACGTGCGTTTTCATTGCAATTACATGGCCCCAATCTGATGGTATCAGTGTACATTATTCACAGTTAATTTTGTACATAAAAGCCGGTGGAAATAGGCTACTGTCAATTCACCCTGGGTTCAGCGCCACGGGCGGAAAAATGGCTCACGTGATTGGCGGAACGGGTTTAGCGTTGCAGCATGAGAGCGCGACCTTTATCGATCTTCGGCGGAATCGCCGTGGCAGTGCTGATCTGCATCGCGCCCCTGGGCGCGGTGCTCGCGCAGGATGAGCCGCAGGGGGATGACTGGCAGGAGGTGGGGAGCACTCAGGACGAGCAGCCCCCGCAGGACGAGCAATCCCAGGCCCCATCGGCTGAGACCGGCAATCCTCCCGGCCGGGCTGCGCAGCTGAGCTACGCGGAGGGCAGCGTCTCGCTCGAGCCCGCTGGCACCAGCACCTGGACTAGCGCCACGCTCAACCGTCCGCTCACCCTGGGCGACAAGCTCTGGACCGACCAGAATTCCCGCGCGGAGCTCGACATCGGCGATGCCGTCATCCGCCTCGGCGGCACGACCGGGTTCTCATTCCTCAACCTCGATGAGCAGACTGCGCAGATGCAGGTCAGCGCCGGGACGGTCATCGTCCACGTGCGCTCGCTCGCGAGTGGCGAGCAGGATGAGATCGACACCCCCAACCTGGCTCTGACCCTCGAGCAGCCGGGCACCTATCGGGTCGAAGTCAGCGATACCGGCGATACCACCATCGTGAAGGTCGACGATGGCGCGGCGCTCGCGACAGGTGGCGGGCAGTCGTATCCGGTCACGGCGCAGCAGAGCGTGACATTCACGGGCACTGCGACGCTCGCCGCGGATTACGCGAGCCTCGGTGCCCCGGACTCGCTGGATGACTGGTCGATGCAGCGCGATCAGCAGCAGCAGCAACGGTCGCAGGTGGCGCAGCAGTATGTTCCGCCGGAAACCGTCGGGGCGGATGATCTGGGCTCCTATGGCAGTTGGGAGAGCACGCCGGACTGGGGCTATGCGTGGTTCCCGGCAGTTTCGGCCGGTTGGGCGCCGTACAGCCTCGGCTCGTGGGTGTGGGTCTCGCCGTGGGGGTGGACCTGGGTCGATGCGGAGCCCTGGGGCTTCGCGCCCTTTCACTACGGACGCTGGGGCTACTGGCAGCGGCGCTGGTGTTGGATACCCAGTCCCCGGCGCAAGCGTCCGATCTATGCGCCGGCCCTGGTCGGGTGGGTCGGTGGACGTCACGGCGGCGGCCCGAGGTCGATCGGGCCACATGTCGGCTGGTTCCCGCT
>DASVWT010000385.1:0-5637 GCA_036393055.1 Steroidobacteraceae bacterium
CGGACCCGGAGCCTTGAAACATCTTGGCGGCGAAGCACGCACCAGGCTTCAAGGTCTTGCATACCGTGTCGAGTGCCAGCTCCAGGAAGTAGATCGACCTCGCCTGGTCGGCCGAATCGATTCCGCTGATGTTCGGCGCGATGTCGGAGATGATCAGATCGAGCTTCGTATCGCCGAGCCAGGCGAGCACCTGCCGCACGACGGCCTCGTCGGTGAAATCGCCCTGGATGAAATCGACGTTCTTCAGCTCGTCCATCGGCAGAATGTCCGTCGCGAGCACGCGTCCTTTTTCGCCGACGAGCCTGCCAGCCACCTGCGACCAGCCGCCGGGCGCGGAGCCGAGGTCCATGATCCGCATGCCGGGGCGGATCAGTTTATCCTTGTCATTGAGCTCTATCAGCTTGTAGGCCGAACGTGAGCGATACCCGTCCCTTTGTGCCTGCTTGACGAAGGGATCACTGAGGTGGCGGGAGAGCCAGCTGGCGCTGCTTTTCGTTCGGGGCATCTTCCCAGGAGAGCACGGCTTATAATCGCCCGATTCTACGCCTCTGCCGGATTTACCGGCCAGGAAGATCCCTGTGATCCGCATTTCCGAGCTGCCGTTGCCGCTCGATTACACGCCTGAGGCGCTGCGCCAGGCCATTTTGCAGCGTCTTGCCATCCCCGCGGCCGAGTTGCTCGATTTCAATCTGTTCAAGCGCAGTTACGATGCGCGCAAGAAGAACGGCGGAATTTTCTTCATCTGCATCGTCGATGTCACGGTGTGTGACGAAGCCACCGTGCTGAAACGCCTGGCGCGGGATCGCCAGGTCGGCATCTCGCCCGACACGAGCTATCACCCGGTTGCGCAAGCCCCGGCGCAACTCGAGGAACGGCCCCTCGTCGTCGGCTTCGGCCCCTGCGGACTGTTCGCGGCGCTGCTGCTGGCGCAAATGGGCTTCAGGCCCATCGTGCTGGAACGGGGCCGGGATGTACGGCGCCGGACGCGCGACACGTGGGCGCTGTGGCGGGAGAACACCCTGACACCGGAATCCAATGTCCAGTTTGGCGAGGGCGGCGCGGGCCTCTTTTCCGACGGCAAGCTCTACAGCCAGATCAAGGACAGGAAATTCCATGGCCGCAAGGTGATGCAGGAGTTCGTGCGTGCCGGTGCACCGGCCGAGATTCTCTATGTCAGCAAGCCGCACATCGGCACGTTTCGCCTCACGGGCGTCGTATCGAAGATGCGCGAGGAGATCATCTCGCTCGGCGGTGAGGTCCGCTTCGAGGACAAGGTTACCGATCTTCTCATCGAGCGGGGACAGATCGAAGGTGTCGCGCTGGCGAGCGGGGAGACTCTACATGGCCGCCACGTCGTGCTCGCGCCGGGGCACAGCTCCCGCGACACTTTCCGCATGCTGGCGCAACGGCGCGTCCATCTGGAGGCCAAACCCTTTGCCATCGGCCTGCGTATCGAGCACCCGCAATCGCTGATCGACGCCGCCCGCCTCGGGCGCTTTGCCGGGCACCCGCAACTGGGTGCCGCCGACTACAAGCTGGTGCATCACGCCCGCAATGGGCGTTCGGTCTACAGCTTCTGCATGTGTCCCGGCGGCTCGGTGGTTGCGGCCACTTCCGAGCCTGGGCGCGTGGTCACCAACGGCATGAGTCAGTATTCGCGCAACGAGCGCAATGCCAATGCGGGCATCGTGGTCGCAATCAATCCCGAACAGGACTTCCCCGGCGGACCGCTCGCGGGCGTTGAACTGCAGGAGGCGTGGGAATCCAAGGCCTACCTCGCAGGCGGCAGCGACTACTGCGCGCCGGGACAGCTGGTCGGCGACTTCCTGCGCGGTGCCGGCTCCACACAGCTCGGCGAGATCGTTCCTTCGTACACGCCGGGCGTGCGGCTGGGTGATCTGTCACAGGCTCTGCCGGACTATGCCATCGACGCCATACGCGAGGCATTGCCTGCATTCGGCAAGCAGATCCGCGGCTTCGATCGGGACGACGCCGTGCTCACCGCCGTGGAAAGCCGCACCTCCTCGCCCGTGCGCATCACGCGCGATCCTGAATCGCTGCAGAGTCTCAACGTGCGCGGGCTCTACCCCTGTGGTGAAGGAGCGGGCTATGCCGGTGGCATTCTCTCGGCTGGAGTCGATGGCATCAAGGTAGCCGAGGCGGTGGCACGGAGCCTGTCGTGAAATTCGAGGACATCAAGAAGCTTCATCAGAAGAAGTTCCGCGAGCAGTTCGGTTGCTTTCTGCTGGAAGGCGAGCATCTGGTGCAGGAGCTGCAGAAGGCTGCGGTCAAGGACCCACGGCTGCGCGCCAGCGAAATCTATCTCACACGGGAGTATGCGCACTGGACGAGCGAGCTTCCGGTTCACGTGCTCGATTCCCGCCACATGGCGCAGCTCAGTGAGACGCGCTCACCGCAGGGCATCGCCGCGATTGCGCCTCTACTGGCGGCACCCGCGCAGCAGCCCGGTGAGCGGGCCGTGTATCTGCACGAGATCCAGGACCCGGGAAATCTCGGCACGATCTTGCGCTCGCTCGCCTGGTTCGGTGGCTTTCGCTGTCTGCTCAGCCCCAACAGCGTGGACGTGCACAACGGCAAGTCGGTGCGCGCCAGCATGGGAGCCATCTTTCACGTGCCGGTGGAACTCGATGTATCGTTGCAGGTACTCCCGGCCCGCTTCCGCCGGATCGTCAGTCTCGATCTGCAGGGCAAGCCCATCTCTGCGCCGCAGTTTCGCGACTTCGATTGCTACATCTACGGCAATGAGGCTCGGGGTTTGCCGCGTGAGGCTTTGAGCGCGATGAATGCGACGCCGTTCACGATAGCGGGAACGGGAGCGATTGAATCGCTGAACGTTGCGGCGACGGTGAACATCTGCCAGTACGAGCTGACGCGGTCATCGTAAACCGGGACCGGCGCTGGGAGCACGGTACAGGACAGCAGGAAATTCCGGGTGTACCTGCCGCCGGATGCCCTCGGGCCGCGCTTGCGAGCACAAAAGGCATTTCCCACAGGCTGCATAAGGGGTAGGCTCTCGCCGGTACTCCTGCGGAAGATGCGCCAATGTCCATAAAACGACCATCCAAGAGCACCGGGACAGCCGTACGCAAGCCAACGAGCTCACCGGGTGTACGCCACGTCGAGGTCATGGCACCACGACAGATGGTTCCCGGCGATCTCTACTCCGGCTGGCTGTGCAAGAACAGATCATGCGGGCTCGTCATTGCCATCGAGCCTGCGCAGGCTGGCGGCAAGCCGGCCCCGGCAGGGGCGGACGATCAACTCGTCCTGAAGTGCCCGCATTGTGCGGACGAGAACCTGTACCGCTGGAGTGCTCGTGGCGAGCACACCTATGTGGTAAAGGGCGCCGGCACCTGAATTGCCGGCCGGCGGCTCAGCCGCTTGCCGGCGACTTCAGCTGACCAGCGCGCACCGGTCGTCCGCTCGAGCGCTCGCGACAGCCTCCGCCAACACCTCCGCGCCCGCGCCGGGGCGGCGCGAGCCCTCGGTCAACTTGCGCCGGAACTCGCATGCGCGCGGCTCGGCTGCATACAAGCCCTGCATGTGACGGAGGACTGCCGATAACCTTTCACCGCGGGCAAGCTGACGCTCGGTATAGCGCTGCATCCGCTCTATGACGCGTGCGCGCACGGTGGCATCGGCTGTCGGTTTGCCACCGAACACGAGCGCATCGAGCCGGCCAAGGAGTACAGGCCGATGATACGCCTCGCGCCCGAGCATGACCCCATCCAGGCCCTCGAGGATCTGCAGAATCGCCGCCGGCTCGCGCAGGCCGCCGTTGATGACGACCGGAAAATCGGCAAAGGCCCTTTTCACCGCACCGACGATGTCATACCGCAGCGGAGGGATCTCCCGGTTGTCCTGAGCCGACAGTCCGCCGAGCACCGCTTTGCGGGCATGGAGTATCACTGCGTCGCAACCCGCATCCCGTACGGCGCCCACCAGACCATGAAGCGCCGCTTGCTCGGCATCGCCGAATCGGCGGCTGGCATCGATGGCCGCCTTGCCCCGGCCCTCGATGACGCCGATCCGCATCTTGACCGTCACCGGCACGCGCACGGCGGCGCGCATGGCGGCCACACAGGCCACCACTGTCTCCGGCTGCTGCATGAGGTAGGCGCCGAACGCCCTGCCGGTCGCCTTGTCGCTGGGGCAACCGCAGTTGAGATTGATCTCGTCATAGCCTGCCTGCTCGCCCTTTCGAGCGGCCGCCGCCAGCTCCCGCGGGTCGCAGCCGCCGAGCTGCAGCGCGACGGGGTGCTCCTCGGGATCGAACCCGAGCAATCGGGCGCTGTCGCCGCGCACCAGATCGGCTGCCGCGATCATCTCCGTGTAGAGGAGCATCCGTGCCGAGAAGCCGCGCAGGAAATAGCGGCAGTGGCGGTCCGTGCGCCCCATCATCGGCGCGACGGAAAGCCGCCTGTCCAGGTGTTTCGTCAACTCAGCTCCACGGCAGCGGTCGGCTCATTCCTGCGCGCACGCTGCCGCGCGACGGCCGCCGCCAACCGCTCGAGCACTTTCACCGACGTCTGCCAGTCGATACACCCGTCAGTGATGCTCTGGCCGTAGAGGAGAGCTCGGCCAGGCAGGAGGTCCTGCCGTCCCCCGACGAGATGACTCTCGATCATGACGCCGCCGATGCGCCGGTCGCCTGCTTCGATTTGCGCGGCGATGTCGTTGATCACTGCGGGTTGCCGCTCCGGACGCTTCCCGCTGTTGCCATGGCTGGCATCGATCATCAGTCGCGTGGTGACACCGGAAGCGGTCGCCTGGCGGCACGCGCCATCGACACTCGCCATGTCGTAATTGGGTGCTTTCCCGCCTCGCAGGATGATGTGGCAATCCGCGTTGCCCGCCGTGGCTGCTATCGCGCTGCGGCCCTGCTTGGTGACGGCGAGGAAATGGTGCGGTTGCGAGGCGGCCCGTACGGCATCCACGGCCACCCGCACGTTGCCGTCGGTTCCGTTCTTGAAGCCGATGGGACAGGAGAGGCCCGATGCCAGCTCCCGGTGGACCTGGCTCTCGGTCGTGCGGGCCCCGACCGCGCCCCACGCAACCAGGTCCGCAATGTATTGCGGCGTGATGATGTCGAGGAACTCGCATCCGGCCGGCACGCCGAGCTCATTGATGGCGAGCAGCAGCCCGCGTGCCAGTCTCAGGCCGTCGTTGATCCGAAAGCTGCCATCGAGCCCGGGGTCGTTGATGAGCCCCTTCCAGCCGACGGTCGTGCGCGGCTTCTCGAAGTAGACTCGCATGACGAGCTCGAGCTCGCCGCCCAGCCGCGCACGCTCGCGCCCCAGGCGCTCTGCATACTCGCGCGCCGCACGCGCATCGTGTATCGAGCACGGCCCGATGACGACGGCCAGCCGATCGTCGCGGCCATGCACGATCTGCTGCAGCGCCCGGCGGGCACCGCTCACAGTGGCGGCCGCGCGGTCGGTGCAGGGCAGCTCGCCCGTCACCTCCTCGGGCGTCGCGAGCTCGGTCATTCCGCGGATGCGGAGGTCGTCGGTCTGGGAATGCATGGATTTGGGCTCCGGGCTGGCGAGTCCCCGGGCAAAAAAAACCGCCAGGGGACTGGCGGCTTTTTCGGGTGTATCTCGTCTCGATTACATC
>DASVWT010000386.1:0-6327 GCA_036393055.1 Steroidobacteraceae bacterium
GCGCACCTCGAGGTGCGAGCCGATCTTGCCGATCACGCCGGCATCGAGTGTCGTGTAGGCCGGCAACACCTGAGTATTGCCAGGGTCGGCGTAGCGCAGATCCACGTGGCTCACCGTCGCGAATATCTTCAGCTCGCCCCATCGCGCCGGTATGGTGTACTCCGGCGTGAACCTCACCTGCAGTCGCGGCTGGCGCTGCAGGATGTTGCCATTGTTGTCGAGGAGGACCGTTCCGGCCTCGGCGAACGAGTCGAAATGCGTGTAGACCGCGTGCTGCCAATCGCCGGTGAGCCCCAGGCTGAGGCGCTCGAGCGGGAACCAATCGGCCTGGAAGTCGATGCCCCAGGAGGATGCGCCGGAAATGATCAGAATCTGCGTGCCGTTGCCCAGGATTTGCGGGAACGGGACGCCGTAGAAGAGTCGGCGGAAGGCATCGACCGACGCGTAGATCGAGTCCGTCTGCGTCTTGTAGCCGACCTGGTAATTCTCGATCTGTTGAGACTCGGGGGCGCCGGTGCGCAGGTCATCGAAACCGGGGAAATGCACGCCCTGGTTGATGCGGCCATAGACGCTCATGTGCGGGTTGATCTCGTAGTTGATGCCCGCGCTCCACGCGCCGAGCGTATGGTCGTAAGTCGAGGGTGACCATTCGCCATTGGCGACGGCCGTGCCATTGTTGTAGAACGTCAGCGGATTGGCATCGAGATCCATGAATGAGTTGCCCTCGAGCGCGCCTTCCACGTCCTCGTTTTCGGCCCGGTACTCCGCATCGAGCAGCCAGGGACCGATGCGCCACTGGTCGGAGAGGAAGACCGCGGCATTGCGGCCGTCATAGTGGTCCGCCAGCGCGTAGAACGCGCCGCTCAACAGGCCGTTCCGCGTCACCTGGCCTAGCGGTCCGGCCACTCCCGCGGCCGTGTACAGCGCCACATCGATGAGCCTCGCGTTCGGCGTCGCGGTCATCAGCTCGTCGTTGCCGAGATACCAGGTGTCATCGGAGGAGTAGCTGGCAAAGTAGCCGCCGAGCGTCGCCGTGTTGCCGGCGAACAGGACCCGGCTGAAGCGCAGGTCGTCCGTGAAGGCATGGATCTTCTTGTCCACGATCCAGAAGCCGAGCGATGCCACATAGGTGTCCGCGCCCGCCGGCACCCTGCTTCCCACGTAGGTTGCGGTTGCGGTGATGAATGGCGCTCCGGCGGTCGCGGCCATCACTGTCGGGCTCGCGTTGGCGGCCGCGATATTGCCCGCTACGAAGCTTGCCAGCGTCTCCGGAGCAAAGTTGTTGAAGAGCGCGTTGGTCGGCATGTTGCCGGCCGTGTAGCCCATCCTGTTGCTCACGGTCCAGGGGCCGAAAGTCAGGCTGAGATCGCCGCCGAGCATGCGGATGTCCGATCCGCGCCCGTCCGCGAGATCGGCCGAGATCGTACCGGGCATACAGCCGGGCACACTGCACGGGAACTCCTCGACCGTGATGCCTCGCGTCGCGTTGCCCGCGAAAGTACCGGTGAGCGGCGCGAAGCCGGGAAACGCCGATACCGTCATTCCGTCCGGGGTCACCGCCACCGGCACGTCCGTGATGAAGAGATTCTTGTCGTGGAGCTGGCGCGCCCACAGGAGAATGCTGCCGTTGGACATCGGGCGAAACAGGGTCTCGGTGAGCTGCCCGCCCTCATCCGCCGGAAACTGGGAGTTGCGGATGCCGCTCGATACGCGATAGAAGCCGCCGATACTGGCGAGCCAGCCCGATGCCAGCGGTCCGCCGTAGAATCCGTCCAGCCGGTAGAGCCCCTCATCTCCCAGGGTCAGCGCAAGATCGCCGTGCGGCGTTGCGGTGCCGTGGCGCAGAATGAAGTTGATCGTTGCCCCGATCTGTCCGTTGGAGTACACCACCGACGGCCCCCCTTGCACGACCTCGAACCTCTCGATGGTATCGTCGAGCCGCAGCAGCGAGGAGTTGTCCATGAACGCCAGCGTCGGCGACGGGTACACCGGCGAGCCTTCGATCTGGTAGGTGACATAGGGCGCATCGCCGCCGCCGGGGAAGCCCGCGACCTCGATGTTGGCGCCGGTCTCGCCGCCGCTCGACTCCGCCCAGAGGCCGGGCACGATCTTCAACAGGTCGGCCGCGCTCGAGGGTTGGGCCATCCGGATCTGCTGCAGACTCGCGGCGCTCACCGGGAAGCTGGCATCGAGGAGCCGCACGCCGCTGACCTCGGGCGTACCGGTCACCACCACTTCCTGCAGGCTGTTGTAGCTGGGCGTGGCTTGCAGCTCCGCCGGCGCCTGCCGCCGGCGGTCGCCCCGACCCAACACCCGGCCCGCGTGGGAGAGAAGACCGGCGATACGGCTCAGCATGCCCCGTCCTCCCGCCTGCGGCCGGGCCGCTTCGGCCGGCGAATGCGCCGCGCCGCCTGAAGCCGCGGCCGCGGCAGACTGCGGCCTTCCCGCGCGATCCGAGGTACCCACGATCGCGATCGCAGACGGGCTCACCTGCCGGAAGGAGAGGCCCGTGCCGCCCAGGAGCTGTCCGAGAGCCGTGGCGACCGGCAGCGCGCCATGCACTCCCGCAGTGCGCGCACGGGCAACCAATGTCGAGGAGAAGAGCAGCGTTACATTGGCCTGGCGCGCGAACTCGTCCAGCGCGGTGCCGAGCTGCTCGGCCGGAATCTCAAAGCGCCGCGGCGCTTCCTCGGCCCAGGCCGCGGACGGCCGGAGCCCGAGGACCACGGTACCGATGAGAAGGACAGCCGCGGGCCAGCCGCGAAGGACCGTGCTCTGGGTGCCCATGACTGGGCATCAAAAATACGCTAGTCGGCCCGGGGATGTGAGCCTTCCGCGCGGCATGCGGAGCCATTCGTGGCTCAGGTGCAACGCTTCATCATCATCGCGGGGCGATATACACCATTCCGGGCTCCGGCCGGCTCACACGCACGGGCAGCGCTGCCTGCAATGCCTGAAAAAAGCCCGGTACATCATCCGTCCGGAAGCGTCCGCTGATGTGCAGGGACCCGACCTCCGGCCTGGTGAGCACGATGTGCGCGCGCGTGTAGCGTCCGACCTCGGCCAGTGCCTCGGAGAGCGGCTCACCCTCGAAGACCAGCGCGCCCTCACGCCACGCGAGGTCGTCCGCCATCTGGCGCGGGCTCACAGGCGTGACCTCGAGGTGAGGTCCAGCGACGAGGAGCTGCTCGCCGGCGCTCGCAGTGGTCGCTGCCACGGCCGGTCCTTGGACCTCCACCCGGCCCTCGTTGACGAGAACGTCGATGTCCCGGTCCGAACGCAAACGTACCTCGAACTGCGTGCCGACATCGCGGATCACCGCATCGCCGGCGTGCACGAAGAACGGGCGCTCGGCATCGTGCACGACATCGAAGTGCGCCTCGCCCCTGCGCAGATACACATCGCGCCGCCCTGGCGTGAGTCTCACGGCGAGCAGTGTGTTGGTGTTGAGCGTGAGCCGAGAGCCGTCCGCCAGCCGCAGATGGCTTTGCTGACCGATGGCGGTCGACAGGACCTGCAGGCCGGGCCGCCGCATCATCCAGAGCGCCGAGCCGAAAGCGATCACGAGGACTGCGGCCGCGGCCGCTCCCCAGTATCCCCGCCGCAGGAATCGGCGGCGCCGCTGCGGGCGCGCAAAAGCCACGATCGCCTCGTCCTGCGGAAGCTGCGCCAGGCCGTCGAGAGCGCTCCAGGTGCGGCTCAGCTCCTCGAGCGTGCGGCGATGGCGGGAATCCACCCGCAGCCAGGCATCGAGCTCGGCCCGCTCGGCGGCCGTGAGCTCGCCGGAGTCCAGCCGCCAGGTCCAAACCGCCGCCTCGTTGTCGATCTGCGTCTGCGTCTTCAGTCTGACGATGTCGCTCATCTTGACTCCCGATCCTTGACCCGCCACCGCGGCACGCCCTCGCCGGAGGCGACTTCCAGCCCCTCGAGGAGCCCCAGGCTGCGCAGCTGGTCGCGGCAGCGCAGCAGCCCCTTGGCCACGTGCTTCTCGATCGTGCTGTGCGAGAGGCCCAGCGCCTGCGCGATTTCGGCGTGGGAGAGCTGGTACACCTTGCGCAGCACGAACACGCGCCGGCAGAGCGGCGGCAGGCTGTCCACGGCGGCACAGAACGACTCGAAGCGCCGGCGCAGGTCCACCTGCTCATCCGGCTCCGCCTCGTAAGAAGAGACGTTCAGCGGCTCGAAATCCGCTACGTCGTCGGTCGCGTGACTCACCTTCTGCCGCGCCCGGTCGACCGCCAGGTTGCGGGCGATGCGAAAGAGCAACGCCCGCGGCGATTGCACCACCTGCCCGTCCGGCAGGGCGCAAACCCGCACGTAGGCCTCCTGCACCAGATCCTCGACGTCTTCCGCGCCCGCGGTGAACTTGCGCAGGTACTTCTGCAGCGCAGCCCGATAGCCGAATATCTGGCTCAATAGGCGTTTGCGAATCTCGTCGGCCACTGTTGTCCGGCTCCCCCCTCGGTCGCATCTGAGCGACGTTTTGCACGCAAGTGTACGCGCAACGCGGGCGCGCGTCCCCGCCGGCGCGGCTCAGGCGGAGCCGGCCTCGACGGCAACGCCCGCAAGCCTATATCTTTGACCGCTTCATGCCCGTCTTCACCATCGTATCGGCTGTGATCACCGTGGTCGCCTTGAGCGGCTACGCGAACTACAAGCTGGTACATCTGCCGGACACGATCGGGATCACCGCGGTGGCGCTCCTGATCTCGGTCGCCACCGTGGCCGTCGGGCAAGTGGTGCCGCAGGTCACCGCCTGGGGGCAGTTGGCCGTGCGCGGCCTCGACTTCCCGGACCTCGTGTTCCACGGGCTGCTCGGCCTCCTGCTCTTCGCCGGGAGCCTGCACGTCGATGTCGCAGGCCTCGCGCGCGCGCGCTGGCTGGTGGTCGTGCTCGCCACGGTCGGTGTCGTCCTCTCGACGGCGCTCGTCGGGCTCGCGTTCTTCTACGTGGCGAATTTCCTGGGTACGCCGCTCACGCTGCTCGAGAGTTTCATTTTCGGGGCGCTCATCTCCCCGACCGACCCGATTGCCGCCATGGGGCTGCTGAGCAAGGCGGGCGTCCCGCCTTCTCTTCTCACCAAGATAACGGGCGAGGCGCTTTTCAACGACGGTACCGGCGTGGTCGTTTTCGTCGTGCTGCTCGGACTGGCCGGCGGCGCACACGGCTTGAGTCCGACCCTGCACGGAGCAAGCCCGATCGCCTCGATGCCACGGGCCTCGGCGGTCGGGGCGATGTTTGCCCAACAGGTGCTGGGCGGGGCGGGATTCGGGTTGGGAGTAGGTTACATCGGCATTCTGCTGCTGCGCGGCGTCGACAGTTACCCGGTCGAGACGCTGATCACCCTGGCCATGGCGACGGGCGGCTATGCAGCCGCCGAGAGCCTCAATGTGTCGGCGCCGATCGCCACCGTCGTCATGGGGCTGGTCGTCGGTAGCGGGCGTGAGTATGCGATGTCGGAGCTGACACGCGTGCGGCTCTTCATGTTCTGGGAGCTCGCGGACGATCTGCTCAACCTGATCCTCTTCGGCATGGTGGGGCTGGAGCTCACCGCTCTCGCCGGCACCATACGCGAGTATCTGCTTCCCGCGGTGGCCGCCCTGCCGATCGTGCTGGTCGCACGCTATGTCAGCGTGGGGGTGCCGGTCGCGGTGCTGCGCCATTTCCAGCGCTTCGAGCCGCACACGGTGAAGCTGATGACCTGGGGCGGACTGCGCGGGGCGCTGTCCATCGCGCTCGCCCTCTCACTGGCAGAGGGGACTGCCAAGGAGCTGATCGTAACCGCGACTTATGTGGTCGCGCTCTTCAGCATCCTGGTGCAGGCGACCACCGTGGAGCCGTTGGCGCGCAAATGGGTGAGCGCCGATGCCTTAAGCGAGGACACTTGACGTGTCCTCGCTCGGCGCGAACGCCCGCGCACGGAGCGCGGGCCGGAGGGCCTGCCGCCATGGATGGCCAGTGGCAAGACCCCTGCCACTTCAGTTACGTCCACCCGCCCCCGTCACCCCCGCCGCCGCCGTCGTCCCAGCCGCCACCGCCACCGCCACCGCCATCGTCCCAGGAGCCGGCGTCGTTGAGACCGAAGTCATTGCCGCCCATGTCTGCGTTGGGATCGGGCATCTGGCCGGCCTGCGCGGGTGGGATGAGGCCCCCGCTGCCCGCGCTGGAGCCCCCGCCCATCATGTGCTGCACCAGCTCCTCGCCGGCAGCGACGCCCGCGCCCAGAGCGAGTCCGGACGCGACGCTGCCCATGATCCCGGAGCCGCCGCCGGGCATGTAGCCGCCCGGATAGCCGCCGGGGCCATAACCCGGCGGGCCGTATCCGCC
>DASVWT010000387.1:0-9606 GCA_036393055.1 Steroidobacteraceae bacterium
TGGCGAGCAGCAAGCTCGTCAAGGCGGGGCGGTTGCGATTCGTCGGGCCACAGAAGGGCGGCCACTGGGAGGTGTTGCCATAAACGTCCCCGCGCTCCAGGCGCAAGATCAAGATACAGAACACTTGGTCGCGCTGCTCACCGCCGAGACGCGTCGTACTTGCCTGCGTGACTGTACATCTGCGCGAGCGAACGCGGCATCGAGACTACCAGTTCCGTCGAACCAGAAGAGTTTGAGCGTAATCTGGCTTCGTGCAGATAATCGATGAGACGGGTCTTGAATCCCATCGCGACCGCGACGTCGGCGCGCTGCAGATCCATCGTGCAGCTGAGCCCCGCCATGAAAGCCTTCTGGGTTATAATTTGCTCGGCTACCAGAATAACCTCGCTATGGATCCGAAGACGGACGTTGCTTCCGTTGAATGAGAACGCAAGAAACCATCTCGGAGATGCGCGGTGGCGCTGAACGCGACTAAGGAACTCGATACGGCGATGCGCGCAGCCGCTTTCGCGCAAGTTCGCTGGCTCAGCGAAGTTCACGACCATTTGACCGCGGTTGATCTGAAACCAGGATTTGTATTCAGCGGTGAGCGTATCCCTTTGATCAATCCGCAGCGTGGCATCTTTAAGCCGCGGCAAATGCGCTATCTGCTATCCATCAAGACTGTCTACCCGCGACCGGGCGGGAAGGTCTGGTATGACGATCAACGCCAGGTGCATCGTCAGATCTTCCAGGGCGATGAGACGATCGATTATGCATTTATGGGGCAGGATTCTGATGCGGCCGACAATAGATGGCTTCGGGAGGCGCTTGAGAACCGGACACCGGTCATCTATTTCCTGGGTATAGCGCCGGGCAGATACCAAGCCGTGTTTCCTGCCTTCATATCTGGCTGGGATCCCAAAGCTTTGAAGGCTCGTGTAGCTTTCGCAGGAGCAGAAGAAGGCATACTGATGCCGCCCGAAAGCGCGCTGGAGCGCCGTTATGCCCTCCGGGCGGTAAAGCAACGATTGCACCAGGCATCATTCCGCGAGGCAGTTATTGCTGCATACGGCGGCCGCTGCGCCCTTTCAGGGTTACCAGAGCCGCTATTGCTGGACGCTGCTCATATCGTTGCGGACAGCGATGAACTGCTCGGCCAGCCTGTGGTACCCAATGGCGTCCCCCTCTCGAAGATTCATCACGCGGCCTTTGACGCGCATCTGATCGGCATCGATCCGGATTACCGGCTGCATGTCTCAGATCGGTTGCTGTCCAAACAGGATGGTCCGATGCTCGAAGCGTTGAAGCGGCTCAACGGGGGCGCGTTGCACCTTCCGAGCCGCGCTAAGGACTGCCCCGACCGCGACCGGCTTGCAGTCAGATTCGAGCGCTTTAAGAGCTTGGTGTGAAAGTGGGAAAGGTAGCGAGATGCGTAATTTCTTCCCGCATCGCGGTCTGTTGACTCAACCATGGCGGAGCGCGGTGGTGGATTCTTTGCCTGACCGGTGACCATCGGAATGAGCTCACAGGATAACTCACCGGATGTCCGCCGCGAGACCAACGGCGTGGCCGAAGGTGCCGGTCGCTGGACCCTGAGCCGCGCCGGCATCATCAATGTCTATCAATACGACAACGAAATCCTGCATTTCGCCGGCGGGCGCCTACTGCTGCGGGGGATCAATGGCTCCGGGAAGTCGACGGCGATGAACATGCTGTTGCCCTTCCTCTTGGATGCCGACACCCGCCGCATCGATGCCGCCGGGGAACAGTCCGGTATGCTCCGCAGCTGGATGCTGTCGGGCAGGGACGAGCCGCAGCCGCAAGGCTATCTGTGGCTGGAAGTCGCGAAGGGCGACTCATATCTCGCCTTCGGCTGCGGCATCCGCGCCAGCCGCTCCGCGGAGCAGGTCACGACCTGGTGGTTCATCACCTCGCGCCGGCCGGGCCTCGACCTGCATCTCGTCGACGGCCGGGTGCCGCTCAGTCGCGAGGCCCTGCGGGCCGCAATCGGGTCGGACCCGGTCTATGGACAGGAGCAGCGCCCTGATTACCGCGCGGAGCTTCGCCGCCGGCTCTTCGGCGGCGCCGATATCGAGCAGCATTTGCATCTGCTGCGCATCGTGCGCAACCCCAGGGTCGGGGATCGCCTCGATGCGGAGCTGCCGCAGTATTTGCAGGATGCGCTGCCGCAGCTCTCCGAGGCGGCCCTCGACGATGCGGCGCAACCCCTCGAGGACCTGGAGGAGCATCGGCGGAACGTCACCGACCTCGGTCGTACGGCGGAAGCGCTTCGCGCCATGTCCAGCGCGTATCGCAACTACGCGCGCACGGAGCTGCATCGCCTGACGGATCGGACCCACGATGCTGTGCGCCTCTGCCGCGATCGCCGCAGCGATGAGGAGAAGGCGCGGCGCGCGCATACACAAGCGTTGGACCGACACAGGATCGCGGAGGCTCGCAAGCGCGAGCTCGCGGGCGAACTTGAGAGGCTGCGTACCGTCATCGCGGCTCTCGAGGCGAGCGAGGGCTATAAGTCCGGGGCTCAGCTCAACGACCTGCGCGACCGCGTCGAGAGCCTCGGGCGCAACCAGGCGGCGGCAGCGCAGGCGCTCGGACGGCTGCATGTCGCCACGGAGCGCGCCGCGAGCGCTGTCCAGCGCGCCCGGCAGGACGCCTCGACGGATCATGACGCCTTGCGCTGCCGCCTGTCCGACCTCGCCAGCCTGTCCTCTGGATGTGCGCTCACGGCCCGCCCGCCTGGTCTCCCGTCGATCGCCTCCGGCCCTGACTCCGCCGATGGGCTCGAGCGGGTGCCGCCCGAGCCGTTCGCGACGGCAGCGGACGACCGCGCCTTGTCGGCGCTCAGTGCCGCGGCGCGCCAGCGAGTCGAGGAGGTAGAGTCCGTGGAAGCGGCGATCGAACGGGTCGAGGCCGCCGAGCGTACCGTCCAGGAGGCAGAGCGCGCGGCAGCGGAGGCGGAGTCGACCGCCGACCAGGCACGCCGCGCCCTCGCCGATGCGCTCGCGTCCCTTCAGTCCGCCATCGAGAGCTGGCAGGACGCCGTCAGCCGTTGGTTGCAGCAGGTCCAGCAACATCACGACACCCACGGGCTTGAATGGATTCAGCCGCCGCCAGAGGCGATTGCCGTTCGCGATGACCTCGCCCTCGAGCGGATCGGCCCGACGCTCGAGTCTTGGATCGCTCCGACGATTCGACGACACGAAGGACTTTGCGCCGAGCGAGAGGCCGCACTGAAGCGGCAGTGGGAAATCGTGCATGAGCTCGAGGCGCGCGACGCGGAGCTGGCGGCCAAAGAGCTGCCCGATCCGCCACTGCTCGGATGGCAGCTGCGTACGGGCCGGTGTCTTGCGGAGCTGGTCGATTTCAAGGAGCAGCTCGACGGCCCGGCGCGGGCCGGTCTGGAAGGCGCACTCGAGGCTTCCGGGTTGCTGGCCGCCGAAGTGCATCGGGGTGCGCTGCGGCTGGCCGACGGTCAGGTCGTGATTGCGCCGGATGGTACCGAGGTGGCCGCGCCGCTGAGCAGTCTGCTGCGCTCCGATGCCGAGAATGGCGTCGATGCCGACATGCGCGGCAACATCGAGCGCATCCTGCGCGCGATCTCGACGGACCCGGCCGCGGGTGCCGATACGGTCGTGACCCCCGAGGGGGAGTTCAGGTTGGGCGCCTTGTGCGGCCGGCATCTGAAGCGCGAGGCCGAGCACATTGGCGTCAGCGCTCGGCGCGCGGCATTGGAGCGTCAGCGCGCGCAGAGCGCGCTCGCCCTGGCGCAGGCCAAGGAGCAATGCGAGCGGCTCGCCGACGACGCCGAGTCGGCTAGGGCTGCGCTAGATGAGGCGGTGAAGCTGCGCGCGCGCATTCCGTCGGATCGTCCCCTCCAGAGCGCAATGTGGCAACACAACAGCTCGCAGAAGGACGCGCAGAGAGCGGAAGAGCAGCTGAGCGCGCGCCGTTCCGCACTGCAATCGGCCGAGCTGCGTCACGCGGAAGCGGTCGCCCACGCGCAGGGCACCGCCGCCCGACTGTCCCTGCCGGCCACGCTCCGCGAGCTGCGCGGCATCAGAGACGATCTCGGACGGATCATCCAGGAGAGCCGGGACGCGCAGCGCGGGCTGGTGCAGCTGGCGCGCGCCATCGACCGGTGGCGGGATCGCGGCGAGGACTGGCAGGCTGCCCGCGACAACGAGGAGCAGAGCCGTTCGCAACTCGTCAGCGTTGAGGCAGAGCTGAGCTCCGCGAGCGTGCGCCTGAAGACCTTGGATGCAACCGTCGGCGTGGCTTACCGGGAGGTTGTGGCCGCCATCACCCGCCAGGAGAGTGAGTTGGCAGAGGCGGAACGCTCTCGGGAGCAAACCGAAACCGCGCTCGAGCAGGCCGCCGCCGATGTGTCCGGTGCCCAGAAGGACTGCGAGTCCGCCGCTCACGCGCGTGAGCGCGCCGATGCCGAGTGCCGGCAGACTGTGGATTTTCTCCAGCGGGCGCTGACCGTGCCGGGATTGATCGAAGTGGCGGTCGAGCCGCCGAAGGACGTCGCAGACGGCATCGCCACCGCAGCACCGGCTGAGGAGGACGAGGCCGGCGCCAGATTGCGTGCAACACTGGCAGGGGGGCTTACCGCTGCCGAGAGCCCCATCGCAGCTGCTCGCCACCTGACCGAGGCGATTCGCACGCAGGTCCCGCGCCCCGAGGAGCCGCCGACCACGGCCGAAGGCGTTCGCCAGTCGATCCGGCGGCGCCGGGACTCGCTCGGAGCCGGCTGGGACGCGGAGGATCGGCAACCGGACGAGCATCTGCCGTTACACGTCGAGGTCACCGGTCCCCTCGCCCAGCAGACACCGCTCCCGGCCGCGGCGCAGCTCGTGGAGAGTCAGCTTGGGACGCTTTCGAGTCTGCTTTCGACCAAGCAACACCAGGCGTTGCGAAATCTCCTGCAAGGGCTGGTCGCACGGGAGATCGCAGGCAAGCTTCACGCGTCGGGCGAGCTGATCGAGCGCATGAACGAGCGGCTGTCCGCGATCACCACCTCGCATGGCATCGGCGTACGCCTCAGGTGGCGCCGGCGGGAAGACCTCGATCCTGCGCTTGCCGAGACGATCGATCTGCTCGCCAAGACGCCGGATCTGCGCACGACGGAGGAAGACCGGACCCTCTCCGAAGCGCTCGGCCGTCGCATAGACGACGCGCATCGGGAAGACCCGGGCGCGCCGTATCGCGACCTGATCGCACGCGTGCTCGATTATCGTGCCTGGCACGCCATGACCATTCTGCTCGAGCGGCCGGGCCGCTCGCCGGAGCGGTTGAGCCGCCGTACCGCGCTTTCCGAGGGTGAGAAGAAGCTCGTGTCGTATCTGCCGCTGTTCGCGGCCGTCGCCGCCTCATGCGATGGCCTCGCCGCAGTCGCGCCCGAGGCGCCGCGCTTCATCCTGCTGGATGATGCCTTCGCCAAGGTCTCCGAGGACAATCATCCGAAGCTTTTCGGCCTGCTGGTCGAGCTCGACCTCGATTTCATCGCGACCAGTGAGCGCCTGTGGGGAACGCACGAGACCGTTCCGCAGCTCGCCATCACGGAGGTGATCCGCGATGCCGATCTCGCCACGATCGTTCTCGAGCATTCGCGCTGGGATGGACGCCGCCGGGAGATGGGCGGATGAGCTTACCGGAGGCACCGAGCGTCCCGGAGCGATCCTCTGCGCACTCGAGTACCGGCGCCCGCGATCTCTTTCGCTACATCAACGCGTCCGAATGGGCGGACTACCGCGCGATTATGGGCATCTTTGCCGGCACGTTCTTCTCGGAGTTCACGCCCGAGGCGATCGCGGCGCGGCTCGCGCAGGCCGATTACGCCCTCGAGGTGGAGCTGGTCGGTGACCGGCTCGAAGCCCTGCGCCGCTGGGGCAATCTCACCGTCTCGTCGGCGGTGGGCAACCCGCAGAGCATCCAGGACTACTACCGTCGGCGTAACCGCTATCTCATCACGCGCGCCGGTCAGGAAGTGCACCAGATGGTCGAGGGCATATTGACCCGCGTGGATGCGGTCACCGATGTCTCGACTTCGCGCTTGCGTGCCTTGCTCGATGCGCTGGATCGCATCGGCTCGCTCGACATCGAGCATACGGAGGCCGACCTGTTGGCCGATGCGGTCAGCGCCGTGTTTGACCCTCACGAGGCATTCACGGCAGAAATCACACAGCTCTTCGCCGCGATCAATCAGTGGCAGAGCCGTTACGATCTCGCGCCCGAGGAGCTGCGGTTCTTCGCCGAAGTGCTGGTCGGCTATGTCGGCGAGCGGCTGGAGGAGATCGAGCGGGCCGCGCGGCCGATCGGGTACCGGCTAGCAATGCTTCAGGATCGGCTCACGCTCCTGGCGGAGCGCGCCGGCAAGGGCCTGGCCGGCCGCGTCGATGCGGCCGGCCTCTCCGGCAGTGTTGCCGTGCGTCACCGCGCAGGCTCGCGGCTTCAGGATTGGGAGCATCTGGGCTCGTGGTTTCTGCGCGGATCGGGGCGGCCCTCGCGCATCGAGACCCTGACGCGCGAGGCAGTTGCCGCAGTGCGTACCCTGACCCTCAATCTCACGCGCCTGTCGCGGGCCGGTGTGGGCTCGGCGTCCCGTCGGGCAGACTTCCTGCGCCTCGCGCAGTTTTTTGCGCGATCGCCAGAGGAAGCCCCGCGGCTCGCCGTAGCGGCCTTCGGCCTCTCACCGAGCAATCATTACGGCACGCTTGCAGCCGACGCCGGCGACCCCGTGTCAACTGCGACTTCGTGGTGGGACGCGCCACGTGCCGAGGTCCCGGAGTCCCTCAGGGAACGCGGCGACAACACGCCGCGGGGGCGGATCACGCCGATCCCGGATCGGACCCGGGAGCGGACACTTCTCGAGCGGCGTCGCGCCGAGGAGCGCGCGAGGCGCGAGCGTGCGGATTACGAGCTGCTCGATCAGCCCGTGATCGACGGGCGTACCGTCTCGGCCGGTGCGCTCAGGCGGTTGCAGGAGATCGTCGGGCGAGCCCTCGTGCAGCTCGGCACTCGCGCGGCGGCCATCGAGCGGACCGACGGGCCGGTGGTTTGCCGCATCGAGCGCACGAGAGGCCGACACACGCGTGTTCATACGCCAGGCGGCACATGGACGATTCTCAATCTGACCCTGACGGTGCGCGCCGCCGGCGCGATCGGCGCGACAAACTCGCCGGAGGCGCTGCGCAGTGCCGTCTGACCGCTCTGCGCAATCGGCCCTCGAGCTGCAAGCCTGCGCCCGCCATCTCGTGCAGCGCCCGCTGACCTGCAAGGAGCACGACCCGGAGCTCTTTCGCCAGATCCGGCGCAATGAGTCGGAGCTCGACCGCTGGCTCACGCAGCGTCTCGGCTATCGGCTGCACGTCAACGCCGATACAGCGCGTCTTTTCAAAGACGGCTTCGTCGCCGAGCGCCGGTCGCTGCGGACGGCGAGCGGTCGCTCATTCCATCCGCTGGAGTACACCTTGCTCGCCCTCGTCCTCGGCTCGACAGTTGCAGGACCCGCGGTGATCAGCCTCCGGGATCTGGTCGAGCGCGTGCGCTCGGCAGCCGTTGAGGCTGACATCACACTCGAGGATTCCCCGACGATGCGGCGCGGGCTGGTCTGCGTGCTGCAGTGGATGATCGGGTTAGGCCTTGCCAGCGAGCTGTACCAGCGCGTCGACGCCTACGCAGCAGACGAGACGGCCGATGCGGTCTTGAAGATCCGGCCGGAGCGCATTGCGCTGTTGCCGCTTTCCGCTCTCGTGGGGGCGGACAGCCCGCAGGACCTGCTGGCGCGTGCCGAGCGGCGGGGCGCGATCCGGCAGTGGATGCGTTGCCGGCTGGTCGAGGATCCGGTCCTGTATCGCGCAGACTTGAGCGATGCCGAATGGTCGGAGCTGCGCCGCCGCCTCGGGGAGGAGGCGGATCTGCTCGAAGAAATGTTCGGTCTCGCACTCGAGGCCCGGGCTGAAGGCATCGCGGCGATCGACCCTTCCGGGGCTCTGGCGGAGATGCGATTTCCGGCGGGCGGTACGGTATGCCATGCGGCGCTGCTCCTCATTCGCCGACTTTCCGCTTTGCCGGCGCGAGCCGCCGACTGGAAGGACATTGTGCATGCGATCGGAGAGCTGGCCGAGACCAACAGCCGCAGATGGGCGGGGGAGCTCGTGGACTCGCCCGAGCGGCTCGCGCGCCGGGTCACGGATCTGATGCTCGATTTGCGCCTCGCCGCCTGGGTCTCGACGCACGATCCGGCGCAGCAGACCGGTCAGGCCGGCAGCGGAACGCAGTCGTCTGACTCCTCGCCCGCCGAGCCACGTGTACTTCGCCTGTTGCCCGCGGCCGGGAGATTTCTTCCCGGCCCTGACATCGAGGCCGATACGACACAATTCCAGGCGTCTCTCTTGTGACCGCGCCAGCATCGCTTCGGGTGCCGGATCTCGATGCTCTGTGGCTACGCGTGCGTCGGCGTCTCGAAGCGCGTGGGTGCGACAGCCGCGGGCGCCTTCCGCTTCCTCCGTTGTCATCATCGGCGAGACTGGCGTTGAAGTCCCTGCTCGGCCCCCGTGTGGGGCAGTCGGTGGATTTGACCGCGCTCGAGGCAGGCTTGGTGCGCCTCGGAGTCGGTGCGAGCCTCACCGAGGCGCTCGCCCATCTCGGTCACGAAGTCTCCGCGGAGCCCGCCCGTCTGCGTGCAGCACGAGCCGAGCGGCGCCAAGCGCGCGAGCTTGCGCGCGCCACCGTCGCCGACTGGCCGGAGCCGTGGGCGAGAGAGTGGATCGATGAAGTCATCCGCGCCGGCATCTTCCGTAATCTCGAGGCCGCGCCAGCCCGCGCCCTGTTGCAGAGCATTCGAGCGGTGCTCGATTACCTCGCGCAGGAGCGCCCGGCGCCGATCAGCCGGATCGATCTGGCCGCCCGCCTGCTGGGTTCCGCGCATGCGCTCGACCCGGGCACGCGCATCGAAGCGGCCCTCAGCCGAGCCCTGGCCTTCAGGCTGGAGGCAACCGACCGCCGCGATCTCTGGGCGCAGGCCGGCGTTCACTTCGATCTCACCTCCGCACCCGCTCTCACCTGGCGATTGCCGCTCTCCCAAGGATGCGGTCTCGAACCCCTCGCCACAGCGGCTCTCGCCGCGAGCGTCCCGCTGCACATCAGCCGGCTCGCTCTGGAGGCGCATCCCGCCGCCGTGCCGCGCGGCAGCCGCATCCTGGTTGTCGAGAATCCACGAATCGTCGAGGCGGCTGCTCAGAGGCATGCATCGACCCCGGTGATCTCGACGAACGGTAATCCGAGTTCCACGGTACTGCTCCTCTTGTCCCAGCTTCTCGCCTCGGGTGCCGAGCTGCGCTATCACGGCGACTTCGATGCCGCCGGGCTTGCAATCTGTGCGCGCGTCATGGCGTTAGGGCTCATTCCCTGGCGGATGAGCGCGGCCGACTATCTTGAGGCCGTCGCCTCTGCCGATGCCGAAGGTGCCGTCCTGCCGAGAGACACTCGAGCCCCTGGGCCGACGCCGTGGGAACCGTCCCTGCAATCGATTTTCGCGCAGAACCGGCGCATCGTGCATCAGGAGCGGCTTTTGTCGGCGCTCATCGGAGCGCGTTAGAG
>DASVWT010000388.1:0-15053 GCA_036393055.1 Steroidobacteraceae bacterium
GGCCATATTCCCCGCTCCAAGGCTGCCCCGCACCGCCATCTTTACGAGGAGTCGATCATCGTCCTCGATGGCCAAGGCTACTTGTGGACCGAGGATCGCAAGGCGCCGGTGAAGGCAGGGGAGGCGATCTTCCTGCCGCGCAAACAGCTGCACTCATTGGAGGCGACCTCGGCCAACGGCATGTTCGTCGTAGGGGTCATCTGCCCCGGTGACAATCCCAGCGTCAACTACTACGACTGACGGCTAGTCGAACGACCCATGGCAAGCGCGGACGCCTATGAGCTGAGCGAGCGGGAGAGCGGCCTGAGGCGCAGCCTCGGCAAAGCCCAGATCGTCATGATCGGGCTCGGGGGCGCCATCGGCACGGGCCTGTTCATGGGCAGCGGGCTCGCGGTGGGCTATGCCGGACCGGCCGTCATCGTGAGTTACGCGCTCGCGGGATTCGTCGCGCTGGTGATGGTGTTCAGCCTGTCCGAGATGGCGGTGGTGCATCCGACGGCGGGCTCGTTCGGCACGTATGCGGAGACATACCTCAATCCCTGGGCCGGCTTCGTGGTGCGCTATACGTATTGGATAGCGGAAGCCATCGCCGTCGGCGGGGAGGCAGTCGCGGCGGGTCTTTACATGCAGTACTGGTTCCCGGGTGTGCCGGTCTGGATGTGGGCGCTCGGCTTCTGCCTCATCCTGCTCTACCTCAACTCTCGCTCGGTCGGCAACTTCGGCACACTCGAGTCCTGGCTGGCCCTCATCAAGGTCGTGGCGATCGTCCTGTTCGTCATCCTGGGGCTCACTGCCATCGCCGGTATCGGCCGGCCCGCCATCGGCATGCACAACCTGACGGGCCTTACCGGCGGGTTTCTGCCGAAGGGCGTGTCGGGGCTGTGGATGGCGGTAACCGTCGGGATCTTCTCCTTCAACGGCATCGAAGTCATTGCCGTGACTTCCGGCGAGACGAAGGACCCGGAAGTGGCCATTCCGGCGGCGCTGCGCACCATGGTGCTGCGGCTGTTTCTCTTCTACGTGCTCTCCATCACGGTGATCGTAGCGGTCATTCCCTGGACCACAACGGGTGTGAAGGTCGTTGCGCAGAGTCCGTTCGTCACGGTCTTCCAGCACTCGGGTATCCGGGATGCGGCGGGCATCATGAACTTCGTGGTGATCAGCGCCGCGCTGTCGAGCATGAATACCGACGTATACCTCTGCTCCCGCATGCTGTTCTCCCTGTCCCGCGGCGGGTACGCGCCGCGCCGGCTCGGGACTCTGAGCAAGCGCGGCAGCCCGGTGGCGGCGATCCTCGTCTCCGGTGTTTTCGTTCTGATCGCCGCCGCGGTGTCCGCGTATACGCCCGATGCCTACGCCGATCTCCTCGGAGTAGCACTTTTTGCAGCGATACTCGTGTGGATGTTCATACTCGTCAGCCACCTGAGCTTTCGCCGCAGGCAGGGTGGGAACGCATTGCCGGTGCGGATGCCATTCTTCCCCTGGATGCAGTATGCGGGCCTCGCCATGCTCGCCGGGATCCTGGTGACGATGGGCCTCGATCCGACCTTGCGCGTTTCGTGGCTGTATGGCGTGCCCTGGCTCGCACTCGTTTCGCTGGCCTACTTTATGCGGCGGGCGCAGCTGCGGCCGGCCGCCGCCGGCGCCATCGACTGTCATTTGGGTGATGAGGCGCAATCACGGGAGCGTGGGGGATGACGACCGATTTTCAGGCGCTGCGGCGCAGATTTCCGGTGCTCGAGCGCAAGACCTATCTCAACAGCGGGTCGTATTGTGCCCTGGCGGACACGGTGCGGGATGCGTTCAACGCCTACATGGACGATCGGTTGGCCGTCGGGGCCAATTGGGACGTCTGGATCACCAAGAACGAGGCGGTGCGCTCGGCGATGGCAGGCGTGCTTCGTGTGACGCCGGATGAGATCGCCGTGACCGCGTCTGCTTCCGCGGGCATCAATGCGCTCGCGAGTGCGCTCGATTTCAGCGGGCCACGCAACAAAGTCGTCATCAGCGACTTCGAGTTCCCGACCAATGCGCAGATCTGGCATGCGCAGGAGCGTCGCGGCGCGCAGGTGGTCCATGTGCCGGTCGCGCCGGACGGCTACATCCCGCTCGAGAATTTCGCCCGGTCAATCGATGAGCGCACGCAGCTCGTCGCCGTGACGCAGGTTTGCTTCCGCAACGGTGCGCGGCTCGATATCGCCGGCATCACGCGGCTGGCTCACGAGAGAGGTGCCCGCGTGATGGTCGACTGTTACCAGGCGATCGGCGCCATGACGGTCGATGCGCGGGCGCTCGGGGTCGATTTCGCGGTCGGTGGAATGTTGAAGTATCTGCTCGGCACCGCGGGCATCGGCTTTCTCTACGTCCGCTCGCAGCTGATCCGCGAGCTGGTGCCGGGTAACACCGGCTGGTTCGCGCAGGAGGACATCGCTGCCATGGACATCACGGCCAACCATCCTTCGCCTACGGCGCGGCGCTTCGAAGCTGGCACGCCCGCAGTCGCCAATTGCTACGCCGCGGAGGCCGGGTTGAAGATCATCCTCGAGACGGGGACGGACGCTATCGAGGAGCGCGTCCGATCGCTGACGCGGCGTTGCATGGAGGGACTCTCCGGCATCGGTTGGCCCGCCATCACGCCGGCTGCGGATGCGCGCAGGGGGCCCATGGTCGCCGTGCCGTCGCGCGATGCGGCGGGGTTGTTCGCGCAGCTGCTGGAGCAGGACATCGTGACCTCCTTCAGGGACAACAACGTCCGCGCCAGCATTCATTTCTACAATTCCGAAGAGGACATCGATCGGTTCGTCGCGGCCATGGCCGGCCATCGGGCGCGCTTCGCTGCGTGGACCTGAGGGAGCCCGAGGATGACCAGTGAGTTTCCGGTCGAGACGTTCCGGCGGCAGTTCCCCGCGCTGCGCGCGGCGGGTCGCTCCGTGCTCTTCGACAACGCGGCGGGCGCCCAGGTGCCCGACCGTGTGCTCGAAGCGGTCCGGCACCATCTGATAGAGCACAATGTGCAGCGCGGTGGGCGCTATCCACGCAGCCTTGCCGTCGATGCCATGATCTCCCGCGCTCGCTCGCATGTGGGCGCGCTCGTCAATGCCCGGCGGCCGGAGGAGATCGCCTTCGGCATGAATGCGACTTCGTTCATCCGCATGGTGAGCCTCGCCGTCGGCCAGATGCTCGATGAGCGCGATGAGATCGTGGTCACCGACCTCGACCATGAGGCGAATGTCGCGACATGGCTCGTCCTCGAGCGCATGGGCGCGAAGGTGCGCTGGTGGCGCATGCGGCAGGACGGCCGGCTGCACCCCGAAGATCTGCGCCCGGTGCTCGGGCCTCGGACACGTCTCGTCGCATGTACGCTCACTTCCAACGCACTCGGGAGCATCGTGGATGTGCGTGCCGCGGCGGACTTGGCACATGCGGCGGGGGCAGAGATCTTCATCGATGCCGTGCATTACGGTCCGCACGGCATCATCGACGTCCAGGCCTTCGACTGCGACTATCTCGTCTGCTCGGGATACAAGATATTCTCGCCACACATGGGTTTTCTCTGGGGCCGCCATGAGGCGCTCACCAGGCTCCCGTCCTTTCGTGAGGACTTCATACCCGATGAGCCGCCCGGCAAGCTCGAGGCCGGGACCTTCATCTATGAGAACGTGGCCGGCATGGCGGCTGCCGTCGATTACCTGGCGGAGCTGGGGCGCGCGGTAACCGGGCGCGGCGGCCCGGCGGTTGCGGCGTCGCTGCGCGAAGACTGCCGCGCGGCCATGGGAGCGATCCGGGAATACGAGCAAGGCCTGTCGCGTGAGCTGCTGCGGGTGCTGCTGGATTGCGGCGCGCAAATCTACGGCGTGTGCGCGGAAAGTCAGATCGCGCAGCGCGTGCCGACTCTCTGTTTCAATCTTCCCGGGATACCGCCTGCTGCGGTCACACAGGCCGCTGCGGACGAGGGCATCGCCATTCGCGATGGGCACATGTATTCGCCGAGGCTCATGCGCCGCCTCGGCCTGGATCCGCAGAGTGGCGCCGTCCGCGTCTCGCTTGCGCACTACAACACCGTCGAGGAAGTGAGGCAGCTCGGCGCCGTACTGGGGCGGCTGCACCCCACGGCGGCGTCCGTACTTGCCGGCTAGCGGCGGTATACTGGCCTCCGTTTGGGAGGCGCAGACGTGACCGCTGAATTCGCCGTTCTCGGTGCCGGTGCCATCGGCTCCATCCTGGCCGCGCATCTTGCGCGGGCCGGACACTCCGTGACCGTCATTGCGCGCGGTGATCGGGCGTGCGCGGTGCAGCAGGACGGCTTGCGCATCAAGGGGCTGGCCGAATTCTCGGCACAGGTCGCGGTGGTCACCGACCCGGACCAGCTCCAGGCGGTAGACACCCTGATCGTGGCGATGAAGACGCCGGGCACGGAAGCCGCGCTCGAGCGGCTGAAGCACGTGCGGGTCGGCGCCGCGCTTTCCATTCAAAATGGTGTCCTGAAGAACGAGCTGCTCACCCGCGCGTTCGGCGCGGATCGGGTGTTGGGCGCTCTCGCCGACACGAGCGGCGAGTTGCTGCCGTCCGGCGAGGTCCTGTTCACCCGCAATGTGAGTCTGCCGCTTGGCGAGCTTGCCGGCGGCATCAGTGAGCGGGCGCGGCGCATCGCCGGCACGATCGGTGAGGCGGGCGTCCGCTCGAGCGCTGTCGCCGACATCCTTTCCCTGGAGTGGAGCAAGTTCACGGTCTGGCTGGGGCTCGTGAGCATGGCCGTGACCACACGTTCGGTGAGCTGGCGCTTTCTCATGGATGCGGACTGCGCAGTGTTGCTGGTGCGGCTCACTCGCGAGGTGGCCCAGGTGGCGAGGGCGCAGGGAATCGATCTGGTCGACGGCGCGGCCTCGTTACCCGTGCGCATGATCCTGGAGGCGCAGGAGCCGGATGCCGTCGAAGCTGTGCGCCGGGCTGGAGAGCAGATGCGATCCCGGGCTCCTCATCACCGCATGTCGGCGCTTCAGGACCTGCAGGCGGGCCGGCCGCTCGAAGTCGAGGAGACCTTCGGCTACGCCGTCCGCAAGGCGAGGGAGCTCGGGCTATCCGTTCCGCTGTTGGAAACCAGCCATCATCTGGTGACCGCTATCGACCGTCTCCGGCGGGCTGGCACCGGCTGACGCTCAGCGCTTCAGCGCCCGCTTCAGCGCATCCGCCATGACTCCATTACCTTGCGGCTCGGCTTTGCGGTGCAGGTCGCCGCGTCCTGCCGGCCGCTGAGCTGCGTGCCTCTGATCGCGCTCGCCAATGCCATGGCGCGCACCCTCCGGCCGCGCGCGCGGTGAGGAGTCGCTCATTCTCATCGTCAGCGCGATGCGCCGGCGCTGCAGGTCGACCTCCAGCACCTTCACCTTCACCACATCGCCCGCCTTGACGAGCTCACGGGGGTCCTTGATGAACCGCTCCGACATCATCGAGATGTGTACCAGTCCGTCCTGGTGCACGCCGACATCGACGAAGGCGCCAAAGTTGGTGACGTTGGTCACCACACCTTCCAGCATCATCCCGGGCGACAGGTCCTTCAGGTCCTCCACGCCCTCCTGGAACACGGCGGACTTGAATTCCGGACGCGGATCCCGCCCGGGCTTTTCCAGCTCGCGCAGGATGTCACGGATGGTCGGAACGCCGAAGCGCTCGTCCGTGTAGCGGGCGGCCTCGATCTGCCGCAGCGCCCGCGAGTCGCCCATCACCTCGGCGACCGGCTTGCGCAGATCCGCGAGGATGCGCTGCACGAGCGGATACGCCTCCGGGTGCACGGCCGAGCGGTCGAGCGGATTCTCGCCATCGTTGATGCGCAGAAAGCCGGCTGCCTGCTCGAAGGTCTTGGCGCCGAGGCGCGGCACTTCGCGCAACGCCTCGCGGCTGCGGAACGCGCCCTTCTCGTCCCGGTGTCGAACGATTGCGGCGGCCAGGGACTCCGACAGCCCCGAGATGCGGGCGAGCAGCGCCGGCGAAGCCGTGTTCACATCGACGCCCACGGCATTGACGCAGTCCTCCACCACCGCATCGAGCGAGCGCGCGAGTCTCGTCTGGTTGACGTCGTGCTGGTACTGGCCTACTCCGATCGACTTCGGGTCGATCTTGACGAGCTCGGCCAGCGGGTCCTGCAGCCGGCGCGCGATCGAGACCGCGCCCCGCAGCGTCACATCCAGACCCGGCAGCTCGCGCGAGGCGAGCTCCGAGGCGGAATACACCGATGCGCCGGCCTCCGAGACCACGATCTTCGTGAGCTTGAGCTGCGGATTCGCTTTGATCAGATCACCCGCCAGCCGATCGGTTTCCCGGGAAGCAGTCCCGTTGCCGATGCTCACGAGGTCGACCGCGTGCTTCTTCGCGATGGCCGAGAGGACGTGCAGCGCCCCATTCCAGTCGTTGCGCGGCGCATGCGGATAGATGGTCGCAGTCTCCACCACCTTGCCGGTGCGATCCACCACGGCGACCTTCACCCCCGTACGCAGCCCTGGGTCGAGGCCCATCGTGGCCCTGGGGCCTGCCGGGGCGGCGAGCAGCAGATCGTGCAGATTGCGGGCGAAGACGCGGATGGCCTCCTCCTCCGCGCGCTCGCGCAGCTCCGCAAGCAGCTCGCCCTCGAGCTGCCAGGCGAGCTTCACCTGCCACGTCCAGCGGGCCGTTTGCAGCAGCCAGGGATCGCCCGCGCGGCCTCTGCTTGCGATATCGAAGCGCGCAGCGATCTTGCGCTCGCAGGAGTTGAGTGCTTCGGGCGGTGCTGCAGCCGGCTGGCCGGCTTCCTCCAGCTCCTCCGGAAGCTTCAATGCAAGCTGCAGGACCTCTTCCTTGCGGCCGCGAAAGAGCGCGAGCGCCCGATGCGACGGAATGGCCCCGAGCGGCTCCCGGTAGTCGAAGTAGTCGCGGAACTTCGCGCCGGCTTCCTCCTTGCCGGAGGCCACCTTGGAGAGCAGCCGTGCGCTGGCGCGCAAGTGCTCGCGCAGCTCCCCGACCAGAGCGGCATCCTCCGCGAATTGCTCCATCAGTACCTGGCGGGCGCCCTCGAGTGCCGCCTTGGCATCAGGAACGCCTGGATTCTCACCCTGCCCGGTGGTGAAAGGCTCCTTGAGATAGCGGACCGCCTCGGCCTGCGGATCGAGCGCTGGATCATCGAGCAGTGCGCGCGCCAGGAGATCGAGGCCCGCCTCCCGCGCGATCTGCGCCTTGGTACGGCGCTTGGGCTTGAAGGGGAGGTAGAGATCCTCAAGCCGCTGCTTGGTATCGGCCGCCTCGAGGGTCTGCCGCAGCTCCGGCGTCAGCTTCCCCTGCTCCTCGATGCTCTTCAGCACGGCCGCGCGGCGCTCCTCGAGCTCGCGCAGGTACACCAGGCGCTCCTGCAGGGTGCGCAGCTGCGCATCGTCGAGGCCGCCCGTGGCCTCCTTTCGGTAGCGGGCGATGAAGGGCACGGTGGCCCCCTCATCGAGCAGGGCGACTGCGGCAATCACCTGCTGGGGTTTGGCGGCGAGCTCGGCGGCGATGCGGGATTCTATGGAAGCCATCCGGCGCACTATGCGCAAACGTCCCGCGCGCAACAAGACTTGCGCAAGCGCCTGGATTTCTATAGCGGATATGATAGCTTGGCCGGCGCAGCCAAAGGCGAGCCCCGTGCCAAACACACTCATTCACGAGAGCCGGCGCCTCCAGTTCCCGCTAGATACCCTGGTGGATGCCCTCATCGAGCTGGAGGACAAGCAGGGGCACTGGCCATCACGGGCGACCGTGGTCGGCGCCAGCATCGACAAGCCGGGAGAGGGCGATGCCTGCGTCGTCCTTTCGGTTCATCGGTCCGACAGCGACAAAGTCAGCGAGCGCCGCTACGCCCTGCCGGTCGTCGCCGCCGCGATCGTCAATTATTGCGTGACGATGCGCGTTCCGATCCCTCGCAACTCGACGAAGAGCATCCAGGTGCTCGCGGACGGCGTCGCGCTGATGCTCGAGAACACCGTGATGCTGCAAAGCCGGCACGAGGAACTCTCCACCCTTCCCGCCGGCAGCGTACGGCCGCCCTCTAATGTGGCCGCAAGCGAGCCGACCGCCGCGGCTCCCGTGCCAGATACAGAGCACCCAGAGCTGCCGCCGCCACCAGAGCCGAGGCTACCGGATACCGCCTGAGCAGGCGCCCGCCCGCCGGGATCACCCGCGCCCCGAGCTTCACCACCGAGACGGCCGCGGTAAGGCGCCCCAAAGCGGAGCTGGCCGGTCCGATCACGTGGGCGGCTCTTTCGGCCAGGCGGCCGGCGTCGGCGAGCTTGTTGCCGGACCAGCCGAGATGATCGGGATCGACACTCATGGCTGGTTAAACTGGCGTGCGCTGCGGCAGGTTCCGACTGTCATAGAGTCTCCGTTCCGCCCTGCGTGGCACTCAGGATCCTGGCCGCGAGCTGCGTCGTGCTCTGCCGGGCGAAGTCCCGGTCGCTGATGCCGAGCTTGCGGAAGTGCTTGCGGCCGAGGTGCTCGAATTTCGCCTTGCAGAGCCGCGCGAGAACATCGTCGATCTTGTCCTCGTCGATATTCGCGAAGCGCTGCTTCAGCCGGGTGTAGTTCCAGGCCGCATCTCCGTAGGGCGGCGCTGCGCATTTCAGGTCGCTCGCGTGCGCTTGCCAGGGCGAGAGCGTGAGAAGTGCGGAAAGGACGGGGCCCGCGAGCATCGAGCGCTGTAGCTGTCGCATTTTCGAAGCTCCTCCCGGTATACAAAGCCTCATATACCCGCAGACAAGAGGATGATTTGTCCGCGGCGCCGACAATACCAATACTAGCGCCACCTGCGGCGGTGGGGCACCTCCATGTGCCTCCGCAGTGCGTTCGCAGCTTTCGCTGAAGGGGGCCTTTGATCTACAGCAGCCATCGGGCGTTCGGATTCGCGAGTCGCATTCTCAGCTTGGCAGCCGTGGTGCTCTCGCCGCTGCTCTGGGGGTCCTGCCTCGCTTCGCCCATCGTGCTGACCCGGAACGGCGCTTACATGCTTGCCGAAACGCCTCGCCCATCGCGGATCTCGATTTTGCGTTCGCGTCCCAACAGCCAGGGTGATGACATTGCGTCTGGATCAGGGGCTCATCGCAAGACCTCGGCGAGTAAGATATCCATCAATGAAGCCATACGTAATCTGCCACATGGTGGCGAGCATCGACGGACGCATCCTGCACAGCCGCTGGCGTCCACGGACCGGGGAAGGGGGAGATCTCTTCGAGCGTCTGCACGTCAGACTGGGCGGCGATGCGTGGTTGGTCGGTCGAGTCACCGGGCAGGAATTCGCGAAAGCGCGGGAGTACGATGTCCATGCGGGGGGCAACTTTCGCAGAGAGGCGTGGCTCCCCCGCCGGGAGTCGGGCGCATACGGAGTCGTGTTGGATGCAAGCGGCAAGATCGCCTGGGGCCGATCCGATATTGGCGGCGATCCGATCGTCGTCGTACTGACCGAGCAAGTCTCCGACGCGCATCTCGCCGGGTTGCGCAAGGACGGCGTGTCTTACTTCTTCGCCGGCGAGCGGGAGCTGGATCTCGCATCCGCGCTCGAGTTCCTCAACCGGGAGCTCGGCATCAAGCGGCTGCTGATCGAGGGGGGTGGCCGCAACAACGGCGCGTTTCTGCGCGCCGGCCTCATCGATGAGATCAGCCTCGCCATCTGCCCGGCGGTTGATGGATCGAAGGGCGCACCCAGCGTTTTCGACTCGACCGACCGGGAAGCGCAGCTGCGGGCGCCCATTGAGCAGATGTCGCTCGAGAGTTGCGAGGCGCTGGAGGGCGGCGCAGTGTGGCTGCGGTATCGCCTGCGAAACGACCATACAGGGGCTTGAGAAAACCACCATGACAGCATCGATCATGCGTCTGCAGGGGCCGGGCTCCTGGGAAGAGTGCGGCCCGGAGCCGGATCGCATTCTGGAAGGCCAGCCCGTGCATCGCGCGTTGAATGCCTTCACCGACCCGAGTGGCCACTTCTTCTGCGGCCGCTGGTCCTCCACGCCCGGCAAATGGCGCGTGCGATACACCGAGAGCGAGCTCTGTGTCATCACGGCAGGCCGCATCACTATCGAAAGCGTTACGGGAGAGCGCCAGCAATTCGCGCCGGGCGATGCGTTCGTAGTGCCGGCCGGATTCGAGGGGACCTGGACCGTGCACGAGGACTGCACCAAATTCTACGCGATCTTCGAGCCCACATCATGAGCCGGCGGCTCAGGTCCGCGAGCCCGAACCTCCTGCGCCTTCCCTGACGATCGCTTCCGCCGCGTTGGCTTCCAGGACCCACGTGGCCGCGGCATCCACGGTGTACTCGTCCTCGAACCAGAGGAATCCGAAGTTGGTGATGCACTCCGGGAAGTCCGGCTTGATGATGACATAGCCGGGCACCATGCCGCCGGGGACGAAAGTATGGTCGGCGCGGTTGTTCCCATAGCCCTGCAGCTTCGAGTCCGTGCCGATCCCCGAGATGTACGACACGCTCGAGTCCGGATGCGTGCCGAGCAGGTAGTTGGCGGCCCGCAGGGTATATTGCGGGCCGACGACATCGGGAAAAGCCTCATGGAGGAAGTACATCGCCACGCCGAACTCCGCCACCTGGGCCGAGCCGCCCCAGGCGCCCAGGGATGGTGGGACGCCGAACGGGGTCGCGGCCATATGCTGATTCAACTGCGGGATGAAGGCCTTGACTGCCGCTTTCAGCCTCGCCCGATAATCCGGCGCGAGATACGGGAGAGCTCGTACGGCCGACCACCCGCCATAGGCGATCTGCTGCGCGGTTGCCGGAAACATCTGCTCCACACGGCTCTTGTAGGGCTCCCCACCGTGCGTGGCGATCGTCAGTTCCACTGCGGCGGTCCACTCGGGCGCGCCCATCGCGAACGTCCGGTAGCCGCCAGCCCCTTCCAGGTAGCCCGGCAGGTGCTCGTGCGCAGGGTGCGCCTCCGCATCGTTCCACATCCGGATTGCCGCATCCAGGCACTGCTTCGATAGCGGGTCGTTCCAGCCCTTCAACGTGCGGGCGGCGACGGCCAGCGATGCCGCGGCCGCGTATTCCATTCTCGGGGACGTCATGGTCCACGCCCAGCGAGGATCCGGGTTGTTGGAATAGACGCCGGTCTGCGAGGCGCCATCGCCTATGAACGTGTACCACCTCAGGGCGGGGGACTGGATGCCCGTGAATGGGTGCCCGACCGCTTTGATCTGCGCGAGCGTTTGCAGGACTCCGTGCTCCACTTGCTGGACCAGATCCGGGATGCCATCGGGGCGGTGCATCTCGACCGAGCGCGCCTTCTCGTTCACCGATAGCTCGTCCCACTTCGGGTGGAAGGTCTCATACGTCAGGGCGAGGTTCTGGATGGTGCCGTACTGGCCGAAGGCATCGTTGTCGAAATCGCCCGCGTCGAACCAGCCGCCGACATTCAATCCCGGGATGTGCTCTCCTGGCTTGTAGGGGGATTCGGTGCTCGGGCCCATCCAGTAGCCGTCGAAGTGGCTCAGGTTGGGCGGCGCCTGCAGAGCGTCGGTCATGTGCGCGATGCCATGCCACACTCGGTAGGCATCGCGCACCGACACGTGGTCCATTTGCACGGCGAGGAAGCCATCGAGCGAGGTTTGCCAGGTCCTGTCGTAGACATTCCTGGCAATGGGGAACACATCGGTACGCCGGCCGGCATATTCGATCACATACAGGCCGGGCTGCTTCACCGATGAGAAATCGAACTTCGCATAGTCGTAGCGCAGCCACGGCTTGGGGCTGGACACGGGACCGTCGAACACTTTGCGATAGGTGCCGTCATCGGCAAGCCGCAGCACGGCTGCCCTCGCAGGCGCCTTGAATCTCGGGTCGAGCTCGATCACTGCCACCTTCGGGAAGCCGGCGGCGTATCCGGCCTGGCTGTGCGCGATCATCGGCGGCCGGGTCCAGCCGGGGATGTAGCTGGGCCGGATGTGCCAGACCACGGCGCCTTCGGTCTTGCCCGCTGGAATCAACGTGCGCAGCACATACCAGCCGTTCTGCGCCTCGTTGCGTCCGTCGTAGAGGAGAAGGGGGCCCGTCTCCGAGGTGACGCTGATGCGGTCGAGCGGATCGTTGACGGCCATCGTGATGCTCTTACCGCTCGCAAAGGGAAGAGGCTGGGTATAGCCCTTGGCTTTGTGCCACTGCTCCACATACCACAGGCTCTTCGGATCTTCTGGCCGAGGCGGAGCGACGGTCATCCGCGCCTCGGGGCTGCGCGGGAACACGCCGAATACCCTATCGTCTGCCGCGTACGGCTTATCCGCGTAGATGGACGGCAGGAGCTCCAGATTGAATCCAGCCCGGCCCACCAGCGTCTGCGGCAGCGGCTTGTCCAGGTTCACGCTCACCCGCACGCCGCCCGGCTCGGCCGCGACCACGACGTGATAACGCAGGCGGTATTCCGGATAGGCAACCGCGGCGGTGAGCCTGTCATGCGCCTTGTCGGCGTGATGGGAGATGAGGTGTGGAATCGGATCCCATTGCTCCGGGGTGGGCAGGAGACGCACGCTGCCATTGGTGGCAATGCGATGGCCGTGCAGGATGATCTGCATGGCCGCATCCTTCTGGTCGAAGAAGATAGGGCTGTAGTTGTCGTCGTAAAGCATGACGCTGACGCCCGGCGCCTCGAGATACCCGCTATCGGTGACCTTCATGGAGAGGCTGCTCCCCGATGCGGCCAGGCACTCCAAGGGCAGGATGAGCAGAGCCATCGCCAGGAAAGATCGCGATCGCAGGCGCATGCAAGGACTCCAGTCGGGAAGGGTTGCCGGAAATGGTATCGCTAACGTAAACGTGGTAATGATGTCATCGTAGGCGCGTCCGGCGCTTTGCGCAAGATTGTCAGCGCGCGGCCGACTGGACATGCACGGGGGAAGTTTCCGGCGGCCTGCGCTATCCTCGCGTCCGGTACACCGGAGTCCCGATGCAGCGGCTGACCGGGCCGGCAAGGTCTGGCTGCAGACCCTGACGGTCCCGAATCTCGCACACGCTCTCGCGCCGTATCTGGCTCCAGCCGGAAGGCAGAATGTCGAGAGCGGTGTCGCCGGCGGGATTGCCGGCGCGGTGCTGCGCGACATGTTCGGCAACCGCTGACATCCAACCTGCCCGCAGTCGCCCGGGCTACGCAACCGTAACGCGGTTGCGTCCCGCGCGTTTGCTCTCGTAGAGCGCCGCGTCGGCAGACCTTATGAGCGAGCGCGGTGACACGTGCCGGTCGCCGCGATGGGGCGCGAATCCCGAGATGCCGAAGCTGCCCGTGATCCGCAGCGGTCCGGCCGCGGTCGCGCTAGGCGTGGCGCCGATGCGCTCGCACAGGCGGCGCGCGACGAGGAGCGCTTTGGGCGTCGTAACCTCCGGCAGGACGATCGCGAATTCCTCACCGCCGACACGCGCCACCCAGTCCTCTCCCAAACGCAGTCCGTGAGTGAGGCGGGCCGCGAATTCCCGCAGGACTTCATCGCCTGCCTCGTGACCGTGCGAGTCGTTCACTGATTTGAAGTGATCGATGTCGCACATGATGAGAGAAAGCGAGCGGCGCAGCCGCACCGCGCGCTCCACCTCACGGGGAAACTCGTGCTCGAAGAAGCGGCGGCTGCCGCACCGCGTGAGCTCGTCGATCGTCGATAGAATGCGATTGTCGGTGAGAGCCAGTTGCAACGCCGCCGAAAGGCTGGCGATGCGCCGGGCGGTGGTCAGGTGAGCCCAGAATTCCTCGCCGCCGGCCTCGGCGGGCATGCAATCGTTGGCTCCCCTGCGCAGCGCCTCGCGGATGCCCACGGTCCCGGTGACATCGACAAAGACCACGTGGGTCGCCGAGCCGGCATGCAGTTGCCGCATGGACTGCACCAGATCCAGCTGGTCGGTGAAGAGCAGGGCATGCGTGCGCGCCTCGAGGCTCGCGAGCGCTTCGGTCGTCGAGGCGACAGGCTCGACCTCGACGTTGGCGTTCAGCAGCCACTTCACGAACCGCGCACGCACCTCATCGGGCCCGAGGACGAGCAGCGCTACGGGAACGGGAGGGTGTCGCCGCAGCACGTTCGACAGCGCCGAGCGGTCCTCGTGGCTCAAGGCGCGATCGAGAATGGCCTGGCGCTCGATGAGATAGCTGGCCGTGCTGCTCGCATCGGCGTCGGACTCGCCCTTGCGACGATCGGGTTGGGGGTCGAGCGGCGGATCCCTGCGGCCGTCGAGAACCGAGCTGACGACGTCGGCCAGCTGGTGGAGGCTCGCTTTCGGCACGAATCCTGAGGCACCGTGCTCGCCGGCCACCCTGGCGGCGGCCGGATCGCCATTTCCCGTGACGAAGATGAAGGGAACGCCCGGCGATTCCGCCTTTGCGATGGCGAGCGCCGACAGTCCGTCGAAGCCGGGGACGTTGGAGTCGGACAGGATGAGGTCAGGCGAGCGCTCGAGCGCCTGTCGGAACTCCGCCTCGCTCTCCACGCGCTCGAACGCGCAGTCGAGACCGGCCTGCTTCAGTACCCGGCGGGAGGACTCCGCCCCTGCGGCATCATCTTCGAGGACCAGTACGCGAACCATTTACATCCCATCCGTACACGAGCACGAGTAACACTTACGCGGTCTCCCCCGTGCACGAGTCTCCTCGAGCGATTATGTAAAGCAGTGCAAGGCGCAGCGATCGGCGAATCCCGCTCCGAGCGAGTCCAATGCCGCGCCCGAGGTTAGTCTCCTGCATCAAGCGTGCCGGCAGTTGCGACCACAGCGCGCGCCATGAGGGCCTGGCCTCGGGCCTTGCTCCCTGGGGCCATGCTCCTTGCCGACGGGCGGCTGCCGTGCTATGAATAACCCATGCCTGAGTCTCGCCCCAGCTGCCGCGCATACTTTGGATTTTATTGGCCGCGTTCGCAGGCGGTTGGCGGGCTATTCTCAAGTCCATGATGTAATCGAGACGAGATACACCCGAAAAAGCCGCCAGTCCCCTGGCGGTTTTTTTTGCCCGGGGACTCGCCAGCCCGGAGCCCAAATCCATGCATTCCCAGACCGACGACCTCCGCATCCGCGGAATGACCGAGCTCGC
>DASVWT010000389.1:0-3610 GCA_036393055.1 Steroidobacteraceae bacterium
GCGTTGAGTCCCCGGGTCTTCTCGTCGAACCGCAGCTTCAGGTACTCCGGCACCGAGCGCGCCCGCGAGCCATAGTAGAACGGCATCATGAAGATGCCGAGAAACACCATCGCCGGGATCGCGCCGACCCAGTAGAAATGACTGGTCGCCATGCCGTACTTGGCACCGGAGGCTGCCATGCCGATCACCTCCTGCGCACCCATGTTCGCCGAGATGAAGGCAAGACCCGCGACCCATGCCGGAATCGCGCGTCCCGAAAGAAAGTAGTCCGTGCTGGTCCGCATATAGCGCTTGAGCGCCGCGCCGATCCCCAGCACGAAGGCGAAATAGACCCCCATGATGGTCCAATCGATCACCCTTGGATGCATGTCTCTTATGCCTGTGTTTATCGACTCGAATTCGCCCCTGGCGCGTTGCTCGGCGCCTGCAGGGCGACGCCCGCCGGCACCGGGACGCCGAAGTCCGGCGTACCATCCCGCGTCCACGTGAACGGCTGGATGCGCGGCGAGCGGTCCTTGCCACAGCCTTCATGAGGCCCCGAATTGGCGTGGTAGATGATCCAATTCTGCCTGCCGTCCGGAGACTTGAAGAAGCCGTTGTGCCCCGTAGCGTACACGCCGTTCGCGACCGATGCATGGAAGACCGGCTGCGGAGATTTCGTCCAGGAGCGCGGATCGAGCAGATCCGCCCCTGGCGCGGCGGTCAGCATTCCGAGCGCATATCGATCCGACCAGCAGGCACTCGCGGAGTAGACCAGAAACCGCTCACCGCGCGGCCCGGCGAGAAACTCCGGCCCCTCGAGAATCTGTCGGCCACCCTGCATCTCCCAGGCTCTGGTGGGCTGCGCGATGTCGACCTGGCGTGAAGAAAGCGTCCAGGGATTCGGCATCGCCGCGATGATGAGATCGCTGTGCGTGCCCACGTATGCGGAATAGACGAAGTACCGCCGCCCGCCACTTAAGAACACCGTCGGATCGATCCCGGCGTAGCCCGTGCGCAGCATGCCACGATCGATCCAGTGGCCTTGCAGCGGGTCCGCCGCCGCATTCTCCAGGACGAAGATGTGACGGTGCGCATCATCGTCGTGCGCCCGGTCGGATGCGGCGAAGTAGAGATACCACCTGCCGCTGATCCAGTGCAGCTCCGGCGCCCAGACCGACGCCGAATCCGCTCCGGACTCAGGCGCCTGCCAGACGACCTTCGTCTCGGCCGACCGAAGGCGCGCAATGCCCCGCGTCCGCCAAAGCTCGATGCGGTCTCCGAGGGTGTTGGTGTAGTAATAAAAGCCGGCGTGGTAGATGACCCACGGATCGGGGCCCGATGGCAGCAGCGGATTGGTGAACGTCTGCGCAGCCGCGCCATTTACCCGCGCGCATGAGCCCATCCACGAGGCAAGCAGCGCCAGCGCGCAAATCCGGCCCGCTCGCCAGGTGGCGTGCTCACTGCAAGTTTCCATTCGCCGTCCCGAGATCCAAGGTATCCGGGACCACGCCCTTCGGCGCCTTGCTCAGCGTGCGCAGGATCTCGGCTTCCCGCTCCCGATACGGCGTGCCATCAGGATGCAGGATGTCGTGGAACCAGACGGTCGGCTGGGTGAGCACGTACGGCCGCTGCCAGGAATCCCACGGCAGGTTGGTCTGCGTCTTGCCGTTGACGAAGCCCCAGTTGATCATGCCCACGTTCATTCGCTTGCCGACGGGCAGAACACCATCGAACGTGGAGCCTGCGCTCCTGGCCATGTACTCCGTGCAGATGATCGGCCGCCCGTAAGTCTCGAGCTGCCTCACCCGCTCGAAGAACGCTTCCGGCCAGTCGTAGTTGTGGAACGTGATGATGTCGGAGTCGGCGATCTGTGTCTTCTCGACGGCATTGAGATCGGCCGGACGGCTCCAGTCCCCGCCGTGCCACAGGCCGCTCGTGAGCGGCTGCTCAGGGTGGACACTGCGCGCCCAGGCGAAGACCTGCGGCAGCAGCGCCGTGACGCGCTGCAGCTTATCCTTCGGCTCCCGATCGTCGTAGTTGCCGCCGCCCGGATTGTCGGGCTCGTTCCAGACGTCCCAGGCGAGTACTCTGTCGTCCTTGCCGAAAGTTCCGACGATGTCCTTCACATACGCCTCCAGGCGGGCGTATTGCGAGGGGTCATCGAGCGCTTTGGCCCCCGGTGCCTGCACCCAGCCGGAGTTGTGCACTCCCGGTATCGGGGGATGCTGCGGACCCAGCCGCGGGTCGGGATCCCAGCAGGAATCGAACAGCACGAACATGGGCTTGATATGGTGCCTGGCGGCGATCTGCAGGAAGACCCGGATGCGCTGCTTGAAGCCCTTCGGGTCCTGCTCCCACAGCAGATCGTGCAGGAACACCCGCATCGTGTTCATGCCGAGTCCCTGCGCCCAGCCGAGCTCGATATCGATCCGCTTCGGGTCGAAGGTCGCGGCCTGCCACATCTGCAGCTCGTTGATGGCGTCGGACGGGACGTAATTGCTGCCGAGAATCCAGGGTTGCGCGGCATACCAGGATTGCGCGTGGGCGCTCGACCAGCGCTCGAGGCCCGCTGCCCGCGAGGGGAAGATGCATACGAGCAGCACGGCCCCGAGCACTGACGAAAAAGCGGCTCTTCTCATCGCGGCCTCCCGGCGCCGGCGGGCCATGAGTGGGAAAAGGTGTAGATGATCTCGTTTCGATACACCTGCCCGGGCTCGAGGCGGGCGGAGCCGAAATTCGGATGGTTCGGGGTATCGGGAAAAATCTGCGGCTCCAGGACGAAGGCATCTCCCTGGCGATAGATGTGGCCGGAGGTGCCGACCAGAGTGCCGTCGAGGAAGTTCCCGGAGTAGAACTGCAGGCCAGGCTGCGTCGAGGCGAGCTCGAGCACCCGCCCCGAATGCGGATCGGTGACCCGTGCGACCAGCCTCGGGGCCGCCACCGCCGTGCGGCTGATCACCCAGTTGAGGTCGTAGCCACGGCCGATCAGCAGCTGTTGCGAGCGGCCGTCGCGGATGTCCCGGCCGATCGCCTTGGGCGTGCGGAAGTCGAAGGGCGTGCCTGCAACCGGCTCGAATGCCCCCGTCGGGATCTGCGTGGCATCCACCGGGGTGAACTGCGCAGCCGGGATCATCAGCCGCTCGTCCATGACGCTGCCCGACCCCTCTCCGGAGAGATTCCAATACGTATGGTTGCTCAGGTTGACGATGGTCGGCGCATCGGTCGTTGCGCTGTACTCGATGCGCAGCCGGTCATGGTCATCGAGCGCATAGGTCGCCGTCGCAGTCAGCGTCCCCGGGTAACCCTGATCGCCGTTGGGGCTCGTGTATCGCAGAGTCACGCTCGCGGACGCCGGACCCTGCTTTACGCCGACGATGCTCCAGAGCACCCTGTCGAAACCCTTCGTGCCGCCGTGAAGCGAATTCGGTCCGTCGTTGATCGGAAGCTGATACGAGCGCCCATCCAGGGTGAAGCGGCCTTTGGCGATCCGGTTGGCGAAGCGGCCTACCGTGGCGCCGAAGTAAGGGTCTGACTTGGCGAGGTATCCCGCAACCGAGGCAAAGCCCAGCGCGATGTTCGCCGCATGGCCGCTGCGATCGGGCGTCACCACCTCCTGAATGCGCGCGCC
>DASVWT010000390.1:0-61841 GCA_036393055.1 Steroidobacteraceae bacterium
CTACTGAACGGGCTCTTAGCACCAAGGGAAAGCCGACCTCGTTCCCGACGCCAGGAGCATCCTATGCCCCAAACGCCCGTGAAATTCCACTCTTTCGCTTCATCCCACGGGGTCCGGCCCGGCCGGATGGCGAACTACTGAGGATGAGTGCGACCCGGTAATGGCGGTGTCGGTGGCGCTCGATCGTGCCCGCCCGCGACCACGTTCACCGATGGTCGCGGGCGGCATCGCAGCGAAGGATATGGCCGAGTGAAGTGCCGGCGGTGCCGCTCCTCATTTTGTCCTCAAAGAGCCCGCCGATGTCCGAAAAGGACCTTATCGGCCGGGACTGTCCTGCTTAACCTCGCTTCACAAGGGCTGAAGTCTTGATGCATCGAGCGCGCCCCCTGCCGGCGGGGAGGCGGCGACGGCAAGGGTGGATCGAGACGACCTGCCGGGCTCCGAGTCCTCAGTGCACCAGATATCCGGGCTTTGCCCGAAGGCCTCCAGGGGGAAAATCATGACGGCTTTGATCCGCGCAGCCATATGTGCTGACATCATCGGGCGCTTGCGAACGCCCGGCAAAGCAAGAGCGGCTTCGGCTTTACAGATTCATCGGGATCGGGACTCGCGGCCCCGATGGCTCGGGCCGTGGTTGCTCGCCGCCGCCGCCGCCCTGCCGGCCGCCGCCGCCGATGCGCCACAGCCGACGGCCACAACACGGAGTCCCCCGGAGCTCGGGGAAGTGATCGTCACGGCCCAGCACGTTCACTCGACCGAATCCAGAACGCCCATTGCAATGGACGTCATCAGCGGCGAGGCGCTGAGAAAGCAGGGCCTGGTGACGGTCGCGGACCTCAACGGCTATGCCCAGAATCTCAACGTGCAGGAAAACTTCAACGGCGTCCAGTTGACCATCCGCGGTGTGACCAACAGCAACGGCAGCACCCTCGATGATCCGGCCATCTCTTTCATGCTCGACGGCATCTACATCCCGCGTCAGACGACGCCGATGTATCTGGGTTTCTACGATATCAATCGCATCGAAGTGCTGCGTGGTCCGCAAGGCACTCTGTGGGGCCGCAACACCACCGGCGGCGTCGTCAATGTCATCACCAACTCGCCGGATCCGAGGTCGCTGCAGTATTCCGGCTCGGCGAGCGTCGGCAACTATGGCGCGACGAACGAGCAGTTCATGCTCAACGTGCCGGTCACCGGCAACTTCGCGCTGCGCGCCGCCATCTCCTACGACCGCCGCAATACGTATCTGACGAAGACGCCGGGCGATCCCTACAGCCTGAATCCCGCGAAGGGGGACCTATCAGGGCGGCTGTCAGCCCTCTGGAAGATAAACGACGACATCACGCTGAACGTGAAGGCCGACTACGCCAACATGGACAACGTGTTCTTCGACTGGGTTCCGGTCACCAATTTCTACCACTCGCCCAATACCTCGAACCCCATCTACAACTACGAAAACACGGTCTATTACGACGGTGGCACGTCGGCGCAGCTCGAGACGAACGGGTTCCGCCAGTACTGGCAGGGCGGCACCAGCGCGCATACCTGGGGCATCTCGCCGCAGCTCGATTGGAATTTCGGACCTCTGAAGATGACCTACCTCGGCGCATACCGTGATCAGGATGAGCATTACCGGTACGAGGTCCCGCTGACTCCCACTTATGCCATGCCGAACATCTACATCTCCTCGGATGAGGAAAATTCGCAGGAGCTGCGCTTCGCGACTCAGGGCACGGGCCCGCTGCAGGCGCAGTTCGGGCTCTACTATTTCCGCGAAGCCCTGTACGACAACTGGAGCATCTACGACTTCCCCGATATCCTGCACTTCGGCTATCTCGCGGTCGGCAGCGAGCCGCAGGTCAATACCTCCAAGGCAGCCTTCGCACAGGCGACGTACAGCGTACTCCCGTCGCTGCGCCTGACTGCCGGGTTGCGCGAGTCCCACGACGAGAAGAGCTATTTCAGCGAATCGGTACGGAATCTGCAGCCGTTCCCGGATCCTGCCACCAACTTTTCCACCCCCAGCTTCGCCGACATCGCCTACTCGAAGCTCACCTGGCGGGGCGGGGTCGAGTACGACCTGTCCCCGGGCACGATGCTGTATGCAACGGTATCGACAGGCTACAAGGCGGGTGGCGTGAACTCGGGATGCCTGCAGGGAACGACGCGCAACGGAATCCTGTGTACTGGCAGTCTCGCGCTGCCCGCATCGGTTCTCTTCTACAAGCCGGAAACCCTGACGTCCTATGAAGCCGGCATCAAATCGCGGCTCGACGATGACAGGATCTATGTGACCCTTGACGGGTTCCACTACAACTACTCCAACATACAGCTGGAGACGCTGCAGTATGTACAGGGCATCTATATCGATGCCACGACCAATGCCGCACGGGCTTCCGTGAACGGTGTCGAGTTCAATGGAACGTGGCGGCCGAGCCCGCGCAACAAGCTCAACCTCGGCGTCACGTATCTCGGCACCGCATATGGGGATTACTATCCGCTCGGCGCAGGCAATCCGCCCAACTACAAGGGAAAGCCGCTCGACGATTCCCCTCAGTACACGGTGAACGTCGGGTACACGTATACCCAGCCGCTGCCCATCGGCGGGGACGTGGCAATGAGCGTCCATTCGTACTTCTCGGACTCCTACCTCCTGTCCGATGTCGCCGTCCCAGTGCAGTACCGGCAGCCGGCGTTTCACATCACCGATGTCAATGCGACCTACAATTTTCCTGGCGGCAACTGGTACGTCGAGGCGTACGCACGAAACCTGGAAGACAAGATTGTCGTCGTAAACGCAAACCCGAACCTGGTCGTGCCCAGCGCGCCGCGGACCTACGGGCTTACGGCGGGATTCTATTACTGAGATCCGGTGCGACTGATGCGAGTGACGGAAGGGGAGCGTGTGGATGAAGAGTGAAGGGCCGGACATTCAGGAACCCGCGGATATCGATCAGCTCCTGCAGGCGGTGGCCCGGTCCGCGCCGGACCGCATCGCACTGGCCGACAGCGGGCGATCGGTTGCCTGGGGCGAGCTCGATCGGCGCATCAACCGGCTCGCAAGGAGCCTGATTGCCCGGGGCATGCAGCCCGATGACAGGGTCGCGGTGCTGGGCACGAACTCGGTTGCGTACGTGGAGGTGATGCTCGCCACGATTCGCGCCCGCGCGTGCACGGTGCCGCTCTCGTCGTACGTCACTGCAAACACGCGCGCGGCCATGGTCAGGGACAGCGGGTCGCGCCTCCTGTTCGTATCCGCCGGCTACGAAGCGGAAATGCGGGCGCTCAGCGCAGAGATGGGACTTTCCGACGCGCAGGTGCTGCCGCTCGATGACGGCTTTCTCGCCCAGTTCATGCGGGGGGCGCCCGATACGCCGCTGCCGGCGGAGTTCTCGCCCGATCAGGGCTTCAATCTGATCTACTCCTCCGGCACGACGGGAATACCGAAGGGCATCCTGCAAAGCCGCCGTTACCGGGCCTCCGAGTCGGGCTCCGTCAGGGACCGGTTCGGCATCAGCAAGGAGAGTCGCGCAATCATCGCGACCCCCCTTTGCTCGAACACGACGCTCTTCTTTCTCGCCGCGGTTCTATCGGCCGGTGGCGCCACCCTGGTGATGGAGAGATTCGAGGCGGGGGCGTGGCTCGAGCTCGCCGGGCGCTGGCGGCCCACGGACGTCGTGCTGGTGCCGGTTCAATATCGGCGCCTGCTGGATCATCCAGCATTCGATCGCACCGATCTCTCCTCGTTCCGCAACAAGTTCTGCACCAGCGCGCCCATGCCGGCCTCCACGAAGGCGGAGATCCTGCAGCGTTGGCCGGCGGGAGGGTTCTCGGAGTTCTACGGGATGACCGAGGGAGGCGTCGGTGCCGTGCTGCGCGCGCACGAGCACCCCGACAAGCTGGACACGGTAGGCCTGCCCAATCCAGGGGTCGAGATGCATGTGATCGACGACGCGGGCCGCATTCTGCCGCAGGGTGAGGTCGGGGAAATCGTCGGCCGCTCGCAGTCGATGATGGGCGGTTACCACGGGCGTGAGAAGGAGACCGCGGAGGCGAGCTGGTTCGATGCCGAGGGGCGCCGCTTCCAGAGAAGCGGCGATAACGGCTGGTTCGATGCGGAAGGGTTCCTGCACCTCCTCGACCGCAAGAAGGACGTGATCATCAGCGGTGGCTTCAACATCTACGCGATCGACCTCGAGAATGTGCTGATGCAGCACCCCGACGTTGCGGAGGCTGCAGTGATCGCGGCGCCGAGTCGCGAATGGGGAGAGACCCCGGTCGCTTACATGGTGCTTCGTCGCAATGCATCGCCGGAGGAGATCCGTCTGTGGGCGAACGAGCGGCTCGGAAAATCACAGCGCATCTCGCGGATCATCGCGACGGAGGAGCTGCCGCGCAGCCCGATCGGCAAGGTCCTCAAGCGCGAGTTGCGGGAGCGCTTCGTGAAGTCCGGCGGGTGAGGCATCAGTGACAGTCGCTCGGGATAATCGGTCGAGAGGTTGAGCATGGAGATCTACGTCGTGTCCGCCGTTCGCACCGCCATTGGCTCCTTCGGAGGCTCGCTGCGCGACTGCGAGCCCGGCGATCTGGCGGCGCTCGTGACCCGGGAGGCCATCCGCCGCGGCAGCGCCCCTGTCGATTCGATCGGGCACGTCGTCTTCGGGCAAGTCCTGCCGACGGCGCCCCGCGATGCCTACCTCGCCAGAGTCGCGACGCTCGGGGCAGGTCTTCCCGTGCAGGTGCCGGCACTGACCGTCAATCGACTGTGCGGGTCGGGCCTTCAGGCCATCGTGTCGGCCGCCCAGGCGATTGCCCTGGAAGATTGCGAAATAGCCGTCGGTGGAGGCGCGGAGGTCATGAGCCGCGCGCCGTTCTGGCTTCCCGCTCTGCGATGGGGCAAGCGGCTCGGCGATGCGACTCTGATCGATGGGCTCAATGGCGGGCTCACCGATCCGTTCGAAGGCATCCTGATGGGCGTCACCGCGGAGAATGTCGCCGCCCGCTCGCAAATCTCGCGCGAAGCGCAGGACGCCGCGGCGCTGGAGAGTCACCGCCGCGCGTCGGTGGCAATCACCGAAGGGAGATTCACATCGCAGATCGTTCCGGTCGCCCTGAAGAGCAAACGCGGTCCGTCTGAATTCAGCGTCGATGAGCACGTACGTCCCGAAGTCAGCCCGGAAGACCTCGCAGGTCTGCGTCCGATATTCCGCGCCGAGGGTGGCACAGTCACCGCAGGCAATGCATCCGGCATCAACGACGGGGCGGCGGCCGTGCTGCTCGCGAGTGGCGACGCCGTTCGCAAATACCATCTGGCGCCTCTTGCGCGCATGGTCGCCTACGCACATGCGGGAGTGGAGCCTGCCTACATGGGCATGGGGCCGGTGCCCGCGACGCGCCGCGCGCTGGCGCGGGCCGGCCTGCTGATGCCGGACATCGATTGCATCGAGTCCAATGAGGCCTTTGCTGCGCAGGCCTGCGCCGTCGCGGCGGAACTGCGCCTGGACCCGCTGAAGACCAATCCCAACGGGGGTGCCATCGCCCTCGGACATCCCGTGGGAGCTACCGGAGCGATCATCGTGACCAAGCTCGTACATGAACTGCAGCGAACCGGAGGCCGCTATGGACTCGCGACCATGTGCATCGGCGGCGGCCAGGGAATCGCCGCCATCTTCGAGCGAGTCTCATAGCCCGTTCGTTGCCGCCACGGCCGCAGATCCCTTCGCGCCAACCACACGATCAGTCACCATGGCCACCATTGACGAGTCCATTTCCCTCCCGGCGCCGATCGGCATGAACGCGGAGGAATCCGGCCGGGCGGCCCGCCGCGCCAAGCTCAGTCTGGGGTCCAAGTGGATCTACGGCAGCGGCGAGATGGTGAACGGCATCACCGCCACGGGTCTTACGTATCTCGCGTTCTTCTATCTCACCGCGGTCTGTGGCCTCTCCGGCACGCGCGCCGGCTTGATCACGTTCATCAGTCTGCTGGTCGACTCCGTCGCCGACCCGCTCGTCGGCCTGATCTCGGACAATACCCGTTCGCGGCTCGGCCGGCGTCATCCATTTCTCTTCGGCAGCATCGTCCCGATCGCGCTCTCGTTCGCACTCGTCTTCTCCATTCCGGCCTCGGTTACCGGACTCAGGCTCTTCTGTTATGTCGTCTGCCTCATGCTGGTGCTGAGGGTGGGGCTGTCGTTCTTCTATCTGCCCTATCTTGCAATCGGCGCGGAGATCTCGGACGACTACCACGAGCGCTCGAGCATCGTCGGCTACCGGCTCTGCTGCTCGGCTATCGGAGCCTTTGTCTGCCTCTACCTCGGACTCGGTGGCTTGAGCGCCAATCCGGCCGCGCTGCTGCTGCGCTCCAACTACCTGCGCTTCGGCTGGGTGATGGCCGCGGCTCTCATCGTGGTCGGGCTCGGCGCCGCGTTCGGCACTCTGCGACAGATTCCGCGGCTGCACCAGGCGCACCGGCGCTCGGGCAGCGCGATCCGGCAGCTCATCCGCGAGCTGCGCGAGATCTTTCACAACAGCTCGTTCGTGTCGCTCTTCCTCTGCTGTCTCGTGTTCTTCGTCGCACAGGGGACCGCCGCGGTCCTGGCGATCGATGCCAACCGCTATTTCTGGAATTTGTCCGCCGGGGTCAATCAGGCGGTGCTGCTCACGCTGGTCCTCTCGCCCGTGCTCGGGATGCCGATCGCCCGCCTGCTGCAGAATGTCGTGGAGAAGCGGACGCTCTCCATCGGGGGCGCGCTGGTGTTTGCCGTGTGTCAGTTCTATCCGCCGCTCCTGCGCATCTACGGCCTGCTGCCCAACGATTTCAAATACATCGGCCCGCTGCTGGTGGTGAACGCCGCCGTGAGTGCCGTGGGCCTCGTCGTCTCCTCCATCGCCTTTCAGTCCATGATGGCCGACGCCGCGGATTATCACGAGTACCTGTTCGGGGTACGCCGCGAGGCAATGTTCCTTTCCGGCGTCACCTTCTCGGTGAAGGCCGCGAGCGGGCTCGGCTCGCTGATCGCCGGCGTCGCGCTCGACGCCGTTCATTTCCCCGCCGATATTGCGAGCCTCGGCCTTTTTCCTCATCTCCCGCCGGCCACCGTGAACGGCCTCGGCTGGATCTCCGGCCCCCTGCCTGCCGCCCTCACCGCGCTGTGCACTTTGCCGCTGTTGATCTACTCTCTCGACCAGGAGAAGTATCGAGTCATCAAGCAGGCGCTGAGCGAGCGCGAGCCGGCAACCGGAGGGGACACGCACCGATGAATCCGCATACTGAGCAGCCGGCAGGCGTCGCCGGCGACGAGGGCACCATCGTCCGCACCGCCCGCGGCGCGCTGGCGGGGCAGTCTTTGGACGGCCGCGTCACTGCTTTCAGAGGCATCCGCTACGCCGAGGCGCCCGTCGGAGATCTGCGTTGGAAGCCACCCGTCCCTGCCGCGTCCTGGGCGGATATCCGACCCGCAATCGAGCCCGGGGCGGCGTGCGTGCAGGTGAGCTCGGTTCCGGGCAGCATCTACGCGCGGGAAATGCGGGGCATGAGCGAGGACTGTCTGTTCCTCAATGTATGGCGGCCGCCGCAGGCTTCCAATGCTCCCGTGATGGTGTGGGTGCACGGCGGCTCGCTGCGCACCGGATCGGCGAGCGGCGTCTACGAGGGCGGTGCGCTTGCGCGCAAAGGCGTGGTCGTCGTCACGCTCAACTATCGGCTGGGCGTGCTCGGCTATCTTGCGCATCCGCAGCTGAGTGAAGAGTCCGCGCACGGCTCCTCGGGCAATTACGGACTGCTCGATCAGATCGAAGCGCTGCGCTGGGTACGGGAGAACATCGCAGCCTTCGGGGGCGATCCAGGCAACGTTACCCTGTTCGGAGAGTCGGCGGGCGCCTTGAGCGTCATAGAGCTCATGACCAGTCCGCTGGCCCGGGGGCTGTTCCACAAGGCGATCGTGCAGAGCGGCTATCTGGTTTCCAATCCCGAGCTGAAGCGCTCGCGATTCGGCTTGCCGTCCGCGCACGACATCGGCGAATGGGTGGCGCGGCAGCTCGGCGCCGCGGACCTGGCGGCGTTGCGGGCCATGGACGCGCCATCGGTGGTGGAGCGCGCCGCCGCCGCTGGATTCGATCCGCAGGCAACCATCGATGGGTGGGTTCTGCCCCAGCAGATCATAGAGTGCTTCGATCGCGGCGAGCAGGCGCCCGTACCGCTCATCGCGGGCTTCAACGAGGGCGAGATCCGCTCTCTGCGCTTCATTTTTCTGCCGCCGCTGCCGGCGAGCGCTGCCGAGTACGAAAGCCTCGTGCGCGGCATCTACGCGGACCTGGCGCCGGCGTATCTCGCCCGCTATCCGGCGGCCGACGTGGAACAGAGCGCGCTCGCGGCGGCGCGCGATGCCTTCTACGGATGGAGCGCGGAGCGCCTGGCCAGAGATCAGACGCGGCTTGGGCTGCCGGCGTATCTCTATTTCTTTACTCATCGCTATCCGGCGCAGGAAGCCCTGCGTCTCGAGGCCTTCCATGCCAGCGAGTTGCCTTATGAGTTCGGCCGGATCGGCGCGCCCGACGGGTGGCCGGAGCTATGGCCGCGGCCGCCCGATGAGGCGCACGAGCGTGCGCTGAGCGAGGCGATCATGAGCTACATCACGAGCTTCGCCCGTGACAGCGCGCCGTCGGCGCCGGGAGCAGCCGCGTGGCCGGCCTATCGAGACGAGCGGGCGTACCTCGACCTGCGCGCGCCGCCGCGGGCGATGCGGCACCTGTTGCCGGGGATGTTCGAGCTGCACGAAGAAGTGGTCGCGCGGCGCCGCGCGGCCGGCACGCAGCACTGGTACATCAACATCGGGCTGACCTCGCCGCCGGTGCCGCCCTCCGCGGGACGGGCTCGCGGGCAAGGCGGCTCGGATTCTTGACCCGAGCGCGGGCCTCGATGCGAAGGTGATCCGGGCGGCGGATCCACGGGGGGCGTATGGCAGTCAGTGGCTACTCGGTCCGTCAGGTCGCGGGAGGGTTTCATTTCCTGGAGGGGCCTCGCTGGCACGACGGTCAGTTATATTTTTCGGATTTGGCCGACGGAAAGGTCTATGTGCTCGAGTCGGACGGCCGGGCAGAGGTGTTCTGTCAGGCGCCGAACTGGGTGTCGGGACTCGGGTTCACGCCCAGTGATCAGTTGCTCGTAGTGGCGATGCAAGAGCGCAGATTGCTTCGGTGCTCCGGGCCTGAAGGTTTGGTCGAGGTGGCCGATCTCAGCGGCGTTGCGCGCTACCATTGCAACGACATGCTCGTCGATGAGCACGGGCGTGCCTACGTCGGCAATTTCGGGTTCGACATGATCCTAGATGGAATCCGTGCTACGGAGCTCGTCATGGTTTCCCCGCGCGGCGAGGTGAGCGTAGTCGCCCAGGACCTGATCTTTCCCAATGGAATGGCCAGAACCGCCGACGGCCGTACACTGATCGTGGCGGAGACATTCGCCGCCCGCCTGAGCGCATTCGACATTCTGGCGGACGGGAGCCTGACGGGACGCCGGACCTGGGCCGCTTTGAGCGATCGGAGCTTTGCCACGGCAAGCGAGTGCCTCGGCTCGGGGGCTCCGTTGCCCGATGGCATCGCCTTGGATACCGAGGGCGCCCTTTGGATCGGCGATGCGGGGGGAAGGGCGGCTCTGCGAGTGGCGCCGGGAGGGGAGATCCTGGACCGCGTGCCCACGCCGGAGTTGTCGGTGTTCGCGGTGGCGCTAGGCGGTCCCGACCTGAAGACCCTCTACATGTGCGCGTCACCGCCCCTGTTTTCTCACGATCCGAGCGTGGAGAAGAAGGCGGTACTGCTCGCTACACGCGTCGATGTGCCGGGCGTACCAGTGTGACGGGATCGTGATTCGCCGCTGCAATCCCCCCGGGCTTCCCGGTTCCAGCTGACAACGGGCAGCGTTTATTCGGCAAGTCGCGGGCATCGACATCTCGGAGCGCCGTAACGTCTGTGGAGAGCTCATCTGACTTCCGCGGCGCCGGGAAGGCGCATGGGCCGCCGTCCTCGTGCGAACAGGTAGACACCGATGGCCGCGGCCAGCATGCCGCAGAGCCAGGAGAAGACGTCGCCGATGCGCGTGTAAAGCGTTGGACCGGGTCCGAGGGGTACTTCGGCTGTCATGGTCGCCATGCCTGGCTGCAGGGTCGAAGCGACGGCCAGGAGCCGGCCGTGGGCGTCGGAAACGGTCTCCAGTCCGTTGAAGGCGGAGCGCAGCACGGCGAAGCCATTCTCCACGCCGCGCATGATGGCCATGCGGGCATGCACCCAGCGATCACGGCCGAAGTCATTGGCCGGGACGATCATCAGGCGCACGCCGCCTTGCGCAGTGGTACGCACAGTGTCCGGAAAATCCATGTCCTTGCAAATCTGCGTGGCATAGCCGCCTCCGAGCAGCCCGGGTCTGTGGCCTGGAGCCTCCGGCTCGAAAGGTAACAGCAGGTGGCGCTTGGCATAGACTTCCCGGGTGCCGTCGGGCAGAAAGGCAATGGCGCGATTCTGTGTCGGCTGTGCCACGAACGTTCCCGCCACGATCATCGCACCCGATGATCTTGCCGCGGAGGCGAACGCGGCGAGAGTAGCCGTTTGGTCTGCGGGATCCATCCGTATCGCCGTTTCGGGGATGACGACCACGCGCACGCCTTTCAGCGTATCGATGTGGGAAGCGTAGGCAGTCACCGCGGCAGCCGTAAATGCCGGCGTGGGATTGCGAAGCTCAGCGTGCCAGGAGTTGCCGTCCGCCAGCGCCGCGACGCGCACATGCGGCCCCTCCGGCTGGGCGAGCCTCATGTAGCCGAAGATCAGCGCCAGCGTGCAGACTGCAATACCAACACCCCCGGCTGCCCAGCGTCGGCGGGCGAGCAGTGCCAGAGCATTGGCCGACAGGCAGAGCACGAACGTGACAGCATGGACGCCGAAGAGCGCGGCGATCTGGATGCCGGCCGGAAAGGAAACCTCCGCATAGCCCAGGGCGCCCCAGGTGCCGTGTGGGGACAGCTTTCCGAAGCCAAACTCCAGAGCGGTCCAGAGCGCCGGGAAAGCGAGCAGCGCAGCGAGCGGTGAGTTACGGCGCAAGCCCTCGCCCGAGAACCCTATGCTCAGTGGAAAGAGCACGATGCAGGCCAGGAACGGCGCGAGCACCGAAAGCGGGATCTGTCCCCAGTAGCACTGCAGGAGGTAAACCTGCCCCGCCGCGAAAGCGGCGAGGCTCGCGGTGAGCACTTTCCAGCGGGCGGTCTCCGTGTAAGCCAGCCACAGGAGCGGGGCCGGCGCAATCCAGGCGAGCGCCCAGACATTGGACAGCCCCTGCGACAGATAGAACATCGCGCCGCTCAGCAGCGCGGCCAGTAGGACGATCATCGATGGCTCCCGGTGTTGCACCGTCATATGTGTACAGTGTACACATGGCAGCGTACAAAGTACACAGCGAGGCGAGACTGACGCGATATGCGTGGTCCTGCGCGATGCCTCAACCGGCTTGCGTCGGCAGCGGGACGGCCGTGGTGCGCTTGAGCTCTTCCATCGAGAACACCGCGCGAACTTCCGCGCAGCGTATCGAGTTGATCAGGAGCTTGTAGACCTCGTCGTAGCGTGCGACGTCCGGAAGCTGCAGCTTCAGCAGGTAATCCACATCACCGCTGGTGCGGTGGAATTCGGTCACACAGGGGATCTCGCGTACGGTTGCGGCGAAGTGCTCGAACCAGGTCTGCGAATGCTCGGCTGCCCGGATCAGGACAAAGATCGTGAGTCCCGCGCCCAGCCGGGCCGCATCGAGAAGTGCGACACGCTTCTGGATGATGCCGACCTCCTCCAGGCGCTTGATCCGGTTCCAGCACGCATTCGTCGAAAGATGCACCCGCTCGGCGATGGCGGCTACGGACTGCGAGGCGTCGGCCTGTAGTTGCTCCAGGATCTGCAGATCCGTGGCGTCGAGCTCTACCTTGGGAAAATTTCCTTCCGGAGGCATTTTTCGCAGCGTAAATGGAGAAGAAGTTCGATGCGGGTTCCGCTAGGTTGACTGCATCCAAGCTACCGGGGCCGGACCGTGCTCAGTCGGATCTTCCTGGAACATCCTAGGTCAGTGGGAGAGACATATCTAGCCCACCAGCGGCAGGCGTTCGGGTTCGGCCTTTCCATGGTCGCGGCGGGACTTGCCTGCATGGTACACGGTCTCATTCCCGCCATGTTCCTGCACACCGGCAGCGACACGGTCTCGCGGCTACATCACCGATTGCGGGAGAGGCGTACCGCGCCGGCCCGCGCGAATGGCTTGGCGAGTCGGACGTAACGCTCTCGAGGCGCTCCAGCGCCGGTTCCATTGACTTGAGCTCTGCCCGCGGTTCTACTTCGAGGCAAGAGAACCGGCATTGAATTCGGCAATGGCACCGATATCCACCTCATGAGCCCGGCCCCGATCCTCGATCCAGAAGCAATCACGGTCTTGCAACGTGGGGCACGTCCACATATCGGTCTATCGGCGCGACGGCTTGAAGATCAATATCTGCGCCATCGTCTCGCCCAAATGGGGTACCGACACGTACAGCCGATCGAGCTCGCTCGAGTACACGCTGGTCTTCGCCATGACGGCCGTGTCGACCGAAGCCTCGCGTCGATAGCGGTCGTGGGCGCCGATGTCGTAAGTGTCGACATGGCCCACTCCGGTGGACACATAAACGCGGTGCCGCTGGTGGTCGATCGAGACCCCGTCAGCCCAGCCGCCGATCGGCAGCTTCGCGAGGGCGTGTCCGTTGACGGTATCCAGCACGATCAGCGATCCGTGCATCGCCGAGTCGCGCGATGCCACATAGAGCCGGGCGCGGGCGGTGTCGAGCGCCATGGCGATGTTGTTGTGCACACCTGCGGGCAATTTCCAGGTGGTCAGTACCCGGCGCTTCTTCAAATCGACGACCGCCACCGCTGCCTCATCGACCAGATTGACGTAGAGCAATTGCCTTCCAGAATCGACGGCTGAGGCCTCGAGATCGGCAGTCGCAACCGGAATGTCCACGACCTTCTCCATCCGGACAGTGTCCACCGCGGATATGAGCGCGTGGCTCATGCCGGCATCTTGGCCGCCGTTGTTCACGTAGATGTATTTTGACCGAGGGTCGTAGACGAACCCGTCGGCGCCGCGCGCAAGCGGAATGGTTTTGATCAGCGAGTAGTCCTTGCCGCTGAACACCTTCACATCGCCGCTCTCCCCATCCGCCACGAACAGGCGCTGCAATGCCGGGCTGTAGAACACTCCGTGCGGATTGCCGATGCCGTGGATCATCTTCAACACACGCCCGTTCTTCAGGTCGAGAACGGCCACCGCCTTGGCGGCCTGGGGCGTCGCGAACAGCCGCTTGCCCTTCAGATCGATGCACAGGTAGTCCGAATACGGACCCGGTGCGACTGCCGGCATCGTCATCGATCCCTCCGGCACGAGGGGAAGGTCTGCCGCCGAAGCTTGCGCCGTGCCCACCGACCAGAGACACGCGAGCAATGCGCCCGCGACGAGCAGGCGAACGCTCAGGCCGCCAGGAATGGTGCCATCGGCAGGGTGGTTCATATCGGCAATGTCTCCACGGTTTTCGCATCCCGTAGGCAATGAGACGGGCGCGATCCTGCAATCGACACCTACGCGCGCAAAATCGCCGCCGAGTCGCCCAGGAGGGTTGTCAAAGGGCGGGCGGTAGGGTAATCATCCCTTCGGCTGGTCGTGATCGGACGGGGGCGTGAACGACATCGCAAAGTCAATGGCGCTGGATAAAGACGCACGCACGTTGGTGCGCGATGCCGGCATGGATGTGCTCTACGCCCGTCACTGGGGCGAGCTGTGCCACTACATCAAGAAGCACTTCGGCCAGGGCCCCCCTGATCCGGAAGACATCGCCCAGGACGCCTTCATCAGGTTCGCCGCGATCGAGAACCGCGAGACTATCGACAACCCGCGCGCCTATCTTTTTCGAACGGCCCACAATGCGCTGATCGATGAGCATCGGCGCCTCGCCGTGCACCGCGGCAACGTCGCAGACACCGATGCCCGGACCGCAAGTGACGATCTGACCCCCGAACGCGTCTTAGTCGGGCAGGAGCGGCTGGAGATCCTGGCGCGGTCATTGCGCACGATGCCCGCGGCGCGGCGGCGCTCGTTCCTGCTCAACCGGCTGCAGGGCCTGTCCTGTGCTGCGATCGCGCGCATGACCGGGTATTCCGAGTCGGCGGTCAAGAAGCACATCGATGTAGCGCTGCGGCACCTCGAGGCTGCCCTGTCGGAGGCGGAACGGACGAGATCGAGCAATACAGCATGACAATCATGGACAACGAGGATGAAATCAAGGTTGCCGCGCGCCAGTGGCTGTTGCGCCTGTCGCTGGAATCGCCGACGGAGCAGGAGAGCGCGCAATTTGCCGCCTGGTGCGCGCAGGATCCGCGTCATGCGGCGGCGTACCGGCGCTTCGAAGCGATCTGGCAGGATGCCGCGATGCTCAGGGAGCTCGAGCCGCTGGCCAGGGTGCCGGCAGCTCGAATCTCCTGGTGGCAGCGGCTGCGGGCGAGTCTCGCCATCCATCCGCTGCGCTGGGCAACGAGCGCGAGCCTGATGGCTGCGATTGCAGCTCTGGGACTCTGGAGCCTGCTGACGCCCGCCCATTACTCCACCGGAATCGCCCAGGTGCGGGACATTCACCTGTCCGACGGCAGTGAAATCACCCTCGGCGCCAGCTCCTCGCTGGCAGTGACCTACCGCCGTCACGAGCGGCGCGTCGTACTGACATCCGGTGTCGCGTTTTTCTCGGTAGTGAAGAATGTGTCGCGTCCGTTCGTCGTGATCGTCGGTGACGAGGAAGTCCGGGATCTGGGCACCAAGTTCGAGGTACGGCGCGAACCTACCGGTATGCGCGTCACCGTGGTGGAAGGTACCGTCGAAGTCATGCCAGTGCCCAAGCTCGCCAGCGTGACGGACCGCGGAGCTCGGCCCAGCGCGCATCTCACCAGGAACGTGAAGCTGGCGTCGACTGCGACGATCCGTGGTCAGGCGCCAATCGCTCCATTCGTCTTGACGGCGAGTGACTCGTCCGATGCACGCATTCTGACAGCCGGCCGCCAGATCACCGTAGGGCCGAACGGCGTAATTCCGGCTCCGCAAGCCATGCCAGCTGTGGAGCCCGCAGCCTGGCGTTACGGGCGCCTGGTGTATGTGGACACGCCGCTCAGGGACATCATTGCCGATGCCAACCGTTACTCCCGCCAGCCGATCGAAATCGAAGATCCGCAGGTGGCGAACACACGGGTCTCGATCACCTACCCCAGTGATCAGGTCGAGCAGATGGTATCGGCTCTGGCACGCAGTCTCTCGCTGCGGGTCGAGCGCCGCGAAGGGGGCGTCATCGTGCTGGCAGCGGGCAATCCGGGCGACTGAGTCGCAGCCGCTCGCGTCGGTCCGAGTGTCGATCGCGCTGGCTCATCCGTCATAACCCGCGATATCACCGTTGGTCCGCCCCTGCGGAAATTTCGCGCGGCGGCATTGCGGCTGCCACGAGGAAACTACCATGAGATCGATCAGACCCTGGATTGCGGCCCTGTGCGCCGCCGTCGCGATGATGTCCTTTGCCGGCAGTCCCGCGCGCTCGCAGGCCATGGCAGGCCGCGACCTCGGCGGCTATCGCATCCACATCGCTTACTACAGAACGCCGCCGGGACGGCAGGACGAATGGCTGGCGCTGTTCAAGAAGTATCACATGCCCATCATGAACCTGGAGATCAAGGAGGGGCTCGTGATCAGCGATACGGTGTATGCGCCGCGGTACCACGAGGGAGAGAACGCCTGGGACTTCATCATCATCACCGTCACGCCACCGGCAGGGCGGGCGCCGAAGCTCCACATCACGCGCGCGCAGGAAATCAGGAAGCTCTTTCCTGACATCAAGGATTACGTCCGGGGCGAGCGCGCCCGCTGGGCGTTGACCCTGGTGTGCAGGGAGAACGACCTGGTGAAGATCGACATGTCTCGCGATGCTCCATCCGTGTATTCCCCCCTCGACCTTTCCGCGAAGAAGTGATGGCATCCCGTTCCCGGCGCGACACTGCTCATCGGGCAGGTGTCGATTGCACGGTGCCATCCGTCTCAACTGAAAATACAGCAGTTCGGCGGGAGAGGGTTGAATGACACGTATTTCCACGCACACCGCGCTCATCAATCATGCGCTCACGGCCGTCTACGCCGCTCTCATGCTGTGCATGGGGCCGATGGCCATGGCAGCCAACGATTCATTCAAACATTTCGAGATCAAGGCGGAGCCGCTCGCGGAAGCGCTCATGGAATTCGGCGCGCAGTCCGGGCTGACCGTCGTCGCTCCGACGACGCTGACCACGGGAAAGAATGCGCCAGCCCTTCATGGCAAGCTTGCATGGACCGAGGCGCTCGGGAGGCTCCTGAATGGGTCGGGCCTGACGTTCACGCAGAACGCCGATGGCACGATCGTGATTCAAAAGACCGGTAGGGCAGCGCCGGCGAAGGCGAGCACGGAGGTATCCGACCAGGACCAGGGCCAGCTCGCCGACGTCATCGTGACGGCCCAGAGGCGATCGGAGCGCCTGCTGCAGGTCGCGGCGCCAGTGACCGCGATACAGGCGACAGACCTCGCGCGCCAGGGGGACTTCCGGCTCGCCGACTACGCCGCGTCCGTGCCGGGACTGAATCTGATTTCCTCGGAACCCGGCGAGACCGCGATCGTCATCCGGGGCATCACCACCGGTTACGGTGCGGCGATTGCGGCCACGACCAGCACGTACATCGACGATACCCCCTTCGGATCCTCGACGGCCAACGCACTCGGATCCCTGACGACGGTCGACCTGGATCCCGGGACTCTGCAGAGCGTCGAGGTCCTGCGCGGTCCGCAAGGGACGTTGTACGGCGCCAGCGCGATGGGCGGCCTCATCAAGTACGTCACCATTCCGCCGAGCCTGACGAGCTATCGCGCACGCGTGGAGCTGAATGGCAGCTCCGTGGACGGGGGCGGGCAGGGCTACGGAGTGCGCGGCATGTGGGATGGCCCGCTGGTGCCCGGCAAGCTCGGAGTCACCGTCAATGCTTTCGATCGGCGCGACCCCGGATACATCGATGACCCCAATGGCAACCACGAGAACGTCAATAGCCTGCACGTCGCGGGCGGGCGACTGGCCGCGTTGTGGCAGCCGATGGACAAGCTCTCCGTCGAATTCTCGGCTCTGGTGCAGGACAGCTCCACCAACGCCACCTCGGACGTGGACGTCAACTCCGACCTGACGCCGATTTACGGCAAGTATCAGCAGGTGCGATACGCGACTCAGAACTGGGATTTCGACAGTGACCTCTACAGCGTTCGCGCCAAGTATGATTTCGGTTGGGCGACTCTGGCCTCGATCAGCAGCTACCAGAAGGAAACGGCCAGGCAGGGCCTGGATTTCACCCCCAGGTTCGGCCCCCTGCTCTCGAGCATCATCGGGGTGCCGGATCTCGGCGTGGTCGACCACGTGTCCTTGAACGAACACAAGATCACACAGGAGGTCAGGCTGACTTCGCCGTCCACCAACAGGCTGGAATGGCTGGCCGGAATGTTCTTCACTCACGAGAAGAGCGTTCAGCCGGAAGTCATGACGGGTTTTGCCCTTCCCAACGCGACCCCGGTGCCGGGATTGGAGCCGCTGTTCGTCGACCCGAACCACGACTCCTACAAAGAGTATGCGGGATATGGTGATCTCACGTACCACTTCACTTCCAAAGCCCAGATCCTCGCGGGTGTGCGGGTCACGAGCGATTCCGAGGACAACGTGACTCCGTTTTCCGGCCTCTTCAACGGGCCGCCGGCCATCGCAATCACGACCACCTCCAGCCGCTCGACCACGTATCTCTTCTCTCCCAGCTACAACTTCAACAGCGATCAGATGGTTTACGCGCGGATTGCGTCTGGATTCAGACCCGGCGGTCCCACTGGTCTCACGACTACCAGTGTGTATGCCGGCGCTCCCACCACCTATGGCCCCGACAATCTCACCAATTACGAGATCGGCTACAAGGCCGGATTTCCGAAACAGCGGATGACCATTGACGTATCCGCGTTCGACATAGAGTGGAAGAAGATCCAGGTGCTGTCCGAGATCCAGGGTTTCATCATCACCGGCAACGGAGCCACCGCGCGCAGCAGCGGGCTCGAATTTGCCTGGACGTGGATGCCGATCGCCGGACTCAGCTGGGCGGCGAACGCCGCCTATACCCATGCCTACCTGACCACCGATGCGCCCGGCATCGGCGGCCGGGCGGGTGATGACCTGCCGGACGTGCCGCACTTTTCCGCCAATGTGGCCGTCGACTACGACTTCCCGGTGACCAGTCGGATCAACGGCTTCGTGGGCGGCAACCTCATGTACATGGGATCCCGGGTTTCGGATTTCGTCGCCGATTTGCCCTCGGACATGAATCGCGCCGTCATGCCTGCCTACCGTACCCTCAATCTGCGTACCGGCATCGACGACGGTGATCTGACGGCCGAGGTTTACGTGAAGAATGTCACAGACTCATACGGCCTGACGCGTCTGTATGGCGAAACCATAGACGCCTATTCGCCGCCGCTCGCGGCTGCGGTGATTCAACCGCGCACGTTCGGCCTCTCCATCAGCTACAAGTTTTAGTATGGCCCTCCTTGTCAAGAGGAGATGCAGCTGTCCCTCGCGTGGTTGCGATCTGTCGGAGATTTCGGGGTGAGCACGACACCGAACGGGGAACGCGACGCGTGGGGGATGGCTGCGACGATGGATCATTCTAGTATCCGCGTATTGGATAACGCATTTCATCTCTTCTTCGCGGGGCTGCCTCGCTCTAGGAGCGGAGATCACCCGAGGAACGGGGTTCGTTTTGCTCGGGTTCACATAAAACTGTCGAGGATTCCCCTCATCGTTCCCGCGCATCGCGTTTCCGATTCGGTATGTGGCTTGACGGTATAGCTGTGGAGAGGGGAACCTCCTGTGGCAAATGAGAGGGTGGAAAGGGGTTTAAGTCCGGAGAGTCACGTGCCGGCCGATATCCCAGATGAAGCCTGCGAGCTCTCGAGCGATGGCGATGCAGATCTTATCGTGGTTGAGCTTTCGTCGCATCGCGAGGCTTCTCCAGCGCTTGGACAGTCGCAGCTGCGCCTTCCGGAGCGCTGCGGTAATTCGCTCCACTCGCTCGGAAGCTTCCTTGCAAGCAAGGCGATACTCGTTGAACGCAATCTCTTGCGCCGGATGATCGAAGCGGATGGTGGAGAGGTGACGCTCGTGCGCCTGGCTCCAGGAGCGAAAGCGTACGTAATCGCAGCCGTGTTTCAGCAACATGGCTTTCATCTGCAGGCGTATCCGCAGACGCGCCGCCACGGCATCCTCGCGTGCGCGCGTGAGGTCCCTGATCGCTTCGTCGCGTTCATCCGGTACTACGATACTGGTGAGATTGCCGCTGCGCAGCTCGCGAGCCAAAAGCAGTGCATCGCGTCGATCGGTCTTGACGCGCTGTTCGACAGGGCTGCGCGTCAAGCGAGACGGTGCGATAACTTCGCACCTCCACTTCCTGTCTCGAAGGTAGCGCACCCAGCCGTACCCGCACGGGCCTGCTTCGTACGCCATCAACGTGCTTTCGGGCCTGCAACGCTCTCGCCTCAGCACTTTGCACAGTTCAGAGGGCGCGGGGGAGACAGACCACTCCACTCAAATCAAACTCATGGCCTGATCCCCGTCCGGGGTTTGGGCCATGATGTCTAGCGGGACCAGGGTAACGACAAGGGGTGCTTGAATCATGAAGACACTGCTCAAGGGCGTTGCGATCCTGCTGGCCTGCCTTTCGCTGACGCCATCCGCGTACGCTCAGGCGGCCAATGGCAACGGCGGCTGCGCCGACCGGATCCTCATCAGCTATTACAAAATCATTCCGGGACGGCAGGATGAGTGGCTCGCCCTGTATCAGAAGTGGCACCACCGGGTGATGCAGTACGAGATTGCGCACGGCATGGCGATCAGCACCAGGCTCTACGAGACCGGCAGCCATTCCCGCGGAATGCCGTGGGACTTCGCCATCATAATCGTTCTTCCCCCGAAGGATCCCGCTGGCGCAATAAGCCGGCCCGACCTGATCCGCAAGCTCTACCCGGACCTCAAGGCCTACATAGCCGCCGAGAAGGAGCGGTGGGCGTTGACCGTAGATCATTGGGACGAAACGCTGGTGGAGATGAACATGGACAAGCCGCTTTCCGTCTACGCCCCGGTGGACGGTTTCTGCAAGAGGCCGGCATCGGCCCGTTGACTTGGGCCCTGCCGGCGGTTCTACTTCGAGGCAAGAGAACCGGCATTGAGTTCGGCAATGGCACCGATATCCCCCTCATGACCCCGGTCCCCGGGGGACGCGTCCATCCCCGTCTCTGGTGGCGCCTGCTGCTCGTCGTGCCCGTGATTGCCGTCCTGTGGGTGCCGTGGTACGCGCGCATCACGCCGACCCTGCTCGGCGTGCCGTTCTTCTACTGGTATCTGATGGCCTGGGTACCCCTCAGCGCCGTGTGCTCGGGCGTGGTCTATCTCAAGACCCGCGACCTGGTCTGAGAGCGCCGGCATGCAGACTTCGGCGCTGATCGTCTTTCTGTTGCTTTTCGGCGCGGTCACCGTGGTCGGCTTCATCGCCGCCCGCTGGCGCAAGGCCGACCTCAACCAGCTGCACGAGTGGGGGCTCGGGGGCCGCCGCTTCGGCACCTGGGTGACCTGGTTCCTGCTCGGCGGGGATCTCTATACCGCCTACACCTTCATCGCGGTTCCCGCGCTGGTGTTCGGGGCCGGCGCCATCGGCTTCTTCGCGATGCCGTACACCATCATCGCCTATCCGCTGGTGTTCGCGGTGCTGCCGAAGCTGTGGCGCATTGCGCGCCGGCATGACTATGTCACCGGCGCAGATTTCGTGCGCGGCCGTTACGGCAGCCGGCTCCTCGGGCTGCTGGTCGCGATCACCGGCATTCTCGCCACGATGCCGTACATCGCGCTGCAGCTGGTCGGCATCGAGGTCGTGATCGCGGCGCTTGGCTTTCCGACCACCGGCTGGACAGGCGACCTGCCTCTGATCATCGCCTTTGCGGTGCTCGCCGCCTACACCTACACCAGCGGTCTGCGAGCGCCGGCGCTGATCGCGGTCGTCAAGGACCTGCTGATCTACATCACGATCATCACGGCGGTGATCGTCGTTCCCGTCGAGCTCGGCGGCTTCGGCAGGATCTTCCACGCCATACCGGCATCCAAGCTGCTGCTCGCAGCGCCGCCGCCCGGGAGCCTCGGCAGCTACAGCGCCTTCGCCACGCTGGCGCTGGGGTCTGCCATGGCGCTCTTCGTCTATCCGCACGTGCTCACTGGCACGCTCGCTGCGGACAACCCCAAGACGCTGGCGCGTAACATGGCCCTCCTGCCGGCCTACAGTCTTGCGCTCGGGCTGATCGCGCTGCTCGGGTTCATGGCGATTGCCGCGGGCGTGGACAAGGTGCCGCGCTTCGCCGGCTACTTCCAGCACTATTCCAGCAGTTTCGCGGTGCCTGCGCTCTTCATGCAGAGCTTCCCCGGCTGGTTCGTCGGGTTCGCGTTCGCCGCCATCGCCATCGGTGCGCTGGTTCCGGCGGCGATCATGTCGATTGCATCGGCGAATCTCTGGACGCGCAGCGTCTACCGCGAGTACCTCCGCCCGGATTGCAGCGATGCCGACGAGGCGCGCCAGGCGAAGCTGGTCTCGCTGGTCGTGAAGTTCGGCGCGCTGGTGTTCGTGCTCGCGCTGCCCACTACCTACGCCATCAACCTGCAGCTGCTCGGCGGCATCTGGATCATCCAGACGGCGCCCGCGATGGTGTTCGGACTCTACACGCGTTGGTTCCACCGCTGGGCCCTGGCCCTCGGCTGGCTCGCCGGCATGACGATGGGCAGCTGGCTGGAGATCGGCCTCCGATTCAAGGGCGCCGTCTACCCGCTGCACCTGTTCGGCACGATCGTGCCCACCTACATTGCGCTGCTGACCCTGGTCGTGAACATCGGGTTGGCCTTCGTGCTGACCGTGGTATTCCGGGCTCTCGGTGTCGCCGATGGAATCGATGAGACGGCGGGAGCGGACCAGCGCGCCATCGCGTGAGGCCCGTCAGGGCTGCTCGACGCCCTCGACGATCCGAAAATCGCGCTCCACGGCATCGCCCAGTACCCCGAGCGCCGCCTGATAGGCCGCGCTGTCGAAGGCATTCTTCGCCTTGGCGAATGAGTCGAATTCGATCACGACCGTACGCTCCTTGAGTCCGGCGCCATGGGCAAACGCCGCGGTTCCCCGGATCAGAAACCGTCCGCCGCCATCGAGGATCGCCGGTGTTGCCAGGCGAGCATACGCCGCCAGCCGCTCCGGGTCGCTGACCTTGCGATATACGGTGCACCAGTAAGCCTTGGCCATGTGACGTTCCTCGCGTAGGTGTGGGCAATGATGATGGCGCTACTGTACGCTCTCCATCCGCCACTGAGGAGGCAAGCCATGCCCCTGTCCCTGTACGCCGCCACCATCCCGTCCTATCGCCAGACCCTCGGAGCCGTCGCCGGGTTGCTGCACACCGCTCAGGCATTTTGCGCCGAAAAGCGGATCGAGGCTGCGGAGCTCATCCAGGCGCGCCTCGCCCCCGACATGCTGCCCTTCGCCTACCAGGTCAAGTCGACGGCGGTGCACTCTCTCGGGGCGATCGAAGGCATTCGCCGCGGCGTGTTCTCCCCCGACATGACCCCGCCGCCCGAGACTTTCGCGGCGTTGGAAGCGAGGATCACCGGGACGCTCTCGGCGCTCGAGGCGATCGATCCGGCGGAGGTCGAATCCTTCGCCGGGCGCGACATGCGCTTCGAGTTCGGCGAGCGCCGCATCGATTTCACTGCCGAAGACTTTCTCCTCTCCTTCTCACAACCCAACTTCTACTTCCATGCGGCCACGGCCTACGACATCCTCCGCTGGAAGGGCGTGCCCATCGGCAAGCGTGATTTTCTGGGCAGACTGCGGCGCAAGGGGTGATCGCCGGACGGCCGCGTCAGTGAGCATGCTCCGGCTGCGCCCGCGATGCGATCAATGAGGCGATTCGGCCCGGATCCACCGGCTTCGTCAGGTGAACGTCGAAGCCGGCGGCAGCGGCCTGGCGCTTGTCTTCTTCCTGGCCCCGTCCGGTGAGCGCGATGATCAGTACCTCGGCCCCCCAAGGCTCTTTACGCAAGGCGCGGGCGACGGCGTAACCATCGAGCTGGGGCATGCCGATGTCGAGGATCGCTACGTGCGGCCGTAGGGCTCGCGCCAGGGACAGGGCGCTGAGGCCATCGTGCGCCACCTGCACATCATGCCCCTCGACCTGAAGCAGCATCGCCAGGCTTTCCGCGGCATCTGCGTTGTCGTCGGCTACGATCACCCGGCGGGAAGCTGGGGCGGTATCCTCCTCTCTCGACCCAACTGAGGATGCCCCGGCGCCGCACGTGGCCAGCGGCAATCGCACGATGAACTCGCTCCCGCAGCCTGGTCCGTCGCTTCGCGCCTCGACCGTGCCGCCGTGCAGCTCCACGATCCCTTTGACGAGCGAGAGACCGATCCCGATGCCGCCATCGATGCGGGTGCTCGAGGCATCGACCTGCGAGAACAGGGTGAAAATGTGGCCGAGCGACTCCTGCGGGATCCCGATCCCATTGTCCTTGATCGAGATGCAGAGCTCACCGCTCACGGCGCGAGCGGACAGGGCAATGCGGCCGCCCGGATCCGTGTACTTGGCGGCGTTGACCAGGATGTTGGATATAACCTGCGAGAGCCGTGCCGGATCCGCCCGCACCATGAACTCGCCGGCCGGGGCGCTGACGGCGAGCAGATGGTCCTTGCGCTCGATCGCCGGACGGGCGGCCTCTATCGCGGACTGGAGCACCGTCTTGAAGGATACGGCCTCCAGCCGCAACGCCAGCCTTCCTTGCACGATTCGCGCCAGATCGAGCAGATCATCGAGCAACGCCGTCATTTGCGTCGTTTGCCGCCGGATCACGTCGCTTGCCCACTGCAGCTGCTTCGGCGTGACGGCCGCGGAGGCGAGGAGCTCGGCGGCATTGCGGATCGGCGCGAGCGGATTGCGCAGCTCGTGGGAGAGCATCGCCAGAAACTCGTCTTTGCGGCGATCCGCATCCCGCAGCTCCCGCTCGGCCTCGACGATCGCCGTCACATCCCGGCTGAGGCCGACATGACCCAGGAAGGCGCCTCCCTCCGAGAAACGCGGGACGGCCGATGATTCCACCCAGCGCCAGCCGCCGCCGGCATGCCTGACCCGAACGCGGGCGGAAAAGCTCGATTGCTGCGCCACTGCGGCATCGAACTGCGCCCGATAGCCGTCGAGATCGGTTGGATGCAGCACCTGCTGCCAGCCCCGCAGCTGCGCCTCTGCGAATGTGGTGCCGAGGAAATCGCAGTACTCCCGATTGACGAACTCCAGATTGGCCCGCTGATCGGTTACCCAGATCATCGCGGGCACGCCGTCGGCCATGAGGCGGAAGCGCCGCTCGCTCGCTCGGGCTTGATCGTGGGCCTTCTCGGCGGCGGCGGCGCTCTGCAGCCGCCATGTCGTCAACATGGCTCCGGTCCAAACGATGACTAAGGTCATCCCCCGGTTGAGCAAGCTCACGGTCAGAGTGGCGGTACCGGCCGGGGCGAGGAAGAACCCGGCGATGAGCAGCGGCGTGATCAGCGCCGCCGTGCGGATCGGAACGCGCGGGGAGCGGGCGCTGAGACAGGCGAAGATCGGCAATACGTAAAAGTCGGTGACCGCCCGCGGCGTGAAGAAATCCACCAGGAAGGCGGCTATCGCGATCAACAGGGGTATCCAGCTTTCCGCGGTTGCGCGAGTCAGCACTCCGGATAGGGAGATCCTGACCATTCCATATTTTGCAACGATATCTCTCATTAATAATAATCGTCTGGCACGAAGGCGATCGCTAGATTCCAGGCCGATGGCTGTCCTCCTAGGTAGCACGGGCGAAGAGCCCCCCTCCAGGCGATTGCCGCGTCTGGATTGCGCGGAATTCGAGACGGGAGCGAACCCGCGGGCGGCCGTCGTGTGGCTGCATGGGGTCGGAGGCGATGGATTCCAGTCCGAGCCCCTGATCCGGCAGCTGTCGCGGTCGGTCGATGCGCCGCTGCGCTTCGTCTGTCCCTATGCGCCATTCCGTGCGGTAACCCTGTGCGGGGGCCAGCGCATGCGCGCCTGGTACGATCTGCGCGATGCCGATCGGCAGCTGCGGCAGGACGAGGCTGCGATCCGCGAGTCGAGCGCCGCGGTGCGCGCGCTGATCGATCGTGAGGCAGAGCGCGGCATCCCGAGCGAAAACCTGGTGCTCGGCGGCTTCTCGCAGGGCGGCGCCATGGCATTGCTGACGGGCACGCGGATTCCGAAGCCGCTGGCCGGCATCGTGGCGCTCTCATGTTATCCGCTGTTGGCAGACACGTTCGCCGCGGAGCGCCAGCAAGCCAACCAGCACACACCGATCTTCGTCGCCCACGGCCTCGACGATCCCGTGATCGATCTGCGCATCGGCGAGCGCATGCGCGATGGGCTGCAGGCGAGCGGCTATGCGGTCGAATGGCACTCATATCGGATGGGGCATGAGCAGGGGGTGGCGGAGCTCAGTGCCGTCGCCGCGTTCGTGCGACGCGCACTCAATCTGACATCATGCTGACCGGCCGGGACATCGAGACACGCGGTGTGACGGCATGATGATTCGCACGCTGACTCGTGCGATCGCGCTTTGCACGCGCTTCCCGGCGCGGCGGATCGGTCTTCCAGGCAACGGCGAGCATAACTCCCACGGTCAGCGCCAGCAACGCAGCCTGTAGCGGAAGGCTCACCTGAGCCGCGCTCAGAAACAGCCCATCCGCGAGGACGCACACCGGGATGTGGGCGGTGAAGGCCTGTAGCGAGCTGCGTCCGAGCAGCTCCAGCCAGCCGATCCGCAGCCAGTGCAGCAGCGGCAGCAGCAGGCGGTGCGTGAGATACGCCAGCACCGCAAAGTTCGCGACGCGCAGCGGACCCAAGTGCCATTTGCTGGTGAGCGGCGTATCGGAGTCGAGGCCGCTCACGAAGCCACCGATATGGTGACGCGCGCACAGCAGCAGCGCTGCTGCGCTCAGCGCTGCGATCAGAATGTACGTGCGCCGGCGCAGCGTGTGCGGAGAGCCGGAAGGGGTGGTATCGGATGCGGCTGGCGAAGTGCTCGTCCCTGCGGAGCCGAGCCACAGCCCGCCTATCCATACCAGCTGCCATGCGAACCAATCGAAGGAGCTCCAGGCATCATGCGGCAGCGGGTAACCGCCGGCGGCCAGCAGGCCGTACAGGCTGCGGCCGATCTGCAGTTGCGCGGCGATCCACATCAGAACGGATGCGGCGAGCAGCGGCCACCAGCCCCGCCGCGCCGCAAACTGCAGCAGCAGCGGCGTGAGCCCGAGGAATACGATGTACATGGGCAGAATGTCCATCAGCGGCGGCTGATACAGGAGCAGCGGCGCCGAGATGCTCGTCCAGACGGGCGAGTGGAAGAAGGGCCCAAGGAAGTCATGGAGGCTGCGGGAGTGGCCGAAATGTGCGATGCCCGCGACCACCGTGAACGCGAAGAGCAGCAGCCCGAAGTGATAGGCGTAGAGGCGGCGCGTACGCTTCCATATGCGTGTGCGTACGAAGCCGAGGCCGCGCTCGAGCAGCAGCGGCGTGTAGATCGAGCCGACCAGGAACGCGGACAGGAAGACGAAGCCTTCCGCGGCCGATACGAAGCCGAGCGGCTGGTTGGCGAAGCGGCTGAGGCCCGTGGGCAGATGGGTGAATGCCATCAGCACCAGCAGGATGCCGCGCATGGAATCGAGCTCGTAGCGGCGTGTCATGAATTCCCGGCATTTGAGCCGTGGCGGCTGCTTGAATCCAGTAGGATTATTCGATACCAGGCTTCGATAATCTGGAACGGTCATGGCCCGAGTCCCGCGCCTCAACTACCAGCACCTGCTCTACTTCTGGACCGTCGTGCGCTCGGGCAGCATCGCCCGCGCTTGCGAGGATCTGCACCTGTCCGCGCCCGCGGTCAGTGCGCAGCTGAAGACCCTGGAGGCGCGGCTCGGGCAGAAGCTGCTCGTCAAATCGGGCCGCACGCTCAAGGCCACCGAGGCCGGCACGCTGGTCTACGGCTATGCCGATGAGATCTTCGGCCTCGGACGCGACATGCTCAGCGCTCTCGAGCAGCACCCGACACACCGCCCGCTGCGCTTCACCGTCGGCATCGATGATGTGGTCCCGAAGGAGATCGTGGAGCGGCTGCTCGCGCCCGCGCTGCAGCTCGGGCGGCCCGTACGCCTCACCTGCAAGGAAGGCACGCTCGACCGCCTGGTCGCCGACCTCGCCATCCACGGGAGCGACCTGGTCCTCTCCGACGCGCCGATGAGCTCCGCCTTCAATTTCCGCGTGTACAACCATCATCTCGGGTCTTCCGAGGTCTGTTGGATGGCGAAGACCGCCATGGCAACCAGGCTGCGCAGAGGGTTTCCGAAATCCATGGACGGCGTGCCGACGCTGCTGCCGACCCCGGATACCGCGATCCGGCGGGCGCTCGATCAGTGGGCAGACAGGAATGAGGTCCATCCCGTCGTGGTCACGGAGTTCGAGGATTATGCGCTACTGCGTGCGTTCGCGCGCGCTGGGCACGGAGTGGCGCCCGTGCCCGTGGTGCTCGAAGAGCAGTTTCGCCGCCAGTACGATCTGCTTCGGGTGGGGCTCGCCGATACCGTGCGGAGCGAGTTCTACGCCATCTCCGTGGAACGCAAGGTCAAGCATCCGGCGGTCGCCGCCATCGTGGAGCATGCGCGGCAGCTCTTTGCGGAGTGAGGGTTCCGCTCAGCTTCCCGACAAGGCCTTCTGGAATTGCGCGCTCTGCAGCATGGAGCTCACCGTGTTGACGATCGCGTCGGACAGGACTTCGTAATAGTCCTCGAGCTCGTAGGATCGTCCGAAGCGCTTCGCTTCGCCGGATGCGGTGCCGCTCCACAGAGTCTTCCCGTCGCGGCCTGCAACGGTCAGGTGGACCGAGACCTCGGAGCGGTAAAGCGAGGTTTCCCGGACGAAGAACTGAGTCACCTCGCCCTTGATGGTCACCGCACCGTTGCTGTCGACCGTCTTCAGGCCGGCCTGGTCGAAAAGTTGGCGCATGTGCGTGCTGACGAATGCTCCGACGTCATCCGTGGTCGACACGGGCTTTGGTGTTTCGTCTTCACGATTCTCGCCGATCTTCTCCTTATCGGCGCGTACGTCGCGGAACACGTCGAACTGAATCGGCGCCTGCGACATCTGCATGACGCCCAGGCGCAGGTCCGATGTCGGCTTCCATTTCAGGGGGACGTGAGTCAACAGCGCCGCATTGGCCTGTGTGCCGAAGATCGCGGCCACCAGAATGAAGAGGATTCGAGCGCCCATGATGCAAGGTCTCCCGGTCGTATCGAAGCGTGGCTAATTGTACGACCCCCGAGTGGTTTCCTCCCTCATCCAGCGGGCGAACTCGCGCAGCGGGTAATACTCGCGCTTGCGCTCGGGATAGACGAAGTAATAGGCGGACTCGCTGGTGACCGTCGGGCCGATGGCCACCAGCGACCCTATGGCGATTTCCGCCGTCACGAAGAAGCCCGGCAGAATGCCGACGCAAAGGCCGGCGAGCACCGCCTCGATGTCCATCGCGAAGGTTTCAACCTGCAGAGAGGGAGTAATTGCCACGTCGGCCAGGCCGATGGCAGCAAGCCACGTGCGCCAGGAGAATGCGCGCGAGGTGATCTGCAGCAGCGGCAATCGCAACACATCCGCCGGGGTGCGGCATTGGGCGGCGAGATGCGGAGCCGCGACTACGATCATCTCTTCCGCGCAGAGATGCTCGGTCACGGCCCCTGACCAGTTGGAGCCGCCGAAGTGAATGGCGCCGTCCAACTGCTCGATGGAGAAATCGAAAGGCGCCAGGCGCGTGATCAGCTCGAGGGTGATGTGGGGGTGCGCTGCGCAGAACCGCGGCAGGCGCGGGACCAGCCACTTCGCGCCGAAGGTCGGCAGGGTGGCCAGGCGGAGAGACCCGGCTCGACCGCGCCTCGAGGCCAGCGCTGCCGTCGCATCGCCGAGAACGGCCAGTCCACTGCGCACGTCATGCAGATACCCCGCGCCAGCCTCGGTGAGCGTGAGCCGCTTCCTGGAGCGCACGAAGAGCGGCACACCGAGCTGGCTTTCCAGAGCCTGCAGCTGGCGGCTGACCGCGCCCTGAGTCAAGAAAAGCTCCGCCGCGGCTCGCGAGACGCTCCCGAGCCGTGCGGTCGCCTCGAACGCTTGGAGGCCCAGAAGCTTGGGCAGCAGGCGCCGATGGTGCTTCATGGCGACGAGTATATGCGGTTTTGTAATGAACTCATTCTACTATATCGATTGCAGCCGCAGAATGGCGGCTCAGAATAGTGAAAGGCAGGCTTCGGCCTTCTCCTGTCCTAAAGATTATGACGAATACGCAAATATCGGCCCTGCAGCGGCTGCTCTCGCCCTCCTGCTCCACGGACCAATGCTCCGAGCTCCTGCGCACCGTTCAGGTCGCCGCGCCCGTCCTCGAGGGGATAGGAGATGCGGTGCCGCGCGCAGTCCTCGCGCAGGCACTAAATCTCCTTCTGCTCCGTGACCTGCTGGCGCGTGTTCCGACGGGCGCACGATACATAGCGGAGCGCGTGGCGCAGGGTCACCGCATTGTGTTCGATCACGGCGCGCTGAGGACCGTGGACCTGGACGGCATGGGCGATTTGCCGGCGGGCGAGCGCGCCATCACCCGCATACTGGTCCCGCTGGGCTATCGGCTGGGCGAGGTCTACCCGCTCGATCGGCTGGGAATGACCGGCCGCTCCTACACGCATGCCGACTTTCCCGAGTACCTGCCTCAGTTCTTCGTGAGCGAGCTGCACCCCGAGCGGTTTTCCTCCCGATTCCAGGCGGCGGTTGCCCGCGTCACGGCACGCTCTCACGATCCGCTCTGCGGCCTCGCCAAAGGCGCCCTGAGCGAGATCGAGCTGAAGGGCTCACTGCCCTTCGAGCGCGCGAGGATGCTGCTTCCCGAGCTTCTCGCCTGCTTCACTCGCCGACACCCGATCCCCCGTCTCGAGGACTACCGGGTCCTGCTGGAAGAATCAGCGGAGATGGCCTGGATCGCAACCGAAGGCAACGCGTTCAATCATGCGACCGACCGTGTACACCTGCTCGATGCTCTCGTGGCCGAGCAGCGTCGATTGGGTCGCCCGCTCAAGGACACCATCGAGACATCCCGCTCCGGACGGGTGCGTCAGACCGCGTTTCGCGCCGATCCGGTCGAGCGCGAATTTCTCGACGTTGACGGGGCAGTGATCCGCCGCAGCGTGCCGGGATCCTTCTTCGAGTTCATCCAGCGCGATCGGATCCAGGATGCGGCGACCCGCGCATCGCGGTTGGATCTGGCGTTCGATACCGGCAATGCACAGGGGATATTCAAGATGACCGCAGCCGCCTGACCTGCAATGAGGACATCCGCTGCCACCTTGGGCGGCTCTGCGATCCGCACGGGCTGCTCGGCAGGGAGGATCAGCTGGCGGGATTGCGCCGCGACCACTTCGTCGCGAGCAGGATCGAGGAGGTGGTCTGCTCGACGCCTGGCAACTCGCCGATCCGGTCGATCAGCTCATTGAGCTCGGTGGAGCTGCCCGCCTCGAGCTCCGCGATGAGATCGTAGATGCCGCTGATGGCGTGCAGCGCCGTTACCTCCGACATGGACTGCAACTGCTTCTCCGTCGCCCTGGCGAGCTTTCCGGTCACCTTGATCAGTACATGCGCGCGGATCTGCCGGCGATCGATCTCGGAATTCAACAGTACGGTGAATCCTTCGATGATCCCGACTTGCTGCAGCTTCTGCAGCCTGGCGTAGACGGTGGCGCGCGAGACCCCGAGGGCCTTCGAGAGCCGGGCAATCGGCATCCTCGCGTCCTTGCGCAACAGGGCTACGAGGCGGCGATCCAGGTCGTTGGACAAAGTGTATTGGGAGCTGGACACTTTGCCAGTATACCGCGGTGTGTCGCACGGATTGCTCACTTCAAGCCGGACGATCGGCCCGGCCACACTGCCAGTATCTTTTCCTGGGGGACAGCCATGCAACGAGTACTTTTGGCGGGCGCCGGCAAGATCGGCAGCATGATCGCGGGCTTGCTCGCCTCATCCGGCGATTACCAGGTCACCGTGGCGGATCGATCCGCCGCGCAGCTGGAGGGCCTGCCCCGGAGTGCGGCGCTCGAGCGGCGGGAGCTGGACCTCACCGATCCCGGGCAGCTCGCCGAAGCGCTCCGCGGCCAGTTTGCCGTGGTAAGCGCCGCACCCTACAGTATCACCAGCCATATCGCCCGGGCTGCCAGGCAGGCCGGGGTCAACTACCTCGACCTGACCGAGGACGTGGCGACCACTCGCCTCGTCAAGACCCTGGCCGCGGACGCCCCGACGGCATTCATTCCGCAGTGCGGGCTTGCGCCGGGTTTCATCTCGATCGTGGCCTACGACATCGCCAGGCACTTCGACAGCCTCGACAGCGTACGCCTGCGTGTAGGCGCTCTGCCGCAGTACCCTTCGAACGCGCTCAACTACAATCTCACCTGGAGCACGGACGGAGTCATCAACGAGTATCTGCGGCCCTGCGAGGCGATCGTCGATGGTGTGCTGCGGGAGGTCCCCCCATTGGAGGAGCTCGAGGAATTCTCCATCGATGGCGTGCGTTACGAAGCCTTCAACACATCGGGCGGCCTCGGAACGCTCTGCGAGACGCTCGGCGGCAAGGTGCGGACGCTGAATTATCGGACGGTCCGCTACCCGGGCCACCGCGACATCATGAAAGCCCTCATCCAGGACCTGCGCCTCGGGCAGAGACCAGAGGTCCTGAAAGACATTCTCGAGCACTCCATACCCGGGACCATGCAGGACGTCGTGCTGGTGTTCGTCACCGTCAGCGGCCAGAAGCAGGGCCGGTTGCTGCAGGAGACGTACGCCAATAAGGTTTACGGGCGCGTGATCGATGGCGTGCCGGCGAGCGCAATCCAGATCACGACGGCGGGCGGCATTTGCGCGGTGCTGGATCTGCTGGCCCAGGGGCAGCTTCCCGCCCGCGGGTTCGTGCGGCAAGAGCAGATTCCGCTCGCCGCATTCCTGGCCAACCGCTTCGGCGCGGCGTACGCTCAATAGGCCCATGCCGAATGTGCTCAAGATCGCGACCGCGCAGTTCGAGAACCGCAGCGGCGATAAAGCCTTCAACCTCGCGAGGATCGAAGAGCTGTCGGCGCGGGCTGCAGCGATGGGCGCGGACGCAATCGCCTTTCATGAGTGCTCCATCTCCGGATATACGTTTGCGCGGAGACTGTCGCAGCAGCAGCTCTGGGCGCTCGCCGAGCCCGTCCCTGGCGGAGCGAGCATCGAGGCGCTCACCCGGATCGCCCGCCGCCACGCGATCACCGTCCTCGCGGGACTCTTCGAGCGAGGCGACCAGGGTGCCTTGTACAACACCTACGTCTGCGTCGGCAAAGGCGGTGTGCTCGCGAAGCACCGCAAGATCCATCCCTTCATCAATCCGCACCTGAAGCCCGGCAGCGCCTACACGCTCTTCGAGCTGAATGGCTGGCAGTGCGGGATGCTGATCTGCTACGACAACAACATAGTGGAGAACGTACGCGCGACGGCGCTTCTGGGCGCCGAGATCATCTTCATGCCGCACGTCACCATGTGTACGCCGTCGACGCGGCCCGGCGCAGGTTTCGTCGATCCCGCGCTGTGGCACGCACGCGACGAGAGTCCATCCCTTCTGCGCGCTGAATTCGATGGTCCCAAGGGGAGGGCCTGGTTGATGAAATGGCTGCCCGCCAGGGCATACGACAATGGCATCTTTGCCGTATTCTCCAACCCGATCGGGATGGATGACGATCAGCTCAAGAATGGCTGCTCGATGGTGGTCGATCCCTTCGGTGACATCGTCGCCGAGTGTAGAGCTCTGGGCGATGACATTGCGATCGCCGCCTGCGCTCACGAGCAGATTGCGAGATCCGGCGGGCGCCGCTACCGCGAGGCCCGAAAACCCGACTTGTACCGGCCCATCCTGGGGGCCGAGCACCGTTCGCAACAGACGGTCCCCTGGATGACATCGTCAGAGGCGGCCGAATAGGTCCGGCTCGATAGGACTTACGACATGAAGGCTGCCAGGATGACGAGCAGCGCAATCCCGAACAGAGCGACCAGCACCGCAAACACCGACCCCATGTAGGGCCCGTGGCGCGGGGGCAGCCGGTGCACGCGCCGATATGCCTGGCAGCCTATGTCGAGCGATGCACCGCACGGCCAGCGTTCAAGCGCGCGCTCGATGCGCAGCTCGGCGACTTCGCCGAAGCCGCCTAGCGCACCGCGCGAACCCGGAAGGCGGGCGGCATGTTATAATCAATCGTACTTGCGGACGCGGTGCCGGCCGATAAGGAGGAATGTCAGCATGCGCCATCGAAGCTCGAAGCTCTGCCTCTGCGCCGCGCTCTGTCTCCTGGCAGCCCATTACGCATGGGCAGACAACATGCGTTGCGGCAACAAGCTGATCCAGGACGGCGACTCCATGGTGGCCGTGAAGGCGCTTTGCGGTGCACCGGCCGCGGTGGAGCACGGCGTGGCGGAGCAGGGCACGACCGAAGTTACCACCGAGACGTGGACCTACAACCGCGGGCCGAATCAGTTCATGGTGCGTATCCGCTTCGTCGACGGCAAGGTTGCCTGGATCAAGACGCTCCACCAATACGGCTATTAGCGCCTGGGATCTACCTTCCGACCATCTTCTGCAGGTGCTCCGGGTAGCGTGCACCCTGCACCGTCACCTGAGATAGCGCCCGCTCGATCTCGCGCAGATTGTCGCGATGGGGTCGATGTCGCGAGCTTACTACGGCATTCGCAAGGCGCGGTGCGGCGAGGGGCGACGGGCCAGGAGCTGGGGCGCAACAGCATGATGCCCACGATCGAGCTTTACGGTACGCTGACCGCCTTGACGGGTCATGGAGTGTGCTCACGTGGCGGCGAATCACAGCTACCGGCTGCTGAATGTATTCACGCGAGGGGCGGAAGCGCTGTCCGGTAATCCGCTCTGCGTCTTCGAGGACGGCACTGCATTCGACGATCGGACCATGCAGGCGCTGGCGCGGCAATTCAACTTGTCGGAGACCACATTCATCCTGCCATCCACCCGGGCCAGCGCTCGGGTGCGGATCTACACGCCGTCGTATGAGATGCCATTCGCCGGCCATCCGACGCTCGGTACTGCGCACGTCTGTCGTGCTCTCGGGCTCGGGGGAAGCGAGCTGACGCTGGAAATGGCCGCGGGCGTGATTCCGGTGAGCGCGGAGACGGACCGCTGGACGCTTCAGGCCAATGCGCCGCAGTGGCGGGAGATCACGGAATCGCGCGAGGCAACCGCGGCGATGCTGGGGCTCGAGCCGCACGACATCGGCGAGCGTCCGCTCTGGGTGAGCACCGGCCGCGAGCAGCTGATCATTCCCTTGACCAGCGAGGACGCCGTTCGCCGCGCGCAGCCACGGGCGGACTCGCTGTGTCGCCTGGTGAACGAAGACGGGGCGAGCATGGCGTATGTGTTCGCGCCCCGAAAGGGTGCCGACTCACCGACCAGCTCGCCCTCCGGCGGCGCGGTCCGGGTGGAGCTGTTGCTTTCGCGGTTCTTCTTTCCGCAGGGGCCGGCGGTGCTGGAGGATCCGGCAACCGGCTCCGCCACCGCGAATCTCGGCGGCTGGTACATCGTCATGGGGCGCGAGCTGCCATGCCGAGTCGAGATCTCGCAAGGCGAGCAGGCGGGGAGACCGTCGACTCTCCATCTGAGTGTCGACAACGATCGGCGGGTGCGAGTCAGTGGCAATGTGATCGAGCTTGGAAGGGGAGCGATCACGCTCTAGGATCCGCGCCGCCAACGATGACCTCGATGTGCATGGAGCTTCCGATCATGCGCCGTTACGCCCGAAGCCAGCCTCGCACTGCCGGGGTGCAGAGCACCGGCCGGCGAAATCGGCGATGTGCCGGGCGAGAGTCTCGGGCTGCTCATGGTGCAACATGTGGCCGGCGCCGGGGATGACGACCATCTCGAGGTGACGGATGTGCGCGCGCATCTCGTCGGCGGCGACACGCATGTCGTGCGACCGCTTGTCACCAACATCCCCCCTGGCGAGCAGCACCGGAGCCTGCGTTGAGTCCCAGCAGGCCTCCGCCTCTTCGCGCCGATACAGAATTGGATTGACCCGGCGATGCTGCGGATCAAACAGCAACTCGACACCTTCAGGGGTCGAAGGGGAGGGCGCGGGTCGCGTCCAGGCGCCCGCAACGAGCTCCGCGCGGTCCGGGGTGAGCCGGGGGTTCTTGGACCGCAGGAATTCCGCGAAATGGCCCAGCGAGGGAAACCGGCCTTCGCGCAGCGGCTGCCGTAGCTCATCGAGCCAACGTGCGAATCGCCCCGGCGCATCGGCCGGGTCGGTGCGAGCCAGCCCGAACCCCTCCAGGTTCACCAGCCACGCCAGACGCGCCGGGCGGACGCCGGCATAGATCTGCGCGATGTTCGCTCCCATGCTGTGGCCGATGATGCGAGCGGGGCCGTCGGGCACCAACCTATCCAGCAGAGCCTCGAGGTCCGCGAAATAGTCGGGGAACCAGTAGCCGCCGGGCGCCCATTCGCTGTGGCCGAAGCCGCGCCAGTCGGGTGCGGCGAGCGACCAGTTCGGCGGCAGACGATCGGCCAGGAACTGCCAGGTAGCGCCGCAGTCCTGAAAGCCGTGCAGCAGCACGACCGGGGACTGGCTACGGTCGCCCCACCAGGTGATTCGATGACGCAGTCCGCGCACCGTCAGCGTCTCGGGATGGGGTGCGCGCAACGGCTGGTAACTCATGCGGAACGGGTTGGGGCGGCGATCCGAGGATCCGGGAGTTTACAATGCGCGTTGTTCCAGCACGGCCTGCGGTTCAGGATGTCGCCGTTGCGCGACTACCTCTGCGGAGCCAAACCTGTGTACACCGCCGCAGGCGTGCCGCGTTGATCATTTCAGAGGCGGTCGGCAGCACCGCGAGCGTAGTCCAATGATGAGGTCCACATGATCCGTGTTATCTCGCAGGCCCGCAATCTGGCGATCGTTGCCGCCCTCGGGCTGGCTCTCGGCGGCTGCGTCGTCGCACCGGCCCGGCCTTACTATGGCGGCGGCTTCGTAGCCGTCGCACCACCTCCGCCGCGCGTGGAGTACTACGGAGTGGCGCCCTATCCTGGCTATATCTGGATGGGGGGCTACTGGCGCTGGGGACGTGGCGGATACGTCTGGGCTCCAGGTCATTGGTCCGCTCCACGCCCGGGATATCGCTGGGTGCCCAGACACTGGGAGCGTGGCCCCCGCGGTTGGCACATGACCGGGGGACGCTGGGCCCGGCGTTGACGCCACTCGGCTAAGGCCGCAGCGGTGATTGGGCCGAGGAGCCAACGACCGTGAGCCACTCGCGAATGCGCCACGACTCGACCAGTCCGTTGAGGACGTAAGGATCGGCGCGCGCAAACTCCTCCACGGCGGCCGGCGACGGCGCCTCGAAGAAGAGCAGGCCGGTATCGATGGGGTCGGACAGGACCCCGCCCAGGATCAGAAGCCCGCGCTTCTGCGCCTCCCAGGCATGCCGCAGATGCGCATCCCGAAACGCCGAGCGGCGCTGCAGGTAATCGCTGAAGTAGGAGTAGAAAAGAAGATAGTGCTTCATGGCAGGCACGGGCGTTGGCGCTCCCAGTCCCTTCCATCGAAGGGCTCGACGATCATCTCCTCGAGTGTGCCCGGGTCGAGGCAGCGTGCGTTGACGCTGAAGCCATCCGGGTGGGAGCGGGGCACGTAGAAGGATTTGATGCCGCACACGGAGCAGAAGAGATGCCTGGCCGTCCCGGTGTTGAAAGTATACGTGGTGAGCACGTCCTCGCCGCAGAGCAGCTTGAAGTGCTCCGCGCGCACGATCAGGTGCAGATAGCCGGCCTTGGTGCAAATCGAGCAGTTGCAGTCCGAGACCTGCGCCCGCGCCGGAGCGAGCGCCTCGAACCTGACCCGGCCGCAGTGACAGCCGCCGCGGTGTGTGACCAGTGGTTGTTCCGACATGATGGATTGACCCCTATCGGTTGCTGAGCGCCTCGGCGACGGGCCGGTCCTGCGCGATATTGTCCATGAAGAAGTTGGGGTAGACCGGCGCGAGCGAAGTGGCCGCATCGAGCTCCGCAATCTCCCCCGCCGAGAGCATCACCGCCGCCGCCTTCAGATTGTCCTCGAGCTGGCTCAGCTTGGTAGAGCCGATGATGACGCTGGTCACCGCTTGTCTCGAGAGCAGCCAGGCGATGGCGATCTGGGCGACGCTCGCCTTGCGCGCGGCCGCAATGGCGCGCATCCGCTCCACCAGCCGGAAGCCCTCTTCCTTGTCGAAGGGGAGGATGTCGAACCCGGACAGGCGATTGTTGGGATCCGAAAGCGTCTCCCGCGTGTACTTGCCGCTGAGGAAGCCGGACGCCAGGGGGCTCCAGACCGTGAGGCCCAGTCCGTAGCGCCGCATCATCGGGATCACATCGCGCTCGACATCCCTGCCCACCAGGGAATAATACATCTGCCCATGAGTGAAGGGCGCCAGGCCGTTGGCTTTCTGGATCTCGAGAGCTGCGGCCGCCTTCCAGGCCGACCAGTTGGAGAAGCCGAGGTAGCGGACTTTGCCGGCGCGCACCACGGCATCGAGAGCCGCGAGCGTCTCCTCGATCGGGGTGTAGGGGTCTTCGCGGTGCGCGATGTAGACGTCGATCCAGTCGGTGCCGAGCCGCTTCAGGCTCTGATCGACCGACCAGAGGATGTGCCTGCGGGAGAGGCCTGTGCGGGTCAGCGTGGGCCCCGTGCGGAAACCCACCTTGGTGGCGATGACGACCCGATCCCGATGAGGCTTGAGCGCCGCGCCCAGCATTGCTTCCGACTCTCCTCCGGCGTAACCGTCGGCGGTGTCGAAGAAGTTGATCCCGGCATCGAGCGCACGGCCGACGAGCTCCGCGGCGAGCCCGGCGCCCACCTTGTAGACTGCTCCGATGTCCTTGTTGCCCGCGGTAAACGTCATGGCTCCGAAAGCGAGGCGGGAGACGGTGAGGCCGGTATTGCCGAGCAGGGCGTATTGCATGACGAGACTCCGGGCGGTAACCGCCGACCACGCTGGGCCGCATACCATAATGCGAGGCATGTCTTGCAGGCAATCGGGTGGAGGAGGCTGAAATCCGCCGCCGGCCGGCTACTACTGGGTGCGCGTCGACAACAACGCAGTTCTCGCGGCTCTTGCCACTGGCGTGGTGATCGACGTCGCCGCCAATCTGTTTCACTGAAGCTCGCAGGAGCGCCTGATGCCACCGAAGAACCATTGGCAAGGCTGATCTGCCAGCTTCCGTCACAATCCCGCATCGACTCGCCACCGTTGCATCCCGCGTGAGGCGCTGATTGCGGCGCCCAATGCTCCCAGGCCCACCACCTGGAGCAGGCGATGACTCATTCGACGGATACGACCGCTGCGCGCGCGAAGCCACCCGCTGCAAATTCCGGCCGCCTGTGGCGGCTCAAGCTCCTCTTCCTGGCCAGACCTCGGCTCATCTCGAATCTCCTGGCTTTGGTCGCGCTCTTCTCGATAGGGTTCGTTTAGATCGGCTACAGTTAACGTCTTTCGCTGCCGTTCTCGGAGGCTGCCGGTGCGAATGCGCGGTCTTTCATTGCTCGTGGTCGGATTTTCCGTCATGCAACTGGCGTGCGCAGCGCAACGCGCACCTGCGGCCGGTCCGGCGGCGGTCGATCCCACGGATTACCAGGCGCTGCATTGGCGGCTGATCGGGCCTTTTCGCGGCGGGCGAGTGCTTGCCGTGGCTGGTATCCCGGGGAACGATCGACACTTCTACTTCGGCGCGGTCGACGGCGGCATCTGGGCCACGCGCGATGCGGGCAGGACGTGGCAGCCGATCTTCGATAGCGAGCCGGTGGGCTCGATCGGCGCCATTGCGCTCGCGCCTTCCCGCCCGGCCACGATCTACGTGGGCACGGGCGAGGCGGACATGCGCTCCGACATCGCCCAGGGCGATGGGATGTACAAATCCACCGATGGCTGGGCGCACTGGACGCATATCGGCCTGACTGACTCGCGCCAGATCGCGCGCATCCTGGTCGATCCGCACGATCCCGATCTCGTGTACGCCGCCGTGCTGGGGCATCCCTACGGCCCCAATGCGCAGCGCGGGGTATTCCGCTCGCGCGACGGTGGATTGCACTGGACCAGGATCCTCTATGAGAACGCCAACACCGGCGCCGCCGATCTCGCCTTCAAGCCGGGCGATCCGAAGACCCTCTATGCCGCGCTGTGGCAGACCCGCCGCCCGCCGTGGAGCGTCTATCCGCCCTCCAACGGCCCAGGCAGCGGGCTTTACGTCTCTCACGATGGTGGCGATCACTGGAGCCGCGTCGCGGGGCATGGCTTCCCCGCTCATTCCGGCCGCATCGGACTTGCGGTCTCGCCCGCCGCTCCGGATCGCATCTATGCTCTGGCGGATGGGCCCTGGGGCGAGGGAGGGCTCTACCGCTCCGATGACGGTGGTGCGTCGTGGCAGCACATCTCCTCGGATCCGCGCATCTGGGGCCGCGGCTGGTATTTCTGCGCGCTCACGGCGGATCCGAAGAATGCCGATCGGGTGTGGGTGATGAACACCATCGTGCTCGAGTCCCGGGACGGAGGCGCGCATTTCATCGCCAGGAAAGGAGACCCGACGGGCGATGACTTCCACGTGCTGTGGGTCGATCCCACGGATCCGCAGCGGCGTATCCTCGGCAGCGACCAGGGCGCCCAGATCACTCTCAACGGAGGCAAGACCTGGAGCAGCTGGTACAACCAGCCGACCGCGCAGATCTATCACGTCACCACGGACGATCGATTCCCGTACTGGGTTTACGGGGCCCAGCAGGACTCCGGTGCCGTGGCGCTGCCCAGCCGTGCAGCCAGCGGTGATGGCATCACGATGGAGCAATTCCATGAGGTCGCGGTGGGGGGCGAGAGCGGCATGATCGCCCCCGATCCTGACAACCCGCACATCGTCTATGGTGACGCCTCTGACAGCGGCGCGAGCGTCGACAAGCTCGACTGGACGACCAAGCAGTCGCGTGACGTCGACCCGATGCTCGGGTATCCGTCCGATCACTACCGAACCGCGTGGACGATGCCGCTCGTCTTCTCCAAGCGAGACAGGAAGACGCTGTACTTCGCTAACCAGCGCCTCTTCAGCACGAGCGACGGCGGCAACCATTGGCAGCCGATCAGCCCCGATCTGACGCGCCCCAATGCGGGAACACCGCCCAATCTCGATCCCACGACCGCCAGGGACGACTATCACGTCGGCCAGCGCCGCGGCGTCATCTACAGCATCGCACCCTCACCGCTCGATGCCAGAGTCATCTGGGTCGGCACGGATGACGGGCTCGTGTGGCGCACCGGGGACGGCGGCGCTCACTGGCAGAATGTGACTCCCGCGGCCCTGACGCCCTGGTCGAAGATCGGGGTCATCGAGCTGTCGCATTTCCAGCCGGGGGTCGCCTATGTGGCGGTGGATCGTCATCGCCTGGATGATGACACCCCTTACATCTACGTCACGCGGGATGACGGCAAGAGCTGGAAGCGCATCGATGACGGTATTCCGCGCGGCAGCTTCGTCAACGTGGTGCGGGAGGATCCGGTACGGCCGGGACTGCTGTACGCCGGGACGGAATTCGGCATCTACGTTACTTTCGACGATGGAGCGCACTGGCAGTCGCTGCAGCAGAACCTGCCAGTCACATCCGTACGCGACATCGACGTGCACGGTAATGACCTCGTGATCGCCACGCACGGCCGCGGCTTCTGGATCATGGATGACGTGACCCCGTTGCGCCAGATGAGCGATGTGCATCCGGATGAGGTCACGCTGTTCGCGCCCGCGGATGCGATTCGTGTCCGCACGCCCGGTTTCACCGGCACGCCGATGCCGAAAGACGAGCCGAAGGCGGCCAACCCGCCCGATGGCGCGTATATCGACTACGTATTGCCGCACAGCGCGCAAGGCCCTGTCGTCGTGACGATACTCGATGCCGAAGGCCGGGTGGTACGCCGCTACAGCAGCGCCGAGCATGTGCCGCCTCCCAATCCCGCGAAGCTGACGTTCGCTCCGGAGTGGGTGACGCCCACGCCGATCCCGGCGGCTGCGCACGGCATGCAGCGCTTCGTGTGGGATCTGCGCTATGCCAAGCTGACCGAGCCGGGCTCCAAGGGCCCATCCGAGGACGGAGTGTGGGCGCCTCCCGGCCGATACACCGTCGAGTTGACCGTGGACGGACACGGCTACCGGCAGCCCCTTCTCGTGAAACCCGATCCGCGCGTCAAAGTGTCGGAAGCGGCTCTGCAGCGCGAGTTCGACCTGGCGCGCAAGGTGGAAGCCGCGCAGCTCCAGGTGTCGGTGGCACTGGGGGATGCGGTGAAGCTGCTGAACTCCCTCGATGAGCGGCTCACCAAGCCTGGTGCGGCGCACGGCGACCTGGCGGCGCTCTTCGCGAAGGCGACCGACATCTCGGGAACACGTCCCTATCCCGAGCGCGTGCCGTACCCGGCGATTCCGCCGCTGCGCGCCGACAGCCTCCAGGCCCTCGCCAACGATCTGAGCGACCTCCAGTCGGCGGTGGACGGGGCGGATGCGGATCCCAGTCCGGACGCGCTTTCGTCCTACTCGCTGCTGTCGCGGCAGTTGACGGCGACGCTCGCGGAGTGGAAGCACCTTCAGAAGGTCGATGTGCCGAAGCTCGATGAGCGGCTGAAGGTCGCGGGAGAGAAGCCCATCTGAGCTCGGCGGCTGATTTCAGGGGGGGAACCTACGATCTCGTCGTCGTCGGCGGCGGGATCAACGGCGTCGGTATCGCGCGTGATGCGGCGGGGCGCGGCCTGTCGGTGCTGCTGCTCGAGCGGCACGATCTGGCCGGGGCGACCTCCTCGGCGTCCTCGAAGCTCATTCATGGCGGCCTTCGCTATCTCGAGCAGAGCGAATTCCGCCTGGTGCGCGAGAGCCTGGAGGAACGCGAGGTGCTGTTGGCCGCTGCGCCGCACATCGTGCGGCCCCTGCGGTTCGTGCTGCCGGTCCGCAAAGGCATGCGCCCAGGTTGGATGCTGCGGACCGGGCTGTTTCTCTACGATCACATTGGCGGGCGCAAGCGCCTGCCGGCCACGCGCACTCTACGGCGCGGCCGCGACAGGGCCCTCGATCCGCTGCGAGAGCCGATAAGGCAGGGATACGAATATTCCGACTGCACGGTGGACGATGCGAGGCTGGTGGTGCTCAACGCGCTCGACGCACACGAGCGCGGCGCTTCGGTTGCCATGGGATGGGGCCTGACAGGCGCGCGGCGCGAGGCCCGCCAATGGCATATCGACATCGAGTCCGGCGGCGGCGAGCGTGCTTCGGTGCACGCGCGGTCGCTGATCAACGCGGCCGGCCCGTGGGTGGAGGATGTTCTCCGTTCGGTCGGCGCGCCGCACCGCCGGGCGTTGCGGCTGGTCAAGGGCAGTCACATCGTCGTGCCTCGCCTGTACGAAGGTGAGCACGCCTATACCCTGCAGGGCGCCGACGGCCGGGTGGTGTTCGCCATTCCTTACCAGGACGAGCTCACGCTCGTCGGCACCACCGATATCCCTTACGACACGGATCCGGCTCTGGTGAGCACCAGCGGCGAGGAAACGGCGTATCTCTGTCGGGTGTTGGGCGAATATCTGCGTACCGCGGTCACGCCTGATCAGGTCGTCTGGGATTACTCGGGGGTGCGTCCCCTTTACGATGATGGCGGCGTGAGCGCCTCCACCGTGACCCGCGATTACGTCTTCGATCTCGACGCGCCGAAGGATGCCGCTCCGGTGCTCTCCGTGTTCGGCGGCAAGCTCACGACCTACCGACGACTCGCCGAGCACGCGCTCGGGGAGCTGCTGCCGCGGTTGAATGTGGCGAGCAGCCCGTGGACGCGCGAGGCGGCACTTCCGGGGGGCGATATACCCGATTTGGATATCGAAGCCTTCTCGGCCATGCAGGCCCGGCGCTTTCCGTTCGCGCCACCACGGATGATCCGGCGCATGTCACGGGCCTACGGCACACGCATCGAGCGGATCCTCGGCCCGACACGCCGCAGCGAGGATCTGGGCGAAGAGGTCGCCCCCGGGCTGTTCGAGGCGGAGTTGGAATATCTGTGCGCAAAAGAGTGGGCGCGCAGCGCGGCGGATGTGTTGTGGCGCCGCTCGAAGCTCGGCCTGGCGCTCGACCCGGCGGCGTGTGAGCGCGTCGGCCAATGGATCGCGCGCCGCCCGAGCCGCTGACTGTCTCCGGCACGTCCGGCCCGCTCAGATCCGAATCGCGGTCTCACCGACCGGGGCGTCGAGCTGCAGCGGCAGGGTCGAGCGCTCCGCGAGGGACCCCTCGAGCGCGAGCAGCTCGCGCTTGATCGGCAGTCCGCCGCCGAATCCCGTGAGGCTGCCGTTGGCGCCGATCACCCGGTGGCAGGGTACCACGATGGGCAGTGGGTTCGCGCCGTTCGCGAGGCCCACGGCGCGCGAGGCGCTCGGCTGGCCGATGCGGCGTGCGAGCTCGCCGTAGGAGATCGTCGTGCCGTAAGGGATCTCGGTGAGGGCGCGCCATACGCGCCGCTGGAACTCCGTGCCTCGCGGCGCGAGCGGCAGATCGAAGCTGCGCCTGCGGCCGGCGAAATACTCACCGAGCTGCCCGATCGCTGCCGCAAAGGGCGCGGCATCGGCGATCCAGCCGCCCGCCGGCGCCTGCGGCCGCGGCCCGGACTGGAAGCCCAGGTGGATGAGGTTGCGGCCATCGCCGGCGAGGAGGAGCCTGCCGACGGGCGAGTCGATCTCGTGCCAGTACAGGGCTTCCGTTGTGTTGGTCATCGATTTTCTCCACGATCGTTTCGGTCACCGGCCGCGCACCAGAGGTGCATGACCGCATAGCCGCGCCAGGGGCGCCACGCCTCGGCGCGCCGGCCCAACTCCTTCGCGGTCAGCGGCGCTTCGCCTCCGGCCGCCATGCGCCGCACCACGAGATCGGCGCTCAGAAACGCGTCGGGCTCGCCCAGCGCGCGCAGCGCAATGTACTGCGCCGTCCACTCGCCGAAGCCCGGTAGCTCCACCAGACTCGCTACGACCTCCTCCGCCGGGCGGTCGAAAGCGACACGGCCTGTCGTCACCGCGGCGGCGAGCGATCTCAATGCCGCAATCCGGGCACCCGTGAGGCCGAGGCCGTCCATGTCAGCGGACGCGAGCGCTTGCGGCGCAGGAAAGAGGCGCTCGAGCCCTTCGATCGCCGTCGTGACAGGCTCTCCGACCCGGGCGACCAGGCGTCCCGCCAAGGTGCGTGCGGCCGCCACCGTGACCTGTTGACCCAACACCGCCCGTACGGCGCACTCGAAGGCATCCCAGGTGCCCGGTATGCGGATTCCCGGGCGGCGGCGCAGGAGCGGGCGCAGCAGGGCATCCGCCTCGAGGCTGGCGCCGAGCAGCGCGGGATCCGCGGAGAGGTCGAAGACCCGCCTCGCGGCCGTCGCGATCTGAAACAACGCCGAGGGCGGCGCTCCGCGCACGCGCAGCTGCAGCGCGTTTCTGCCAGGCAGCGGCCTCACCTCGATGATTGCATGGCCGCCATCGGTGCGGATGAGGCGCGCGTAGCTGTCCTCCTCGACACGCTCCACGCCCGGGGTGGCGCGCACCGCGAAAAAGCTGCGCAAATGATCCCAGTCGTAGGGGGGACGGTAGGAGAGGGCGAGCGATACCTCATCTCCAGGGTTGCGGGCCGGCGCCTCGCGGCGCTCCTTGCGCAGCTCGCGCGGCGCACGTTGATATGCCTTCTGGAAAGCATCGTTGAAGCGGCGAAGGCTGCCAAAGCCGGCGGCAAGGGCGATCTCGGTCATCGGCAGGTTGCTCTCGTCGATCAGCCGCTTGGCGAAGTGCAGGCGGCGTGTCTGCGCAACGGCCCCCGGAGACGCGCCGACATGCTGCAGAAAGAGGCGATCGAGGTGGCGCGCGCCGACACCGACACGGGTGGCGAACTCACCGACGCTCGCTTCATCAAGCGCACCCTCGTTGATGAGACGCAGCGCCCGCCTCACCACGGCAGAAGTACCGAGCCAGGCCGGCGTGCCCGGTGCCGCTTCCGGACGGCAGCGCAGGCAGGGTCTGAAGCCGGCCTCCGCGGCTGCCGCCGCGGAGGAAAAGTAGCGGACGTTGTCCCGCTTCGGGGAGGGCGAGGCGGGGCAGATGGGACGGCAATAGATTCCCGTCGAGGTCACGGCAATGAAGAACTTGCCGTCGAAGCGCGGGTCGCGGCTCAGGCGTGCCCGCTCCAGCACCGTCGAGTCGAAGGGATGCGTCTCGTGCATGGCGTGGACGATACGCCGCGCCACCGCTGCGGACTAGCCGTTTTCGGACACGACCCCGCGCACACGGGCGATCGGCGCGACTTTGCGGGCGTGAACAGCGCGCCCACGAACGGCGCGGCGCGTGCTCCGGTCCGCCAATTGCTGTTGAATCGCCGTTCTTGCAGGAAGGGCGCGGGCGGCATGGCCGAGATCCGGATCATAAGAGAAGCGGACGATCTGGTCGCACTGCGGCCGCAATGGTGGCAGCTGTGGCAACGTGCCGCGGCGCCGCCCTTCCTTTCGCCAGCCTGGCTCCTGCCATGGTGGCAGGTATTCCGTCCGGGCGAGTTGCGCAGCATCGCCGTCATCGATGGCGCGCGGCTCATCGCGCTCGCGCCGCTCTACTGCGATCGCGGCCGGCTGCTTCCGGTCGGCATCGCGCTCAGCGACTACCTCGATGTGCTCGCCGATCCGACCGACCCGCGCGCTTTGCCCGCCCTGGCCCGCGGCGTGCGCGAGCTGCCGGACTGGAGCGAGTGCTCGCTCGAGGAGTTGCCTCCGGCAGCGGCCGCGCTCGACCTGCCGGCGCCCGAAGGTTGCGGTGACGGCGCCGAGGCGCAGAGCGCCTGTCCGGTGTTGGCTTTGCCAGGCTCGGCCGACAGGCTCTGCGACGCGATCCCCGCCGGAAAGCTGCGCAAGCTGCGGATGGCGCGCCATCGGGCGGATCGCCGCGGTGGCGTCACCCTGGAATGTGTTGGAGGAGACGGCATCGGCGGATTCCTGCACGAGTTGACACGGCTGCATCGTGCCCGCTGGGGCGAGAAGGGCGGCAGCGGAGCGCTGCGCGGTGAGCTCGTGGAGGATTTTCTCGCGCGGGCAACACCGCAACTGCAGGCGGCCGGACTCGGGCGGCTCTTTCTGCTGCGCCTCGGCGGCTGCTGCGCCGGAGCCTACTATGGCCTCAGCGACGGACAGCGGGCGTACGCCTGGCTCGGCGGTTTCGATCCGCGCTTTGCGTACGAAAGCCCGGGCACCCTGCTCATCGCCCACGCCATCGAGGCCGCCGTCGCCGAAGGCTGCCGTGAGTTTCACTTCCTGCGGGGGCGCGAGCGATACAAGTACGAATGGGGAGCGGTTGATCGTTGGTCGGTCCGCCGCGTGCTGTGGCGGGAGGCTTCCCATGCCTGACGACGGCCGGCTCGACACTCGACCGCCGCGACCTCGAGTGGCTGGCGCAGCCGTCGGGGTTGTCGCTTGCGAGAGTGGCCGGGCGTTCGTGTCCTTCCTGGCATGCCCGGCGTTTCACCTGATCAAACGCGCTCGTGTCCGGATAGCGGCAATGAGACGCGAATCACATTGTTGCCAACCGCCTGGGAGGCTTGAGATAGTAGGATCTTGGAGCTTCGCGTAGGCTCATTCGCGAAGCAGAGGATCGAAGGGGGAACCCATGCCGCTCTCTGCCTCGGGTCACGAGCCTGCAACAGGCGGGCTGCGTGCCATGCTCGCCGTGGTCGCGTTGGCTGCGGCTTCACCTGTGCTGTACGCGCAGCCGCTGGCCGCGACCCAGGTCAACGAGCTCAAGCACCTCGACATCGAGCAGCTCGCCAACGTCCTGGTGACGACCGCCAGCCGCAGCCCGCAGCCCCTCGCCCGCGCCGCCGCCGCCGTGGCCGTCGTCACGGGCCCGCAGATCGCCAGCTCCGGGGCAATGAGCATCCCCGAGGCGATCCGCTATGTCCCCGGAATACACGTCGCGCAGCAAACGGCAAGCCAGTGGGTGGTCAGCTCGCGCGGCTTCTCCAGCATCAGCTCCCCGGACCTCCTGGTGTTGAGCGATGGACGAAGCATTTATACGCCGCTTTTCTCGGGTGTCTTCTGGGACGTGCAGGACTACATCATGCGGGACATCGACCGCATCGAGGTGGTCCGAGGGCCGGGCGCGGCGCTCTGGGGATCCAACGCCGTCAACGGCGTGATCGATATCTTCACCAAGAGTGCCGAGGACACTCAGGGCGCCTGGCTCGAGGCGGGTAGCGGCTCCGAGGAGCGCGCGCAGGTCGCCGCTCAATATGGCGGCAAGGGCGGAAGCCAAGGCTATTACCGCGTGTTCGCCCAGTACCGGGATCACGCGCCCGAGGACTACCCCGCCGGCGGGAGCTCCGACGGGTGGGATCTCGGCCATGTTGGGTTCCGCACGGACTGGAGTGCCGGGTCCACGGATACATTCACCGTCCAGGGCGACGCCTACGACGGCCGGATCGGGGAGGTGAGCCCGGCAGCGAGGGTCATCGGCCGGCCCGGGCCCCCGCCGCCGTTCGTGACGGGCGTGGGCGGTGGCAATCTGCTGGCCCATTGGCATCACACGATGAGCGAGAATTCGGATTTCCTGGTGCGCGTCTACTACGACTACACGCACCGCAACGATCCCGCGTTCACCGACGACCTCGGCACGCTCGATCTCGATTTCCTCGAGCATCTGCCGCTCGGTGAGGTCCAGACGATCACCTGGGGCCTGACCGGGCGCACCATGCGGGACATCAATCACGGCAAGGGAGTGTTTGCGCTGAGCCCACCCGCCTCGCGGGACAACCTCGCGAGCGGGTTCGTGCAGGATGAGATCTCGCTGCCCCACGCCGTGCGGCTGACTGTCGGCACCAAGCTCGAGCACAACGACTTCAGCGGGTTCGAGGTGCAGCCGGGCGTGCGCGCGGCCTGGGACTTGTCGGACAGCCAGACGCTCTGGGGCTCGGTATCGCGCGCCGTACGGGTGCCGACCCGGCTCGAGCGCGACGTGGATGTCGCCGCCACCAACCCAGCCGGCAACCCGGTGATCGTGCTCCTCGGCAGCCGTGACTTCCATGCCGAGCAGGTGCTCGCGTTCGAGCTCGGGTACCGCTGGCGGCCGCTGCCCGATCTGTCCCTCGACCTTTCGGCGTTCCGCAATCGCTACACGGGACTCGCCTCCCTCGAGCTGGGCACGCCTTTTCTCGACGCCGCCACCGGCCAGACCATCGTTCCGCTGCTCAACGAGAATCTGATGGACGGGCACTCGACGGGAGTCGAGGGTCTCGCGATGTACTCACCGGTCGGATGGTGGCGGCTCTCGGTCGACTATACCTACATCGACATGCGCCTCGCGCCGCTCGGCGAGGACCTCAATCGCGGCCACTTCCTCGCTGGCTCGACGCCACGCAATCAGGCGGGCATTCAATCGTGGTTCGATCTCCCGCACAACGTGGAAGTTTACGGCGGCGTGCGCGCCCTGTCGGCCGTCGAGACGATGCCGGAGGTCGTCAACGGCACCGGCGATCCCGGCTACCAGGAGCTCGACCTCAATGCGATCTGGCGGGCCACGCCCCATCTGAGGTTGTCCCTGCAGGGGCGCAGCCTTCTCCATGGCAGCCATGTAGAGTTCGGCGGACCCGGCGAGCGCAGCGCGATCGAGCGGAGCGTCTTCGGACGGGTCACATGGGACTTCTGAGATCCCGGGCTCGGGCAGTAGCCGCGGCGGCCCTCATCGCTGCCGGCCTGCTGCTCGCAGCCAGGCCTGCACTCGCCGAGCCCACGGCGCAGCAGGTCGAAGCCGTCTTCCTCTTCTACTTCTCGCAGTTCGTCGACTGGCCTGCATCGGCATTCGCCGATGAGCGCTCCCCGATCGTGATCGGCGTGCTGGGCGATGATCCGTTCGGCGGCGCGCTCGATCAAGCGGTCGCAGGCGAGCGGGTGAATGGCCGGCCCGTGGTCGTGCGCCGCCTGCGCAGCATCGCGGCGGCGGCGGACTGTCACATTCTTTACATCAGCTCCTCGGAGGCGCCGCAGCTGCAACAGATCCTGAGCGCGCTCAAGGGCCACAACGTGCTCACGGTCAGCGACCTCGAGCGCTTCGCTCAAAGCGGCGGCATGATCCGCTTCGTGCTGATCGACCAGCACGTGCGGCTGATCGTCAACGCCCGGGCGGCGCGGGCGGCGGGCCTCAAGCTGAGCTCGAAGCTGCTGCGCGCCGCCGCGCCGGCGAGACCGGGTGAAGGTTAGCCATGCCGCTGCGCAACCTGCCCATCCGGCGCAAGCTCATGATCATGCTGCTCGTGACGAGCGGCGCGGTGCTGGCGGTCACCTGCGCGGCCTTCATCGGCTACCAGTACGCGGCCTATCGCGCCGCCGCCCGGCATACGGTGCAGACCCTCGGGGATGTCATCGCCAGCAACAGCACGGCGGCGGTTGCCTTCGACAACGCGCCGGACGAGACGGACGTGCTTGCGGCGCTGCAGGCTGAACGGCGCATCGTCGCGGCCGCGGCCTATGACGCGAGCGGCGCGCTGTTCGCGCATTACCCGGCGGATGCGCCGGCGAGCGCCTTTCCTCCTCATCCTAAACACGACGGCCTGCGCTTCGACGCGGGCATGCTGCTTTACTACCGCCCGATCCGCCAGGGAGACAACACCCGCCTCGGAACTCTCTACCTGCGCTGGGATCTGGCCGCGCTGCACCACCAGATCACCGTCTATGCGCTGATCGCCGCCGGCCTGACCGCCGTGGCGATGCTGTTGGCCTGGCTTCTCGGGCGCTCCCTGCAGGAGCAGATCTCGATACCCGTGCAGACGCTGGGCCGGGCGGCCCTGGCGGTGTCGGAGAAGCGGGACTACACGGTGCGGGCGCCGAAGCTCGGGAATGACGAGCTCGGCACGCTGACCGACGCATTCAACCATATGTTGGATCAGCTCACCGCCGACATCGCCGAGCGCAAGGCTTCCGGGGTGAGACTGCAACGGCAGCTGTCCCGGCTCGATCTGCTGCACCGGATCACGCGTGCCGTCGGCGAGCGCCAGGATCTGCGCAGCATCTTCCAGGTGGTCATCCGGCACCTCGAGGAGCAAGTGCCCATCGATTTCGGCTGCATCTGTCTCTACGAACCGGACGAGGAGGTGCTGACCGTCACGAGCGTCGGCGCCCAGAGCCGCGAGACGGCCCTGGAGCTGGCGCTGACGGAGAAGGCACGGGTACCGGTGGACAGCAACGGTCTGAGCCGCTGTGTGCGCGGCGAGCTGGTCTACGAGCCCGATATCGTCTCGAGTCCGTTCCCGTTCCCAGGTACTCTGGCCAAGGGCGGGTTGCGCGCTCTGGTGATCGCTCCGCTGCGGGCGGAGAGCCGGGTGTTCGGCATCCTGGTCGCCGCGCGCCGGGAGCCGGACTCCTTCAGCAGCGGCGACTGCGAGTTCCTGCGGCAACTGAGCGAGCACGTCGCCCTCGCCGCACACCAGGCGCAGCTCTATGACGCGCTGCAGCGGGCCTACGAGGACCTGCGCCAGAGCCAGGAGAGCGTGGTGCAGCAGGAGCGCTTGCGCGCACTCGGGCAGATGGCGAGCGGCGTGGCGCACGATATCAACAACGCGATCTCGCCGATCGCGCTCTACACCGAGTCCTTGCTCGAGCGGGAGCCCGGGCTCAGCGATCGTGCACGCGCCTACCTCACGACCATTCAGACTGCGATCCACGATGTCGCGCGGACGGTGAGCCGTATGCGCGGGTTCTATCGGCCCCAGGAGGTCCAGGCGCCGGTGGCAAGGCTCGATCTCGATCGCGTCATCCGCGGCGTGCTCGAGCTGACGCAGGCGCGCTGGCGCGATTTGCCCCAGGAGCGGGGCGCGGTCATCGAGCTGAACACCGATCTGGCGAATCCGCCGGCAGTCATCATGGGTGCCGAGAACGAGATCCGCGATGCGCTCACCAATCTCATCTTCAACGCCGCGGATGCGATGCCAGACGGCGGCACGCTCACTCTGCGAACGAAGAGGCTCGTGCGGCAACCGAGAGGCGGGTCGCAGTCGACAACGGAGGAGCCGCCGGCCGAGATGGTGTCCCTGGAGGTTTCCGACACGGGAGCCGGCATGAGCGAGGAGATCAGGCGGCGCTGCCTCGAGCCGTTCTTCACCACAAAAGGCGAGCGAGGCACCGGGATGGGCCTCGCCATGGTGTACGGCATGGCCCAGCGCCATGGCGCGCAGATCGAGATCGACAGCGCCCCGGGGCAGGGGACCACGGTGCGCTTGCTGTTCCCCGCCGCGCCCGTTGCCACGGACGAGACGGTAAGGCAGCTCGCACTCGGCCTGCCGGTGCGGCCGCTGCGCATCCTCATCGTGGACGATGACCCGCTCATCATCGAATCGCTGCGCGAGACGCTGCGCGGCGACGGCCATCGCGTCACGGCGGCAGAGGGCGGCCAGGCGGGAATCGACGCCTTCGAGGCGGCGCGGGCAGCGGGCGAGCCGTTCGAGCTGGTGATCACGGATCTCGGCATGCCCTACATCGACGGCAGGCGAGTGGCGGCCGCGGTCAAGGCGGCCGCGCCGAATACGCCCGTCGTCCTGCTGACGGGCTGGGGGCAGCGGCTCACCGCGGAGAATCAGGTGCCGCCGCACGTGGATCGGGTGCTCAACAAGCCGCCCAAGATGCGGGAGCTGCGCGCGGCCCTCGCGGAGCTCGCGCGCGCCGGCTGAGCGGCCGGTGAACTTCTACTGCTCTCGCGGATTTGTAGTGTGAAGCGCCGGATCCGGGCATCGTGCCCGGCCCAGCGCGCCTCGCCACCTCCGGCGGCGGAGGGAGGGCTTACATGATCCGCGTCGCTCAAATCCTAGCTGCGCTTGCCGTTGCGGCCGTGCTCGCGGCTTGCCGCGTTTCGGACCATGGCTCCTCGGCTCCATCCCAGTCCGCGACTCCGCAGCCCGGGCAGCTTCTACAGTCTCCGCAGAAGACCGGCTCCTACTCGCCCTCCGATCTGCTCTCCTCGCTCAGCGGCGCCAGCGATGCCGCCCAGCTCCTGAAGCTCGCCTTCTCGCCGGTGTGCTCGGTCGATGTCTACCACCTGCAGTACGAGACCGTCGGTGGCCAAGGCGAGGCGACCACGGCATCGGGCGCACTGATGGTCCCCGGCGGGATCGATCCATCCTGCACCGGCGCGCGGCCGATCGTGCTCTATGCGCACGGCACCTCGACCGACAAGGCCTACAACATCGCCAATCTCACGGGAACGGATGGCAATGTCAATGACGAGGGGGTGCTGCTCGCCGCGGTGTTCGCGGCTCAAGGCTATATCGTGGTCGCGCCCAACTACGCCGGTTACGACACCTCGGCACTTTCCTACCACCCCTACCTGGTCGCCGGCCAACAGTCGCAGGACATGATGAACGCGCTCAGCGCCGCGCGCAGCGCGTTCAGCTCCCTGGGCGTCAGCGGCGGCAGCAAGCTCTTCATCACCGGCTATTCCCAGGGCGGTTACGTGGCGCTCGCCACCGCACGCGCCATGCAGGCAGCCGGCCAGAGCGTCACCGCCGCAGGTCCGATGTCGGGCCCCTACGCCCTTTCCGCGTTCGCGGACGCAATCTTCATGGGTGAGGTGGGCGGTGGGGCACCGATCAACTTCACGCTCCTGGTCTCCGCCTACCAGCACTCTTATGGGAACGTCTACAGCAATCCGACGGATGTGTTCTCGTCCCAGTACTCGGCCAACATAGCCTCGCTCCTGCCAACCACGACCACCCGGTCCGACCTCTACGCGCAGGGATTGCTGCCCCAGTACGCACTCTTCAGCAACACGCCGCCGGCGCCTCAGTACGCCGCGATGACTCCCGCCACCACGCCCGCCAGCCTCGCGCCGGCCTTTGCGATGGGCTTCGGCCCGAGCCCCCTCGTGACCAACGACTACCGGCTGAGCTATCTGCAGGATGAGCAGGCGCACCCGGACGGCGGCTTCCCCACGACGACCACCGACGAGCCGCCCTCCGGTGCCGCAAACGGCCTGCGGCAGGATCTTGCAAAAAACGATCTGCGCAACTTCAATCCCACGGCTCCCATCCTGCTCTGCGGTGGGGACGATGATCCCACGGTGTTCTATCTGAACACGCAGCTGATGCAGGGCTACTGGGCGGCGCACGCGCCGGACGCAAAGGTCACGGTGCTGGACGTCGACTCCGCGGCAGGGGCAAATGATCCCTACGCCGATATCAAGAATGGATTCGCTGCCGCCAAGGCGGCTGTCACCGCGGCCGCAATCGCCGGCGGCGCCACCGATGGCGGCACGACCGCCGTGCTTACCGACTATCACGCGGGCCTGGTGCCGCCTTTCTGCCTCTACGCGGTGGAAAAATACTTCAACGGATTCTGACAGACCCGGTCCGGCGCCGCCCATGCTACATCTGAGGCTCCCAAGAGGAGCACCATGCGCTCGCCAGGACGGCCTTGCCGGGGAAGAGCTGACAGGCCCCCCGCTTGGAGCCATAGGTGCCCTGATAGAGACCGCAGGTGGCGCAGCTGTTGCCCTTGGCGAGCCGCTTTGCCTGCGAAGCGTCGGCGACGTACTCGAGCTTTCGGGCCGCCGGGCTCGACGGCTCGAGGAGCGGCAGCTCCGATGCCTGTGCGCATCGAGCGTGCAGCAGCGCGAGAGGCGCCATGGCGGCACCCATGAGAAATCGGGCGAGGAATCGGCGGCGGACGGGATCCGTCGCGTTCGTGCGGCTCATGCGTGGGCACCTTCCTGTTGTAACGTGAAATGGAAGCACGCTCCGCGATCGGGCGCGGCCTCCGCCCAGATGCGGCCGCCGTGGCGGCGGATGATCCGATGCGCGCCCGTCAGTCCGAGGCCCAGGCCTTCGAACTCCCGCTGCGGATGCAGGCGCTGAAAGGGACGGAATAGCTTGCCGGCGTAGCGCATGTCGAAGCCAACGCCGTTGTCGCGCACGAAGTAGATGAGCGGGCGGCCGGACTGCACGCCGAGCTCGATCCGCGACAGCTCGCGGCCACGGGTGAATTTCCAGGCATTATGCAGCAGCGCCTCGAGCGCCGCGGTCATCAACGTGGGGTCGCCCTCTGCGGTGACATTCTCCGCGATCGCGACGTCGGCTGCGCGTGCCGGCTCCGAGGCCTGCAGGCGTCTGAGGATGTCGCGGGCGATGTACGAAAGGTCGAGGCGCACCGGGTGAAGCTCAGCGCCCTGAATGCGGGCGAGGCTGAGCAGTCCCTCCAGCATGCCCGACATCCGCTGGGCGCCATCGAGCACGTGCTGCAGATAACGGCGACAGTCCTCATTCAGCCTCTCACCGCAGTCCTCGCTGAGCGCGCGGGCAAACCCCTCCAGGGTACGCAGCGGCGCGCGCAGGTCGTGCGCGACGGTGTACGTCAGCGATTCGAGCTCGCAGCGCGACTCCTCCAGATCCGCGAGGGTCTTCTCGAGTTGTGCCTGCTCTTGCGTCAAGTTGCTCAGTTACCTCGCCCGTAACATCCGCATTCCGTTGAGCGTCACGAGTACCGTAGCCCCGACGTCCGCGACGACGGCCAGCCACAGTGTTGCCAGACCGGGAATGGTGAGCGCCAGGAAAGCAAGCTTCAAGCCCAGGCTGATCGCGATGTTCTCTCTTACCACGACACGGTTGCGGCGCGCCACCCGCAGCGCCGAGGGCAGCCGAGCCAGGTCGTCCTGCATCAGGACGACGTCGGCGGTTTCCATGGCCTGCCCCGTCCCCCCACCCATGGCGATACCGACATCTGCACGCGCCAATGCGGGAGCGTCATTGATGCCATCGCCAATCATCGCGACAGGCCCGTGGCTGCGCTGCAGCTCCGCGACGGCCGCCAGCTTGTCCGCAGGCAGCAGTCCGGCACGAATCTCATCCACGCGTCCCAGCCGCGCGGCCACGGCCTGTGCGGCGCGCTCGCTGTCCCCGCTCAGCATGGCGGTGCGAAGATGCGGATTCGACCGCCGCAGCTCTTCCAGCGCGGAGCGGCTCTCGGGCCGCAAGGCGTCCCGCACGCCGATGGCTCCCAGGATGCGGGAATCGCGGGCCACCATCATCACGGTCTCCTCTTCCGGATCGAAGCCACTGAAGGCCCCGGCGCCCGCGCTGGCTCCATGCTCCTGCATCAGCGCGCTCGTCCCGACCGCAACCCGGCTGCCAGCGATCTCGCCCACGACACCGCGGCCCATGGCGGCTACGACGGCGCTCGCCGGAGGGTAGCGATGCTGCAGGCCCCGCTCACGGGCCGACTCCACGATCGCGTGGGCGATCGGATGCTCGGAGCTGCGCTCGACCGCGGCGGCGAGCGCTATGACCTCATCGCAGCTCGGGCAAGCGGTATCGGCCCGCGGCTCGTGCTCGCAGTCGCTCGCCTGGATGGCAGTGACACTCGGGCGCCCACGCGTCAGCGTGCCCGTCTTGTCGAAGGCGACGGTGCGCACGGCCGCCAGCCTGTCGAGCTGCTCCCCGCCCTTCACCAACACGCCGAGAGAGCTGAGCCGGGTCAGTGAGCTCACCACGGTGACCGGGATGCTGATCACCAGGGCACAGGGACAGGCGACGATGAGCAGCGCGAGGCCGCGATACAGCCAGCCCTCCGCGGCGCCGGGGGCGCTGAGCAACGGCTGCGAGAAAGCGAGCACCGGCACTGCGACCAGCAGTACCGCCAGCACGACCACGGCCGGGGTGTACCAGCGCGCAAACCGGTCCACCACCCGCTCGGCCGGAGACCGGCGCGCCTGCGCCTGCTCCACCAGCCGCGCGATCCTCGCAACCGTGGAATCGGACGCTTCCCGGGTAACCTCGATTTCCAGTGCCCCTTCGGTGTTGACGGTGCCGCTCAACACCTCATCGCCCGCGGCCTTGTCAACAGGCGTGCTCTCTCCGGTGACTGCTGCCTGGTCGACAGTGGAGCGGCCCGCTTTGACCACACCGTCCGCCGCGATGCGCTCGCCGGGCCTGACCAGGATGAGATTGCCTGCAGCCAGCGTTGCAGCTTCGATCCGGCGGGTGTGCGTGTGGCCGTCGTGCCGCTCCAACAGAGTCGCGGTCTGCGGCTGCAAGGCGAGAAGGCTTCGCAGCGAGTCGCGTGCGCGGGCCGCGCTGTAGCGCTCCAGACCCTCGCCCAGGGTGAACAGCACGACCACGGCGGCGCCTTCGCCGGCGGCGCCGATGAAGAGCGCTCCAATCGCCGCGAGCGTCATCAGGAGATCGATATTGACGCGGCGGCTGTAGAGCAGCGCCCGTGCGCCTTTGATGAACGTTGGCGCCCCGACGAGCGCCACGGTCGCGGTCAGAGCCAGACGGAGCATCGAATCCGCCACGGGCGCGGGTGCCAGATGCGCCATGATTGCGGCGAGGATGCAGGCGCCCCCGCCAAAGAGCGCCAGCCGCTGGTGCGGCTCGGTCAGGAAGAACCGCAGGGCCCGGGCGCCGGATTGCGCGGGTGTCGTTTCGGCCCGCACCGCGGCGCCCGGGGTCGCCAGCCCATAACCGAGCTGCCGCAGCCGACGCTCGACTGCGCCCGCCGCCACCTCTCCTTCGACCTCGAGAGTCTCGGTGGTGAAGTCCACGGTAACCCGCTGCACGCCGGGAAGCTGACGCAGCCCATCCTCTATGGTGAGCGCGCAGCTGCCGCAGTCCATGCCGGTGATTTTGGCGCGCAACACGCCCTCGGCCCCGTGATCGTGGTCGTGCGCGTGCCGATCCGAGCAAGTGTGGGCGCGCTTCGCCTCGTACCGATACATGCGTGCAATGGTCGACCTTAAACCTGGGTTAAAGGTCAAGCGCCGGCACGGAAAAGCGAGCTGTCGGTCAGGTGGCCGAGGCTTCGAGCGCCAGGAACAGCTGTGCGAACAGGAATGCACCGTCTCCATGCGCCGTGAGCAGCGGCCCTTCCGCCGTCTCGCTCAGCGTCAGATCGACGTGCGCTTTGCATCCGACCTCCGCGGCCATCAGCTGGCGCAGCGCCTCGCCAACCTTCGGGTCGTGCCCAGGCATCAGCACCACATAGCCGTCGTCCTCGCGCCAGACGTGCACGTGCTTGCCGCGCAAATCCGCGAAGAGGCGCTCCCGCTCCATGTCCGCGAGCCCGCAGCCGATACGGCGCATCAGGCGAGTCATGGAGGACGGAGCGACCGGCCGGTCGGGATGGCCGCAGACGTGCTCGAGCAGGTCGCGGTAGAGCCGCCCCGCGCCTTCGCCCGCCGATTGGCCGACCCGCGCGGCCAGGTCATCGAGGAAGAGCTCGAGCTCGTGCCGCAAGACCAGCAGCTCCGTCACCCGCCGCTCGATCTCGAGGAAGCGCTGCTCGGCAATGCCGACCACCGCGCTCCCGGAAGCGCCGCGGCGATCGCGCCCGGCCAGGACCAGCTTGATGTCCTCCAGGGAAAGGCCGAGCCGCTGCGCGCGGCGGATGAAGAGCAGTGTGTGCTCAGCCTCCGGGGCATAGAGGCGATAGCCGCTGCGCGAGCGGCTCGCCGGGCGCAGCAGCCCCTCGCGCTCGTAGAAGCGCAGCATGGAGGTGGATACCTTCGCCCGCTGCGCCAGCCGGCCGATCGTCAGGAGGCTTGACGGGGCGCGCGTCAATTCGCGCGGGCGCTGTAGCTTTCCATCATGAGCCCGGTTCCGCCGCGGGAGACATGCGCCACCACCGCGGTGCGCCGGTGCAGCTTGGTGACGGTGCCGAGGTTGATCGCAAAAGAGAGCACGACGGTCTGGCCTTTGCGCAGCCCGAGATTCGTCGTCTCGATGAAGACGCCCGTGGCGCTGAGGTTCACCGCTTTGCAAAGCTTGCGGCAACCACCGGGAACGGTGATGTAGACGGTCGTCCGGGCTCGATGCCTCGTATGCAGGCGGCGTTCCACTGTGGCCTCGCGGAGTTCTGGCTTTTCTGGGTCGCGGACATCCGCATTATGCCTCGGCGTCGATACGGGAGCACGCCGGTTGAACTTAATCAGCGGAAGAAACAGCCGGTTCGAAAGCAAGCGATGAAGCGGCCCAAGGCCGCCCTTGGGTCGCGGCACCGGCAAAGTCACATGGCTGGCCGCGCAAAGCGCCGCCAGGCGACTTTGCGCCCATCAACCAAGAAAGGACCGGATCTCCCGGCCGAAGCGCTCGATGTCGATGAGGAAGGAGTCGTGCCCCTCGATGCATTGCAAGGGCGCAAATCGCGTGGCTGCGCCGCCTTCCTGCAGCGCCTGCGCCAGGGCCCGCTGCTCGCCAATGGAAAAGAGGAGATCGGATTCCACGCCGATGACCAGCGCCTGCTCGAGCCCGGCCTTCCGCAGCACCCCCTCCGGATCGCCGTGGGCGCCGAGATCGAAGCGGTCCATGGCGCGAGAAAGGTAGAGGTAGCAATTGGCGTCAAAAGCATTCGTCCAGCGCTGCGCTTGCGATTGCAGGTAACCCTGAACGGCAAATTCCGCGGCGAAGGGCTCGTTGCGCTCGAGCTCGGGCCTGACCGGCTGGCGATCGAACCGCTGCTGCCATTCCGCGGCGGAGCGGTAAGTGACCATGCCCAGCTTGCGCGCAAGGCCCATTCCGGTCCGCGGCGGCCGGTCGGCCGTGTAGTTGCCATGGCGCCAGTCCGGATCCACCGTGATGGCTTCCCGCTGGATGGAGCGTAGGGCGATTGCGAAAGGGGAGGCGGCGAGCGTGCCGGAGATGCTGATCAGCCGGCGCGCGGCGCCCGGGAACAGCGCCGCGTAGGCGAGCACCACCATGCCCCCGAGCGATGGCCCCATCACGGTGTCGACTCGCTCGATCCCAAGCGAGCGGACCACCTCATGGCCGGCCCGCGCGATGTCCTCCACTGAAAGATCGGGGAAGGCCAGCCGGTAAGCCTGGCCGGTGGCAGGATCCGTCGAGGCGGGTCCGGTCGATCCGAAGCAGCTCCCGAGCGAGTTGACGCAGACGACGAAGTGCTGATCGGTGTCGATGGCGAGTCCGGGTCCCACCATCCGTTGCCACCAACCATCGCGCGGATCCTGCGGCGAGGCCGCGGCATGAGCGGAGGGTGACAGCCCGGTGAAGAGCAGCACGGCGTTGCCGCGGCTGGCATCGAGGCGCCCCCAGGTCTCGTAGGCGATTTGCGCCCCGTGCAGCACGCCCCCCCGCCACATCGGGAAGGGGTCGGGCAGTCTGGCGTAGCGCCTGGCATCAGGATCGCGCTGCTCGGGTTGCGGCATGGGCGTCGCCATTTCAGGTACTCGGCTCCTCAGGGTAGCAAGCATAATCTTCTACCCTGGCTCCCGGGACCGCCACAAGCAACGGAGGGCTATATCCAGAGACCCCGGAGTTTTAACCGTGATCGTCCGATTGCAGAAGCTCCTCTCGGCGGCCGGCATCGGCTCGCGCCGCCAGGTGGAGCAGTGGATCGCAGAAGGGCGCGTGACCGTCGCCGGGCGGTTGGCCAGGCTGGGCGACCGCGCCGGGCCGGGCGATGAGGTCCGTCTGGACGGCCGCACGCTGGACCTCGGCCCGAGGCAGGCCGCCATGCATCAGGTTTTGGTCTACCACAAGCCGCTCGGGGAAGTGACGACACGCCGCGATCCGCAAGGCCGGCCGACGGTGTTCGAGCGCCTGCCGCCACCGTCGCATGGCCGCTGGATCGTGGTGGGCCGGCTGGACGTCAACACCTCGGGTCTGCTGCTCTTCACCACCGACGGTGAGCTCGCACATCGCTTGATGCATCCCTCGAGCCGTATCGAGCGCGAGTACCTGGTACGGGTGCGCGGCCGGCCCGGCGCCGACATCATCGGCAGGCTTCTCGGCGGGATTCCTCTCGAGGATGGCCGGGCGGCTTTCGATCGAATCGTCGAGCAGCCGCCCGCCAACGGCGAGGCTTCGGCTTCGGCACGGAACGCCTCGTACCGCCTCATCCTGTGCGAAGGCCGCAACCGTGAGGTGCGGCGCATGTGGCAAGCGGTCGGCTACGAGGTCAGCCGCCTGCTGCGCGTGCGCTATGGGCCGATCGAGCTGCCGCGTGACCTGCGTCCCGGGCAGGCCCGACTCCTCGATGATCGCCATCTCGCGCGGCTGGCCGCCGCCGCGTCCGCGCAGAGGATGGCCCCGCCCGCCCTGCGACCGGCATAGTCCTTGCGTCGTGTCGATCGGCTGCGAGCCGCGTGCGGAGGATATATATGCAGGTGTTGGTCAACTCGGACCACCACATCACCGGTGGTGAGGATCTGACGGAGCGGGTGCAAGGCGTGGTCGAGGGCAGGCTCGAGCGCTTCCAGGCGCGGATCACCCGCGTGGAAGTCCATCTCAACGATCTCAACGGCAACAAACTCGGCGATCGCGACAAGCGCTGCATGATGGAGGCGCGTGTCGGCGGGATGAAGCCGATTGCCGTGAGTCACGAGGCGCCGACGCTGACGGAGGCAATCCACGCCGCGGCCGACAAGCTCGAGAGAGCCATCGAGCATACGCTCGGCAAGCTCGACGTCACCGCGGGACGGACTCCTCCGGAAGCCCAGGTGGCGAGCATCGAAGCCCTGCAGGAGCTCGAGCGAACCGAGGCGCATGTGGAGGGACAGGGCAAATGAGAGTCGGGCCTGGCGGTGTTCGGCTCCGCCGACGATCTCAGGGTCTTCAAGCTGCCGCAGCCCGTACCCGAGCTGCTCTCCGTGGCGGATCGCTTCCAGGTCAAGCCGCTCATCCGCTCCGTGCAGCGCGACGGCCGCTACCGGTTCCTGGCGCTGAGCCTGGCGCGGGCCGGCGCGTTCGGGGGAGTATCGATGCCGTTCAGGGTACGATCGCGCCTGCTGCTCATGCACGATCCCGCCGAGGCAGCCCTGCGCACCGGAGGGGAAGTGATCGTGCTGGAGCCCGCCCGGATGCCCTCGGGAACCGGGCCTGCGGCGGTCTTCAGGTATAAGGCTGCGGCGCCAAGCTCAAGTAACTAGCAAATCTCGCGCCACGCGCATTGACACCCGCTCGAGCCGAAATCACAATACGCGGCTCGTTTTCGCGGAGGGGTACCCAAGCGGTCAACGGGAGCAGACTGTAAATCTGCCGGCTTACGCCTTCGTAGGTTCGAATCCTACCCCCTCCACCAGTCCGTGGGCGGGGTAGGTCCGGACTGAGAGTGCACTCGAGGGCGGACCGGTGGAGACGGCGACATCAGCGGGTGTAGTTCAATGGTAGAACCTCAGCCTTCCAAGCTGATGACGTGGGTTCGATTCCCACTACCCGCTCCAGACCCCTTCGAGCGAGGCGAGCCCACGTAGCTCAGTTGGTAGAGCACGTCCTTGGTAAGGACGAGGTCAGCGGTTCAATCCCGCTCGTGGGCTCCAGATGGTTTTTAGTGCCCTGAGATGTTTTGAGGAACATTCCATGTCCAAAGAGAAATTCGAGCGTACCAAGCCTCATGTGAACGTGGGGACGATCGGGCACGTGGACCACGGGAAGACGACGCTGACGGCGGCCTTGACGAAGGTGATGGCCGAGACGCACGGCGGGCAGTTCATGGCGTA
>DASVWT010000391.1:0-3711 GCA_036393055.1 Steroidobacteraceae bacterium
AGTGAAGAAGACACAGCGAATCGGCATGGTGCGGCGTGTCGTCGACGATATCGAGCGGCGCAAGGCCGAGACGCTTGCGGCCTGCGAGAAGACCGTGCTCGCGGCGCAGGCGAAGCTCGATGAGCTCGAGGCCTATCGCGCCGCCTATGTGCGGGACTTTGCGCGCCGGGCCGAATCCGGCATGAGCGGCGCGGGCGCGCGCGAGTATCAGATGTTCCTCGGCCGCCTGGACGAGGCGCTCAGGCAGCAGAGCCAGACTCTGGCGCAGGCCCGGTTGCAGCGCGGCGCCGAGCTCGAGAGCTGGCGCAACGCCGCCCGGCGGGCGAGCGCCGTAGGTAATCTCGCGACCCACTGGCAGGAGGAGGAGCGGCAGGTGGCGGAGAAGATCGAGCAGAAAGAGAGTGACGAGCGCTCCCAACAGCTCTGGTCGCGGAGGGCTCTCGCCCATGGCAGCTGATTCCTCGACTCTCGGGATGCTTGGCGCCGGGACGTCGGGTGCTGACCTCGTATCTGGACGCCCGCCGGCTGCGCGTGCCAACCCCAGTCCTTCAGGCACCGGTGCCCGATCATCCGCGGCATCCGCCACCGCTACTGCAGGTGGCGGCGCGGATGGCGCCAACGCCTCCGCATCGCAGAGTGGCCAGTCCTCTTCCGATGGATCTTCTCCATCCGGTAGCAGTATTAACACCGCATCCAGAGGATCCGGATCTTCCGGCAAGGACGGCTCCGCCGCGTCCGGCAATTCGAGCGGCGCCGCTGGCGGCGGCCGGAATGGCCGCACTTGCGGCGCCTCCCAGACCGGCTCTACCCAGCCCAACTCACAAGGATCCGCGCCCCTCGGAGCCGCGGGAGCCGCGGGCAACGATTTCCCGGCCGCTCTCGCCCAGTCGCTGGCTGCAACGACGGCCGGCGACGGCGCGACGCCCGACAAGGCGAGCGCCAAACCGGCCAGCGCGGCCAATGCGAGCGATCCGACCGAGCCTTCCAAGGGACACTCCGCGACCGATCCGGCCTCGAGCGCTCTGACGCTCCTCGAGCAGGCGCTGGCCGGCGCACTGGCCGGGATACAAGCGGCGACGGCCGTCGCGGGCACGACGGCTGCCTCGACGAGCACTGCTCCTGCAGTGGATGGCGATGCGATCGGCGGTCCCGGCAAGCGCGGCACGGCGGCGCTCGATGCCCTGCTCACTCAGAGCCTCGCCGCCGAGTCGAAGACGAGCGGCTCGATTCCGGCATCGGCCGGCGGCACTTCCCCTGCCACGGCGGCGCCGGCAACGGCGAGCACCGCCGCCGCGGGCCTCACGGCCGCCGCGCAGCTGTCCCCGGCGGCGCTGGCCGGACCGCAACAGGGAGCGATTTCCACCGGGATGTCCATCGCCGCGCCCGTCGGCACCAGTGCCTGGACGGACGAGCTCGGCGCCAAGGTCACCTGGATGGCGCACCAGGGGATCGAGTCCGCTTCGCTGCACCTTTCCCCGGAGCACCTCGGCCCCTTGCAGGTGAGCATTTCGGTGCACGACGGGCAGGCAAGCGTCTGGTTCGGCGCTGCGCAGCCGGATACGCGCCTGGCACTCCAGCAGTCGCTTCCGCAGCTGCGTCAGCTCTTTGCAACACAGGGACTCACTCTCGCGGACACCGGCGTCTCGAGAGACCCGCCTCGCGGCCAAAGCCAGCAGGGCTCGGCGCGCTCGGCAGCGCCGGTGTCGGCAATCGGCGCTGTCAGCCTCGACAGCGCCGAAACGCGCATTTCCGTCGCGCGCGGGCTCGGTCTCCTCGACACCTACGCGTGAGTCCAGGCGACACAGTACTCGGCCCCATCCTGGGCCTCGCCCCCGCTCCCGCGGAGGCCGACACGCTGCCCGCGTGTCGTTCAAATCGCTCCATGCGATTCAGTCAATAAACCGTCGCCGCCACCCGACTGCGACGCGTCTCACATTCTGCGGCGGCAACCAAAGCCTTATCCGTCAGGTACTTAGGCACATCTCAACGGCAATGGCATGGCCGTTGCACCTGAAGAGGCAAACCAACCGGCGCCACGCGCCGTGCCACTTGCAGGAGATCACAGACCGATGCCCGACGTACCCGTCCTCGCCCCGGCGCAAGGGCCGGCCGGCGCCGAAGCAGCCAACGCGGGGGCCAGGCGCCGCCTGCCACTGCTCATCATCATCGTCGGTGCCGTGGTTCTCGCAATCGGGCTCGGCGCCACGCTCTTCCTGACACACGCCTTCAGCCATCCGCCGGCCAAGTCCCACGCTGCGGCGATCCAAAAGCCTTCCGGTCCGCCGCTCTACCTGGCCCTGGATCCCGCCTTCGTCGTCAACTTCCAGGCCGATCAGCTCGTGCGCTTCCTGCAGGTCTCGATCGAGGTGATGTCGCGCGATCAGAAGACCCTGGACCTGCTGAAGAACAACGATCCGGTGCTGCGCAACGACCTGCTCATCCTGCTGGGCAATCAGAAGTATTCCGTGATCTCCACCCCCGCGGGCAAGGAGCAGCTGCGCGCCGAGGCGCTCGCCGCCATCCGCAAGGACCTCGCGCAGGCCGGGGGGAATCCCAACAAGCTCGAGGCCGTGTACTTCACGAGCTTCGTGATGCAATGACCGCCTCCCCGCCCGCGCCATGAGCCAAGAGAAGATCCTCGACCAGGCCGAGATCGACGCGCTGATCCACGGCGTCGATACCGGCGCGGTGAGCACGGAGGCGCCGCCTGTCCCCGGCGAGGCGCGCACGTACGATTTCAACAGCCAGGTACGCATCGTGCGCGGGCGGATGCCCACGCTCGAGATGATCAACGAGCGTTTCGCGCGCCTCAACCGCGTCAGCCTCTACAACCTGCTGCGCCGCTCGCCGGAGATCTCGGTCGGCGCGGTCGAGATCAAGAAGTTCAGCGAGTACGTACACACCCTGCACGTGCCGACGAGCCTCAACCTCGTCAGGATCAACCCCTTCCGCGGCACCGCCCTCGTCGTGCTCGATCCGAAGCTGGTATTCGCCGTGGTCGACAATTTCTTCGGCGGCACGGGCCGGCATGTCAAGATCGAAGGCCGCGAGTTCACGGCCACCGAGCAGCGCATCATCCACATAGTGCTGCGCAGCGTCTTCGCCGATCTGCGCGAGGCGTGGTCCCACGTCGCCGCCATCGAGCTCGAGTACCTCAACTCCGAGATCAATCCCCATTTCGCCAACATCGTCTCGCCGTCGGAGATCGTGGTCGTCACCAGCTTCCACATCGAGCTAGACGGCGCCGGCGGCAACCTTCACGTGACCATGCCCTACGCGATGATCGAGCCGCTGCGCGAGATACTCGATGCCGGTGTCGCGAGCGACCGCGTGGAAAAGGACGAGCGCTGGATGATGTGCCTGCAGGAGGAGATGGAAGATGCGGAGGTCGAGCTCACCACCATCCTCGGCCGCTCCTCGGTCACCCTGGCGGAGCTCATCAATCTGAAAGCCGGCGACGTGCTGCCGTGCGACTTCACCGGCAAGGTGACGGTCGTCGCCGAGGACGTGCCGGTGTTCCGCGGCGGCCTCGGAATCTCGCGCGGCCGCCAGGCCGTGAAGGTGCAGGAGCGCGTCCGCCGCGTCACCGCGGGGGTCCAACCCCGCCTGCCCGCCGACTCCCCCGCCGTTTCAGGCAAGTAAGAGGTAACCCATGTCCGCCAATCCTGCCGAGGCACGTCCCGCCGAGCTCGACGAGCTCACCGACGACGG
>DASVWT010000392.1:0-3353 GCA_036393055.1 Steroidobacteraceae bacterium
CGGTGAGCACCGTCTCGATGCTCGTCGGCTACGGCCTGTATTTCGGCAACGTGGTGCTGCTGCCGCTCTGGCTGCAGCAGTACATGGGCTATACCGCCACTCTCGCGGGGGTCGTGCTGGCGCCGGTGGGGGTGCTGGCGATCCTGCTCATGCCGCTCGTCGGCCGCAACCTCTCGCGCGTGGATCCGCGCTGGATCGTCACCACCTCGTTCCTGGTCTTCGGGCTGGTGATGTTCATGCGCTCCTGGTTCAACACCCAGGCGGACATTGCCACGCTGCTGGTTCCAACCCTGATCCAGGGTGTGGCGCTCGCGACCTTCTTCGTGCCGCTGCTGACGCTCGGTTTCTCCGGCCTCGCGCCGGAGCGGATTCCGGCGGCTTCGGGTCTCATGAACTTCGCGCGCATCACCGCGGGATCGTTCGCGACGTCGATCACCACCACCCTCTGGGATCGGCGCGCGACGCTGCACCACGAGCAGCTGGTGGAGCACCTGACGGGCTCCAACGCGGCGATGACGCAGGCGATGGCGCATCTGCACGCGGGCGGCCTGACGACCCAGCAGGGTTATGTGCTGCTCAACAAGCTGGTCGACATTCAGGCGTACATGCTCTCGGCGAACGACATCTTCTACGTGTCGGGATTCCTGTTCGTGGTGCTGGCGGGCCTGGTGTGGCTGGCGCGTCCGTCCATGGGCGGGGGCGCAGCGAGCAAGGAAGCCGCCGCCGGAGCGCATTAGATTCGCCGCAGGGCTCGCGGCGGGTATAGAGCGCTGAGCACGCCCTGACCGGACCGCGGGAGTCCTTCGAACTGCAGCGACACGAGAGCGCTCTTCTTGACCTCGAATGCCTCGGGGCGCGCATCGCCCCGAAGGCAGAGGGCGAGCAGCTGCCCGAGGTGCGGCTGGTGCCCGACGAGGGCGACGCAGTCGCACTTGCCGGCCTGTTGCCGCAGCGCCTCGAGCACTCCTTCGGGGGACCCCTGGGGCGAGAGCGCCTCACACTCTCTCGCCTTGGGCCAATGCGCGGCTTGCGCAAAAATCGCCGCGGTATCGCGCGCGCGTACCAGGGGACTGGTGAGCACCAGACCCGGCCGAGTTGCGATGCGCTTCAGGCCCGAGGCGGCGCGACGCGCGCGCTTCACTCCATCGGGTGTCAGGGGACGCTCACCGTCGTCGGGCCAGCGCTTCGCGTCCTTCGGGAAGGCGATTGCGTGGCGGAGGATGAGCAGTTCCACGCTCAATGCCGTCCGCTGCCGCTGCGCGCGGTTCGGCCGCCGTGGCGGCGATCGCTGCGTGCGCTGTGCCGGGCGAGCGCGCCGAGCCCGGCGGGCGCTCTCGTGCCGGCAGCGCCGGTGAGCTTTCCATTGCCTCCGGAGTGCTCGAGCCTGCCCTTGCCGGAGGAGTCGCGGACCTTTTTGCCGCGGCTGGTAGCGCTCTTTCCTCCAGTATCCGTGTCCTGCCGGCTACCGTCGCCGCGCCGCGCCCGCATCCGGGTGCGCAAAGCCTTCCAGCGATTGCGGTGGATCTTGCGCCAGGGTTTCTCGATCTTGCGGCCCAGGCGGGCCGCCTGCGCGGCGTGCTGCTCCGCCATTCTGCCCATCATGTAGAGCGTCGCCGCGGTGAAGTCCGCCGGCGGATCGCTCGCGAGCTGCGCCAGGTATGCGGCGAGCGCGTGCGCGTCGTGTTGGGTGCCGAGCCGGTTTTGCAGCTTCTGCAGGGCCGCAATCATGCGATCCGCGGGCTTGGTGTAGGTCGGTGCGATCACCTCGATGGCGTAGCGCAGCTTCTTGGCCCGTATCCTGGCTTTGTGGAACTCGCCCGGCGCGGAGCGCGGTGTCAGCCGGCCGGCGCATTCGCGCAATTTCCGATAGCGCTTGCCGATCAGATAGGGTACGACCGTAAGGGCGGCGGTGCTGCGCGAGGGTGCGGAGCTGGCGATCCGCGCAAGCTGGCCCGGCAGGGTGTCGAGCCAGTGACGCGCGGGCTTAGCGTCGAGGGCGCTCAGCAGGGCAGCCTGAGCTCGAGCCCGCTCCGACTGCAGGTGCCGCAGCAGCGGCTCGAGAGCCGCCCGTTCGCCTTCGCCGAGGCAGTCGCCGAATCCGCGTACTTCCTGCAGCCGAATGTCCGCGTCGCGGACGTCACCCAGAGCGTCCACCATACCCTTGAGCGTGGGCTGGCTCCTTGCCAGGCTGGCGGGCAAATAATCGCTGAAGAGCCGTAGGACGGTGTCCATGCGGCGCCCCGCCACCCGCAGCTTGTGCAGGGCCTCCGGGCTTTCGCCCAGCCTTGCCGCGGGCTCATCGGCCTGCCACTGGCGAAGGAGGCTATGGAGGGTCCCGGCAGCGAAGGCGGCAGCCCGGGTCGACGCAGCCATGGGGCCGGCGGGAGGCTGGGGCTGCCGGTCAGGCCTCGCATCCTGCGGAGGCTCGAGAGCGGCCGAGCGCAGCCCCACGGCGAACTTGTTCTCGGTTGCACGGTGGAGCTCGCATTCCGCGCATAGCCGCTGCGCCAGGCGCTCGAGTGCGCTCGCGTCGGTCCCGGACGCCTCGAGCTCCACTCGGGTCAGGACCAGTGGGCGCCGGTGGCCGTTGCCGCGGGAAAAGCGCGCCTCATCGAGCGCGATCTCACCTAGATCCGCAGCGGATTCGCGGCTGCGGACTGCAAACCGCTGCCGTGTTGTCCGGACGTCGAATAGGGTACGCAGTGGCTTCGTTCCCGTAACGTCGCGGACGCGTCTTCCTACGGGCCCGGTGGCCTGCGTCACCGCCTTGGCTACGCGGCCGAAGACAGGCTCCGTGATCTCGCGGCGGTCCGCCACGTCGTCCCTGGCAGAGCTGAGGCCCTTCAAGGTCGCCTCCGCGCGACCCGCTTTCTCGCGCAACCGGAGCGCAAATCCGGCCCGCAGCACGCGCCAATCCTCGGTGTCGAGGTAGGTGTCGTGAAGCTGCTGTGGGGGCAGCGGCTGGATGCTCAGCTCATCGAGGAGACTATGCTGCTCGAGCCAGCGCCGCACCAGCCCCAGGTCCTCCGCGGTAAGCTGCCATTCGACCTCTCGTGCCTCCGCGCCTGATTCTGCGCCGTTCGCTCGAGCATCCGCACCGGAGCGGGGACCGGTGCTGGCCTGCGCCTTGGCGCCGGGGTGAGCCTGGGCGGGGGAGGAGCGGCGGGGATGTGCGGCCATCGGATCACCAGAATAAACCCAAATTGACGGTCCCACGGCCGGTTCCGTATGATGCGCGCCCCCGTGCGGAGGGTCTGGCAGGCAGCGATGCCGGCCACCGTGGCACGAGGCCGAGTGGCGAGGCATGATGCCTGGCGAGAGCCCTGGACGGCGCGCGTGCGGGCGAGTGGGCG
>DASVWT010000393.1:0-6533 GCA_036393055.1 Steroidobacteraceae bacterium
TTCTTGTTGGGATGGAAGCTGAAGCAGACGAGGTCGCCGAAGCTGCCGATGCGCCTGCCATGCCAGGCGGAGCCGATCGCGTGCGCCGCATCCTCGATGACGCGCAGGCGGTGGCGCCCGGCGACGGCATACAGCCGGTCCATGTCGACCGGGAGCCCCGCAAAATGCACCGGCATGATCGCGCGGGTGCGCGGCGTGATGGCCGCCTCGACCTGATCGAAGTCGATGTTACGGCTATCGAGATCGACATCGACGAACACCGGATGCGCGCCCACGCGCACGATGACATTCGCCGTGGCGACGAAGCTCATCGCCGGCGTGATGACCTCATCGCCCGCCCCGATCCCGGCCGCGAGCAGCGCATGCTCGAGGCTCGCGGTCGCGGAAGTCTGCGTACGTACCGGGCGCCCGCCGAAATATTCCGACAGCGCCGCCTCCAGCTTCTTGACGTTGGGGCCGGTCGCGAGCCATCCGGAGCGCAGGACCTCGACCACGCCCTGGATCGTCTCCTCATCGATCGTCGGCCGGGTGAACGGCAGGAAGGGTCGGGTCATGATCTCGCCACCAACACCACTCCAAACACGATGACCAGGATGCCAGCCACGCGCAGCGTGTTGGGCGCCTCCCCGAGCAGCCACCACGCGAGTCCGACGTTGAGCACGTACCCCAGCGAGAGCAGCGGGTATGCCTGACTCACCGGCACGCGCGAAAGGCCGAACAGCCAGACGACCACGCTCACGCCATAACAGGCGAGCGCGGCCCACAGCCAGGGCACCGTCAGAAGCTCGAGCGAGCGCCGCAGCACGACCCCCTCCGCGCCCACCAGGGGCCCGGTGGCATCGGTAGCGGCCTTCAGCCCTAGCTGCGCCAGCGCGTTGAGCACCACTCCGCAGCAGAGAATCGAGAAATCCGAAAGTCTCATGAGCGACTCACCGCGACCGTGAAGCTGTCCCGCGCGATGACCCGGCCGGGCAGGCCCTGCTGCCGGTAATGATCCCACACACGCGGGTCGAAGAAAGCGATGGCATCGCGGCTGGCTTCCCACTGCCGGATGAACTGAGCCGCGGTCGCCGTCTGTCGCCCGGGCTCCGCCGACTCGCCGAAATCGAGCTCGCCCGCGCTCTCGAAATCGACGAGGGTGAGCAACCGGCCCAGGTACGGAGGAATCGTCTGACGGTACTCCCCGACGCTGTAAAGCGCAGTGCCGGGATGCACGTCCGGCGCGACGGCCTGAACGAGCGCGTATGCCGACCGCGAGGGCGGAATCACCGTGTACTCGCAGAGAAGCGCCTGCCAGGCGAAGATGAAGACGAGCGACACGACGAGCGGCTGCCAGACGCCTGTCGCACGACTACGTCCGCACGTTCTCCACGTTGCCACGACGGCGACTAGAGCCGCGACCCCGGCGGCGACGGCCCAGCCCACGGCCTCTACAGGAATCATCCCGTTGCGCCGCTGCGAGTAGACCAGCAACCCAGCTGCAACAAATAGCGTCAGACCCGCGGCGACTCGCGCGCTGCGCGAGAAGAAGCCCGGACGCCCGGCGACGGCAACGCCCGTGAAGGCAGCGAGCATCGGGAACATCGGCAGGATGTACGTGGCGAGCTTGGAGTCCGATGTGGAGAAGAATACGAGAGTGATGGCAGAAAATATCAACAGGAATTTCAATGGCTTGAAATTTGAAGTTGATGCTGATTCACGCCATGCGCTCACCGACGCGCGGCCCAGTGTCACGAGCCACGGAAACGCCCCCAGGGCGAGAAGCGCGAGAAAATACCACCATGGCTCCACGCGCTGCGCCTCCCTGGTGAGGAAGCGCTGGAAATGCTCGTGCACGAAGAAGTACCGCGCAAAATCGGCATTTCGCAGCGAGACCAGGATGAACCAAGGTGTGGTGAGCGCCAGGAAGAGCGGCACCCCCAGGGCGAAGTGCATTCGCCGCCACGGACGCAGGTCCCGCTCCAGCGCCGAATAGGCAATCAGCGCCCCGCCCGCGAGCACGAAGACGACGATCCCCTTGCTGAGAATCGCCAGCGCCGCGGCGGCCCAGCAGAGGAGCATCCAGTCCCGCTCCTTGCCGGAGCGGACTGGCGCGCTCTGCGCCAGCGCAAATGCCAGCACCGTCGCGCACATGAAGAACGTGAAGCTGGCATCCAGGAGGTCGAGGTGGCCGATGATGCCGAAATAGGGACTCATCGCGAGGATCGCCACCGCAGCGACGGCGGCACGCCTGTCATAGAGGCGCGCCAGCCAGGCATAGATGAGCGGCAGACAGGCGAAGCCGAGGCCGACGGTCCAGAGGCGCGAGCTCCAGTTGCTCAGCCCCACTACGGAATAGAGCGCTGCGGTGGCCCAATACTGCAGGGCCGGCTTCTCGAAGTACTTGAGGCCATCCAGCCTCGGAGTGACCCAATCCCCGCTGGCCACCATCTCCCGCGGAATCTCGGCGTACCGCCCCTCGTCGGGGTCCAGCATCGGACGGATCTGGATCGTCACCAGCCAGAGCACGGCAAGCGCGACCCAAGCCCACCACCTGAGCCCGCCTGGCTGCAAGCCCACTCCCGCAGCTCCCCCCGTATTGCTCATTCCGCGTGCTGTCCCCCGGCCGGAGCGCTCAGCCGCTCGCCAGGGCGGCGGCACGGGCGCTGAAGTTCTCCTGCTTCACGTAGAACTCGATAGTCCGGCGGATGGCGGTATCGAGATCCGTGGTGGGACGCCAGCCGAGATCGCGCTGCGCCGCGTGGATGGCGGGCACCCTCACCTGGATGTCCTGGTAGTACTTGCCGTAGTAATCGCCGGCGGAGACCTCGACGATCTGCGTGGCGCGCGCGTTCTCGCGCAGCACCGGGAACTCCTGCGCGATGCGGATCGTGCGCTCGGCGAGGTCGCGGATCGAGACGCAGTTGTCGGGATTGCCGATGTTGAAGATGCGCCGGGTGGCGCGGCTGTCGGCGTTCTCGAGGATGGTGAGCAGGCACTCGATCGCATCGTCGATGTAGGTGAAGGAGCGCTTCTGGCGGCCGCCGTCGACCAGCTTGATCGGCCGGCGATAGAGCACGTTCGAGAGGAACTGGGTGAACACCCGCGAGCTGCCCTCCTTCGGCTCCTCGACGTTGTCGAGGTTCGGCCCGATGAAGTTGAACGGGCGGAACAGGGTGTAATCGAGCTTGTCGCGCACGCCGTAGGCGTAAATGACGCGATCGAGGAGCTGCTTCGAGGCCGCATAGATCCAACGCTGCTTCTCGATGGGACCGTAGACGAGCGGGCTCGTCTCCTCATCGAGCACCGCGTCGGGGGACATGCCGTAGATCTCCGATGTCGACGGGAAGATGAGGCGCTTGCCGTACTTGACGCAATGGCGCACGACCGCGAGGTTGGCTTCGAAGTCGAGCTCGAACACTCTGAGGGGATGGGTGACGTACTGCGCCGGGTTGGCGATGGCAACGAGGGGGACGACGACGTCGCACTTCTTGACGTGATACTCCACCCACTCCTTGTTGATGGTGATGTCGCCCTCGACGAAATGGAACCGCTCGTCCTTCGGCAGGGAGCCGAGCTTGTTGTCGGAGAGGTCGATCCCGTAGACCTCCCAATCGCGCTCGCGGAGAATGGCGCTGGTGAGGGCGCTGCCGATGAAGCCGTTCGCGCCCAGGATCATGATTTTGAGTGGCATGGAGCTCCGTACCTTGAGCGGGCCCGCGGCCCGCTTGGACTAAAAACGGCGAATTTTAGCAGAGCAATGCCTTTACCGCCCGCCGATAGCGCGCGACGATGCGCTCGCGCTCGCGATGGCGCCCTGCGGATACCACCTTCTCTCCCGCGCGCCATACGCAGTCGATGACCTCGCGCCCGGCAGCAAAAATCCAGCTGTCGAGAATCTCGTCCTCGCGCCGCTCGATGAGCGCGGGATGATCCGTATTCAGGCTGACCAGGTCGAGCGGCGCCTCCGGCACCAGGCCCACACGCATTCCCATCCCGGAGCCGCCCACCGCTCGTGCGCCGCCCGCGAGGGCTGCATCGAACAGGCTCCGGCCCGTGGAGTGACCCGACTCCCCCGCGAGCACATTGCGCGTCCTGCGCGTGAGGCGCTGGGAGTACTCCAGAACGCGCAGCTCCGCGCCGGCATCGAGCAACACATTGGAGTCGCTCCCGATCCCGAAACGGCCGCCTCTCGCCCGATATTCCACAGCCGGAAAGACTCCGTCCCCCAGACTCGCCTCGGTCAGGGGACAGAGTCCGACCACCGCACCCGCCGCGGCGATACGCTCGAGCTCTTCTGCCGTCGCGTGGGTCGCATGCACGAGGCACCATCTAGCGTCAATTTTTGTCGCCTCGAACAGACGCTCGATTGGACGCTGTCCACACCACGCAATACATTCCTCGACCTCGCGCATCTGCTCGGCAACATGGATGTGGATGGGCCCCCCGGCCGCGAGCATCACCACATCCGGCAGCTCCTGCGGCGTCACGGCCCGCAGACTGTGCGGCGCCACACCGACTATGCCATTCCCCAGGCTTGCAGCGGACTTGCGGCTCGATTCCATTATTCGCGCGAAGCGCTCGAGATCCGTCACGAAGCGACGCTGGCGCGCGCTCGGCTCGCCCGCGCCAAACCCGCCGTGCGCATAGAAGGCCGGCAGCAGCGTGAGCGCGATCCCCGTCTGTGCCGCCGCGGCCGCGACGCGCCCGGCCAGCTCGCCGGGATCCGCGAACGGCAGGCCGGACTTGTCCTGATGCAGGTAGTGGAACTCGCCGACACGCGTGAAGCCGGCTTCCAGCATCTCGGCGAAGGCGAGCGCCGTGATCGCCTCGAGCTGATCCGGGTCGATGCGCTCCACGAAGCGATACATGATCTCGCGCCAGGTCCAGAAGCTGTCCTCGGCCGGCCCGCGGCGCTCCGTGAGTCCCGCGATGGCGCGCTGGAAGGCATGGCTGTGCAGATTGGGCAGACCTGGAACGCCGATCGCATGGCACTCATCGCCTTCGCCGCGGTCGACATCCGGCTCCACCGAGCGGATGAGACCCTCGCGGCAGGTCAGGCGCACGCCGCGCGCCCAGCCGCCGGGCAGCAGCGCCGACTGGAACCAGAGCTTCGAGACCCCCGCGGCCATGCGTGCCTGCGATCGGCTCCTACTGCCGCACCGCGCGCTCCATGCGCTGCTCGTTGCGGATGGAGCCGGCGATGTTGATGAGCTGCTCGGCGATCCGTTCCAACACGTCGTCGATGGAGAGGACGCCGGTGAGCGCGCCGACATGGTCCACGACGGGAACGCGGCGCACGCCCGCCTCGCGCATGTGCCGCAGCACCGCCTCGATCGACTGACCTTCCTCGATGAGGAGCGGATCGCGGGTCATCACGTCACCCACTTTGAGCGCGTGAGCGTCCACCTCTTGCGCCAGCACGGCAACCACGATGTCACGATCCGTCAGGACGCCGACCACCTTCCTTTGCGCGTGCGCGGCACCGGGCACGTCCGACACGATGAGATAGCCGACGTGCTTCTCACGCATCACATGCGCTGCCGCGATGAGATCATCGGTCGGCGCCACGGTCACCACCCCTCGCTTACAGACGCTGCCGGCATTCATGGGGAACTCCCAGCTGCGCACCGCCGAGCATTGTAATCGATCAAAACCGCAGACCCACCCGGATGGGCACGAAGTCGGTGGGCTGGGGGGTCTGCATGCGGGTGAACCGCGCCTCGACGAAGAAGGTCTGCCCGCCCCTGAGGGCGAAGTCGAGCCCAAGTCCGGCATTCCACTCGAAGCGGGTGGTGTCGTCGCTCGCCACCACCTCGGCGCCCGGCACCAGGCCGAACTCGCAGTATCCGAACCAGTCGTCGCAGAAGTAACCGCCGACCGGAACCGTCTGCGTGAGGGCGATGCGGCGGTGCGCCACGCCGATACCGGCCAGGGCAAAGCCTGTGATGTAGGGACTGAGGGGTATCCGATACTCGCCATCGACCGCAAAGTCGACGATCTCCCCATAGCCATCGTCGATCTCCGTCTGATCGGCAGCCTGATTGACCCCGATCAGCTGGCGCGTGGCATTGAAGCGGCTGTAGTTGAGATCCGCCCGCAGGGCGAGCGGGGAGCTGAAGTCCGGCTGCCAGGAGAGCCCGCCGCCGAAGGTCCAGCCGCCCTGCAGGGCGCTGGAGATCTGGCCCGTGGTCGCGGCGTAGCCGGCATCGATGTGCCAGTGCACGTGCTCCTGCGGGCCGTAGTAGCGCTCCACGTAGTTCTGCGCCGGCGCCTGCGCAGCGCCAAGAGCCAGGAACAGCGGTGCGAGCGAATAGATATATCGTGTCATGTCTACTCCTCAGATTCCGTCAGTGTGCGACTTCGCACGATCCGTACCACCGGAGCGCTCAGGCCGCGCGGCGCAGCCTGCGCTGCACGGCGAGCACGATGTCCTGCATCTCGCGGATGCGAAGCGCGGTCGCGCAGAGCAGGAACGCGCCAGCCCCGGCAACGATGACAGCGGCGAGCGAGCCCGCCTTCGGCAGGAACCGCTCGCTCGCCCAGCCGGCGAG
>DASVWT010000394.1:0-8844 GCA_036393055.1 Steroidobacteraceae bacterium
ATCGCCCGCGCTCTGCTCGAGCTCGCCGCTCAGGATCTTCATGAGCGTCGATTTGCCGCAGCCGTTGGCGCCGATCAGCCCGTAGCGATTGCCATCGGAGAACTTGGCGGTGACCTGCTCGAAGAGGGGCTTGGCCCCGAACTGCATGGTGACGTTGAATGTGGAGAGCATATCCGTCCGTTCGAAGGGCCCAGGAGCGGACCCGCCGGTGTCCCGAACGGCAAACCGTTTCTTAAGGGGTCCGGGGGCGACGACCTGAGCGGCGATCGTGATGTCATGCCCCTCTTGCCGGGTGACCGGCGGCCGCCATTTGCCAATGGGCCGGGGCGCCGCGCGGGAATGGCTCCCGGCGGGCCGCGCAGTTTAGCGGATGCGCCGGATTCGCACAAACGGACCCGCCGCGGGGTAGTGTCTCAGCCGCTCAGCTCGCCGCGGAGGGGAGATTCGAGCACTTGTAGTAGGCGACCTGGGCGTCCTTGAACGCATTGACGTTGAATCCGCCGATGCTGGCTTGTGAGGGCACCATGACGTACACGTAATTGGCGCCCTTGGCCGGGGCGGAGTCGACGGCGGCAGCCGTGAGAGTCTCCGTGGCATGCGCGCGGTTCATGTTGCCGGTGAGTCCCCAGTGGCGCGATTCCTGCCCGAGCTTCTCGCAGCCATAGCTGGCTTGCGGGGCAGCCTGGCCGGCCACGACACGCTCTCCGGAAGAGGCCGTGTAGCTCTTCACCGTCAGTTGCCCCATGGTGGAGCAGCCCGCCGCGGCGACAGCCACAGAAAGTGCCAGAGCGATTCTTCTGGACATGGATCCTACAGTCGAATTGTGAGGCGAGCGCTACCGTAGGACGTTTTGCCCGGGCAGCCGATGAACGCCGTCACAAATCCGTGGCCTGTTCAAGGGGGCAAAAGAGGCCCCCAGGGGCTCTATACTGGTGAGAAATCCCCGCCTGCGGACGAGAGCAGCGAGCGAATATGGCAAACGGGGCCGTCCTGATCGGCTGGCGCAGGCGCTGGAACCGCAATCTCATGCAGTTCCTGGGGCGCCGGGTACGCTCATCGGTCGAGGTCGAGGACCTGGCGCAGGAGATCTATCTGCGGCTGCTGCGGGCGCCGGATCTGCTGCAGGTACGCAACCCGCAGGCATACCTGCTGCGGGTGGCCGGCAACGTGGTGGCCGAATGGCGCCGCCGGTCCCCGCCGACGGAGCCTTTCTCCGCCGAAGAGGACGATGGGCCGGTCGACCAATGCCTGCCGGAGCTGGTACTCGATGCGGCCCTGTCGCAGGAGCGGGTGAATCAGCAGCTGGCGCGGATGTCGCCCATGATGCGGGCGATCGTGCTGCTGCGATTGCGTGACGAGCACTCCTACAAGCAGATCGCTCAGGAGCTCGATCTGACACTGCGGCAGGTGCGGCGTTACCTGGAGCGCGGGTACGAGTGCCTGCGCGCGGCGCTGGAGGACTGACATGGCGCGCAACACGGATTCCACTCAATTCTGGTCCGAGGAGGCAGCCCACTGGTGGACGCTGCTGCACGGCGAGGGAGCCACGGCCGCCGATCGCCGGGAATTCCTCGCCTGGGTCTCGCGGTCGCCGGAGAGGATCGAGGCTTACCTCGGCATGGAGCGGCTGATGGCGGCACTGCAGTCGCAGCAGGTGCAGTGGCCCGACACGCCCGCGGAGGCGCTGATCCGGGAGGCCAAGGCCTTCCGGGAGACGGCATCGGTAGCGACGATCTTTCCTGACTCGCGGGCGACGGTACCTGCAGGCGCGAGCACCGCGGAGACCGGCCGCGTCCGCTGGACGGGCCTGAAGTGGGGAGTCTCCCTTGGCGCCGCCGCGGCAATCGCTGCCCTCGTCGTGACATTGTGGCTGCTGCTGCCTGCCGCTTCGCAGCGGTACGGGACAGGGCTGGGCGAGCAGCGATCCATCCTGCTCGCTGATGGATCGCGCGTTACGCTCAATTCGCGCTCGGCCATCGGCGTCGAGCTCGGCAAGCATCGCCGCATCATCCATCTGTTGCGGGGCGAGGCGCTCTTCCAGGTGAGTCACGATCCTGCTCGTCCGTTCGATGTCTACGCTGACGGCGCCGTGGTCAGGGCGATCGGTACGGAATTCAATGTCGATATCGAGTCGAGCTACGCCGCCGTGACCGTGATGGAGGGACAGGTCGCCGTCATGAGCGGTGCGCAGGCGAGCCTGCCGGAACCGGCCGGCGCTCCCCAGGCGCCCGGCAGGCAGGCATCGCAGCAGTTCCCGGCGCCGCCCGGCGCGCTGTTGCTGGGGGTTGCGGAACGTGTGATCATCACCCCGGGCGGCATAGCCCGCCCGCAGCATGTCGAAGATCTGTCAGCGACCACGGCATGGACCCGCGGGCAGCTGGTGTTCGAGAGCCGTCCCCTCGGGGAAGTCGTCGATGAGCTCAATCAATACACTGCAAAGCGGATCGTGATCCAGAGCAGCCGCCTGCGCCTGCGGAAAGTCACCGGCGTCATCCAGTTCGACGATCCGAGCTCACTGCTGTCTTTCCTTGCCGATGTGCCGGGTGTCGTGATCCACAAGAGCGGTGATGGCACCACCACCGTGACGCTCAGCAGCCGGGCAGCCGATGCCGGAGCGCACCGGGGAAGCTCCGCCGACACGCATTGAGGGCTGTGCTGCGTCGCTTGCGTTGGGCTGCGGCTCTTGGGGCGCTCGCCTGCATGGCGGCCGCCAGCGGCCGCGCCACGGCCGGCGAGCCGAGGACAGTCGACCTCTCGATCGACAGCCAGCCGCTTGCCGGAGCTCTTCAGGAGCTCGCGCGGCAGAGCGGCATCCAGATCATCTTCTTCTCGAAGATCACCGCCGGGCATCCGGCGCCTCCCGTGCGCGGCCACATGACCGTCGCTGAGGCATTGCAGCGCCTGCTCGCGGGAACCGGACTCGGTTATCGGCTTCTCGGCGCCGACACGATCGAGATCCGCCGGTCCAGCGCGCCGCCCCCGGCAGGCGGCGGAATCGAGACACCCCGCGCAGCGCCGCCGGTGACGGGGAACGGCTTGGAGAGCGGTCCCCAGAGTGTCGCGAGCGCCTTCGAGGGTCTGCATACCGTAGTGGTCACGGGTACGCGCGAGCTCAACCGCACCGTCGCGACCTCTTTGTCGCCCATCGACGTGCTGACGCCCGACGCCCTGGCCGCCACGGGTGCGCCTGATCTTGCGACCGCGCTGCGCACCCTGTTGCCTTCGTTCAATTTCCCTCAGCCGTCCATCACCGATGCGACCGATGCATCCCAGCCGGCTCAGATGCGCGGCTTGTCGCCGGACGAGACGCTGGTCCTCATCGATGGCAAGCGATTGCATACGAGCGCCATCGTCAACGTGAACGACACGATCGGCCGCGGCTCCTCACCGGTCGACCTCAGCGCGATTCCCATGAATGCGGTTGATCGCATAGAGGTGCTGCGAGATGGTGCTGCGGCCCAATATGGATCCGATGCCATTGCGGGCGTCATCAACATCATCCTGAGGCACGGGCCCAAGGGCGGCTCTGCCGGCTTCACCACCGCGCAATACGTCAAGGGTGACGGCGGTACGGTGCTGGGCGGTGCGGACGGCGGCGTGGCGCTCGGCTCCAGGGGCTGGCTGCGCGCGAGCGTCGATACGATCGATCGGCACCCGACGAACCGCTCCGGCCCCGATGTGCGCTACCCGGGCGACCCCTCGTTCGCGCAGCGCACTTTCCACTACGGCCTGCCGGCGCTGCGATCCCAGCAGGGGGCAATCAATCTGCAGTATGACTTCACGCCGGAGGCGCACCTCTACGCCTTCAGCCTGCTGAGCCACAGGAATGTCTGGGCCGGTGGCACCTTCCGCTCGCTCTCCCAGTATGAGGCGAGCGCGCCGGCAGCCGCGATGGTGTATCCGGGTGGTTTCCTGCCGATCGAGGCGAGCACGCTCCACGATGACAACGAGGTGCTCGGGCTGCGCGGTGAGGCCATCGGCTGGCAATACGACCTCAGCGCCAATACCGGTGGCAACACGTGGCGGCTCGACACGGCCGACACTTTCAACTACTCGCTCGGCAGCGCCTCGCCGACGGATTTTTACGTGGGCACGCTCGAGAGCCGCGAGACGCTCGTCGATGCCGACTTCAAGCGCGCCTTCAGTCCCGGGTGGCTGGCCAACGGCCTGCTCGTGGCGTGGGGCCTGGAGCGTCGGCACGAGCGATTCACCATCGGGCAGGGTGATCCGGCATCGTACGCAGGCGCCGGCGCACAGGTCTATCCCGGTTACACGCCGAAGGATGCCGGCGCGCATTCGCGCAACAGCCAGGCCGCCTACCTCGATCTGGAAAGCGATCTGACCGGCGCTCTCTCGGTCGAGGCGGCGATTCGGCGGGAACACTACAGCGACTTCGGCGGTACCAACTCTGAGGAGGTGGCGGGCCGCTACGCATTCGATCGTGCCGTGGCGGTGCGCGCCACGGCATCCGATGGCTTTCGCGCACCCTCGCTGCAGCAGGAATACTACTCCAGCACGGCGATCAACATACTGAGCGGCGAGATCTATTCCATACGGACTTTCCCGGTGAACGACCCGGCTGCCATCGCCCTGGGGGCGCAGCCGCTGAAGGCCGAGAAGTCGCACAGCTACACTGCGGGACTGATCCTGACGCCGTGCGGGGGGCTGTACACGACGCTCGATCTGTACCAGATCACGATCGCTCATCGCATCATCCTCAGCGGCGATGTGCTCGGTCCGCCGGTACAAAGCTACCTCGCCTCGGCGGGGATCCCGTTCGTCGACGGCGGCCGGTTCTTCACCAACGCGGTGGATACCCGCACGCGCGGCGCCGACCTGGTCTCGACCTATCCCTGGCGCTTGCGGGGCTCATGGCTGAATCTGACCGCAGGGCTGAATTACAACAGCACCGAGATCCTGGCGATTGCGCCCAATCCGCCGCAGCTCGGCCTTCACGGAGTGGTCCTGCCGATCATCGACCGAGCCGAGCAGGGACGGATCACGGTCGGCTCTCCGCGCAGCAAGGCGTTCCTCGCCGCAGACTGGAAAAGGGACCGGTGGACGCTTCACGGCCAGCTCACCCGGTATGGTGAGTGGACCGACCAGAATGTCGTCAGTCCGAGCAACGATCAGACTTACGGCGCGCGCTTTCTGCTCGATGTCCGCATCCAGTACCGCCTGGAGCGGCTCTCGGTGGCGCTCGGTGCAGACAACCTCACGAACGCGTACCCGGAGCGGGCCCGCGCCAGCCTGGACGGCATTCTGCCTTACCCCGAGACCTCGCCCTTCGGCTTCGAGGGCGCCTACTACTATGGCAGCGTGGGATACCAGTGGTGACTGCGGGATTTTTTTCAGGGGCAGGGGGGCAAAGTCCGCAAAGCCCCAGTCTATTGTCCCCAGACGAGCTCCATCTCGCAGCCGTAACCCACCGGGAGGTCCCTCATGAATCGCACCCGTCTGCCGCTGACGCCGACCATCGCCCTGCTCGCCTGCGCGGCAGCCGTGGCCCCTCGGGCGGGGGCCGATCCCGCCGGTCCTTCGGGTGCGGGGACCCTGGAGACGGTGGTGGTCACAGGCACTCGGGCCTCCGATCGAACCGTGGCCACATCCCTTGCGCCGATCGATGTTCTGACGCCCAAGGACCTGACCGAGACCGGTGCACCGGATCTCGCGACGGCGCTGCGGACGCTGCTGCCTTCATTCAATTTCCCGCAGCCGTCCGTCACCGACGCCACCGATGCGTCCCAGCCGGCTCAGTTGCGGGGACTCTCGCCGGACGAGACCCTGGTGCTGATCGATGGCAAGCGACAGCACTCGACGGCGATCGTGAACGTCAACGGCTCTCTCGGCCGCGGCTCCTCGCCGGTCGATCTCAGTGCGATCCCGATCGATGCGATCGACCACATCGAGGTGTTGCGCGATGGCGCAGCTGCTCAGTACGGCTCAGACGCGATTGCGGGCGTCATCAACATCATTCTCAAACATGGCGCAAAGGGCGGTGCGGCCAGCGTGACCGGTGGCCGGTACAGCAGGGGTGACGGAGCCACCTGGCAGGTCGGCGCCGATGGCGGGCTGGCGCTCGGCTCGCAGGGCTGGCTGCGCGTGAGCGTGGACGGAACTCATCGGAACCCGACCAACCGGGCAGGTGCTGACAAGCGCTACGCCAGTGATCCGACTTATGGACAGGTCACGTTCCATTACGGCCTGCCGGCGCTGCAGAACGAGCAGGGCGCGGTCAATCTGCAGTACGACTTCACCCCGCAGGTGCAGCTCTACGCGTTCACCGTGCTGAATCACCGCGACGTATGGGCGGGCGGCTTTTTCCGCTCTCTCTCCCAGTACGAGAAGAGCACGCCGGCTGCGGCTTCCGTGTACCCGGACGGTTACCTTCCGATCGAGGAGAGCACGCTGCGCGATGACACGGAGGTGGTTGGGCTGCGCGGTACGGCAGCCGGCTGGCGCTATGACCTCAGCGCCGATACCGGCGGTAATCAGTGGCGCCTGAACACGGCGGACACGTTCAACTATTCGCTCGGAGCGAGCTCGCCGACCGATTTCTATATCGGCACCCTCAAGAACCGTCAGACCCTGGTCAACGCGGACTTCAAGCGGGCATTCGAGACGCCGTGGCTGCGCAATGGATTCCTCGTGGCCTGGGGCCTCGAGTACCGGCACGAGGACTTCACCATCGAGTCTGGCGACTCCGCTTCCTACGCCGGCGCCGGCGCGCAGGTTTATCCGGGCTACACGCCAGGAGATGCCGGCTCGCATGGACGCCACAGCGAGTCGGTCTATCTGGACGTCGAAAGCGATCTGACCGACAGTCTCTCGAGTGAAGTGGCGGTACGTCACGAGCACTACAGCGACTTCGGCGGCACGACGTCGTTCGAGCTGTCCAGCCGCTACGCCTTCAACCCCGTCGTCGCGTTGAGAGCGACCGCCTCGACCGGCTTCCGCGCGCCTTCGCTGCAGCAGGAGTATTACTCCAGCACGGCGATCAACTTCATCAGCGGAGTGCCCTACACGATCCGCACCTTCCCGGTGACGGACCCGGCCGCGAAGGCCCTCGGAGCTCAGCCGCTGCGGCCCGAGCTGTCGCACAACTACTCCGTCGGCCTGGTGCTGACGCCGCACGACGGGCTCTACACGACGATCGACGCCTACCAGATCTCGATCGCGCACCGGATCATTCTGAGCGGTAATCTGGTCGGCGCGCCCGTGCAGACCTACCTGACGTCGGCAGGCATTCCCTTCGTGGACGGCGGCCGGTTCTTCACCAACGCGGTCGACACGCGCACTCGCGGCGTGGACCTCGTTTCGAGCTACGCGGTGCCGTTCTCGGCGTCATCCCTTGCGCTGACGGGTGGCGTGAACTACAACAAGACCGAGCTTCTTTCGATCGCGCCGCAGCCGCCGCAGCTCGGGCTGGCCGGCCTCAGCCTGACCATCATCGATCGGGCGGAGCAGGGACGCATCACGGGAGGTACGCCACGCACCAAGGTATTTGCCGCGGCCGACTGGCGCACCGGTCCCTGGACCGTGCACGGCCAGATCACCCGCTATGGCGAGTGGACGGATCTGAACGCTTCCAAGCCCGCTAACGATCAGACCTTCGGCGCGCTTTACGTGCTGGATGCCAGTCTCGGATACCAGTGGCGCTCCTGGTCCTTCTCGCTGGGCGCCAACGACCTCAACAACGCTTATCCCGATACGGTGAAGGCGGCGAACAGCGTCGGCGGCATATTGCCGTATCCGGAGTCTTCGCCCATCGGCTTCAGCGGAGCGTACTACTACGGCACCGCGGCCTACCGCTGGTAGCAGGAGATGCGTAGGCGAGTACGGGCGCGATCGCTCGCGTCTCTGATTGCCGTGGCCCTGCCGGTCTGGGCGTCCGCCCAGGCCGCAGGCGCCGCCATCCCGAGCCAGGCTCTCGATTCCAGCGCTCCGCCCACTACGCTGGCGGCGCTGGCCGGGGCCAGGCCGGTCACCGCCCGGCACGCCATGGTGGTGAGCGCACAGCACCTGGCGACCGAGGTCGGGGTCAAGATACTGAAGGAGGGCGGGAATGCGGTGGATGCGGCGGTGGCGGTCGGCTATGCGCTCGCCGTCGTCCATCCCTGCTGCGGCAATATCGGCGGCGGCGGCTTCATGGTGATCCACCTCGCGAGCGGGAAGAATGTCTTCCTGGACTTTCGCGAGAAGGCGCCGCTGCGGGCCACCTCGACTCTGTTTCAGGATTCCAAAGGCGACGTGGTTCCCGGGTTGAGCACCAAGACGTACCTAAGCGTCGGTGTGCCCGGGACGGTGATGGGCCTGGATGCTGCGTTGAAGCGGTATGGAACCCTGCCCTTGTCCGACGTGATCGCACCGGCGATCGAGTTGGCCCGCAACGGATACGTGCTGGAGCAGGGTGACGTCAACATTCTCGATGAGCGGGCCGGGGACTTCGCCCAGCACGCCAATGTCGCGTCGATCTTCCTGAATCATGGCAAGCCGTATGTCGCCGGCGAGCGGCTTCGGCAGCCGCAGCTCGTCAGGACGCTGCAGCTGATTGCGCACGGCGGCACGGACGCGTTCTATCGCGGCTCCATTGCCCGTGCGGTCGTGGCGGCGAGCAAGGCCCACGGCGGCATTCTCTCGATGAAGGATTTCGCCGACTACTCGGTCGCATGGGGCAGGCCGGTGCGCTGCGACTACCACGGCTACACGATCGTGTCCGATCCGCCGCCGAGCTCGGGCGGCACGACGATCTGCGAGATCCTGCAGATCCTCGCTCCCTATCCGCTCGGCAAATGGGGCTACGGCTCCGCCGATGCGCTGCACTACATGGTCGAGGCGGAGCGG
>DASVWT010000395.1:0-8004 GCA_036393055.1 Steroidobacteraceae bacterium
CCGGCTCGTCGGTGGAGAAGCCCATCATGCGGGGCTTCGGCAGCAGCGCATCGAGCACGCGCTCCTCGGCCGCTTCCGCGGCGCGCTCGCGCACCTTCTGCATCTCCTGCTCTCGCGTCATTTTGACGGCTACATCCGCCAACTCCTTGACGATGGAGTCGACGTCGCGGCCGACGTATCCGACTTCCGTGAATTTGGTGGCCTCGATCTTGACGAATGGGGCGTTGGCAAGCCGCGCCAGACGGCGCGCGATCTCCGTCTTGCCGACGCCGGTGGGCCCGATCATCAGGATGTTCTTCGGCGTGATCTCCTGGCGCAGCGGCTCCTGCACTTGCATGCGCCGCCACCGGTTGCGCAGAGCGATGGCAACGGCGCGCTTCGCGGCGTCCTGGCCGATGATGTGCTTGTCCAGCTCCTGGACGATCTCTCGGGGCGTCAATGATGACATGGTGTTGAGGTACGATGCTTCAGGCGCGAGCGGCGGCGTCCTGCGCCAGCTCCTCGATGGTGAGATTGCGGTTGGTGTAGATGCAGATGTCGGCGGCGATGTTGAGCGAGCGCTCCGCGATGCTGCGGGCATCGAGCTGCGTCGTCTCCAGCATCGCCCGCGCTGCGGCAAGGGCGAACTGCCCGCCGGAGCCGATCGCCGCCGCGTCGATATCCGGCTCGATGACATCGCCGTTGCCGGAGATCACCAGGAGCTTGCCCGGATCGCCGACGAGCAGCAGCGCCTCCAGGCGCCGCAGATAGCGGTCCGAGCGCCAGTCCTTGGCGAGCTCTATGGCGGCACGTGTCAGGTTGCCGTACTTCTCCAGCTTGCCCTCGAAGCGCTCGAAAAGCGTGAAGGCGTCGGCCGTGCCGCCGGCAAAGCCCGCGATCACCTTGTCGTTGTAGAGCTTGCGCACCTTGCGTGCGTTGCCCTTCATCACGGTGTTGCCGAGCGTCACCTGGCCGTCACCGGCCAGCGCCACGCTGCCGTTGCGCCGCACACCGAGGATGGTCGTGCCGTGTGGATCGAATCGCTGCGAATCGGTCATCCCTCTTCTCTCGAGCTATCGGGCGCGCGTCTTGGACCGCCGCGCCCGCGGGTGGGTGGCGTCGTAGATGCGGGCAAGGTGCTGGAAGTCAAGGTGGGTGTAGATCTGGGTCGTGGCGATATCGGCATGGCCCAGCAGTTCCTGTACCCCGCGCAGCTCGGCGCCCGACTCGAGCAGGTGCGAGGCGAAGGAGTGCCGGAAAAGATGCGGATACACGTGGGCGGAGAGGCCCTGGCGGCGCGCCCAGTAGGCAACCCGCAACTCCACGGCCCGCCGACCGAGGCGCCTTCCGGAGCGGCCGACGAAGAGCGCCTGCTCCCCGGGACGCGCGAGCGCGGCGCGCTCGGTGAGCCACTGCTCGAGCGCCCGCAGCGCGACTCGGCCGACGGGTACCACCCGTGTCTTGTCCCCCTTGCCGCGCGCACGCACCGTACGGTCGGGCAGATCGAGGGCTCTCACGTCGAGCCCGACGATCTCCGCCAGGCGCAGGCCCGAGGAGTAGAGCAGCTCCATGATGGCTCGGTCGCGGGTGGCGAACGGCTCGCCCGCGGGTATGTCGAGCAGGCGCGCCATCTGATCGGCATCCAGGGTCTGCGGCAGCTTTCGTGCCGCCTTCGGAGCGCGCACGTCCCGCCCCGGGTTGCTGCGCAACGTCATGATCTCCCGCTCGCCGTCGGCAGGTTTGATCGCGTCCCCGGCCCGGGTCGCCATGTCCGGGTGCCGTCGCGACGCCTGCGGCTCGCGCCCGCGTGAGCCTCGCGCCTCTTGCTCCCGCAACACCTGCGCCTCGCGCTGCAGAAACTCGTAGAAGCTGCGCACCGCGGAGAGCCGGCGCTGGATACTGCGCGGGCCGAGCCCGCCGGCATGCTGCTTCGCGGCGAAGGTCCGCAGGTGGGCGCTATCGAGGGCCGCCCAGCTCTCGAGCCCCGCGCGCTCACAGTAGAAAACCAGCGCCCGCAGGTCCCGCGTGTAGGCAGCCAGCGTGTGCGCGGAGCAGCGCCGCTCGACGGCGAGATACTGCCGGAAGCGCTCGATCCAGGCGGGCGAGCCGGTGCTTTTCAGCGAGGACACTTAACGTGTCCGTATCCCGGGGCACCCAGGCTCGCGGGGGCTGGTCTCAGAGAGTGCCATGGACGGCGGAGCGCCGAGTGTGCGGTGCTCTTCGCGCAGGAAGGAGCTCGGATCGAGCGCCTAACAACAGCATCACGCCGCCGGACTCATGGCCAGCGAGTCGGCGATCAGGTCCGCCATGCGCGCCAGGAACTCGGTGCTCATGCCCGGATGGAAGCGGTCGCGGTCGGTGCTGCCGAGCGCGAGCACCCCGATCGGGCCGCTCTTCTCCGCAAGCGGCACCAGCGCCACCGAGCCGATGTCGTTGGCATCCTGGCCGAAGAGAAACTCGCGCTGCGAGTCGCGCACCTGGCCGCATCGCGGCTTGCCGCTGGTAAAGAGCGTCTCGAACGGCTTGAGGCCCGCGTCCTCGCGCGCGACGGTACGCACGAAGCGCTGCGGAGCGAGGTCGGGGTAGTCGCCAATCAACACGAGCACGCCGCCGTGGAAGGCATCGAAGTCCTCCCGCAGGCTTGCCTCGATCAATGTGACGGCCTGCGCGCGCGAGCGGGCGCGCAGGAGCTTGCGCGTGAAGCGATGCAGCTTCTCCGCGATCGCATCATTGGCGCGCGCGACCCCCACCAGCTCGGCGAGCTTGCCCTCGAGCGCGGCATGCTTCTCGCGCAGCACCTCGATCTGCCGCTCCACCAGGGAGATGGTGGAGCCCCCGCGCGCGTGCGGCACCCGCAGCCGGGTGAGCAGTGCCTGATGGCGCTCGAAGAAATCGGGATTGTGCTGCAGGTACGCGGCGATCGCGTCCTCCTCGTTTTCCTTGGCTGCCAACCCGCGGGCGTCTCTTGTCGTCATGCGCTTCAAACCTCTACGTGGCCCGCGAAGGAAACCTCCGCCGGTCCCGTCAGCCAGATGTGCTCTCCCGGACCATTCCAGTTTACTCGCAACTCGCCGCCGCGCACGCTGACGTGCACTTCGTTCCCGAGCTGGCCCCAGCGCCGGCCGACCGCCACGGCGGCGCAGGCGCCCGTGCCGCAGGCCAGCGTCTCGCCGGCGCCGCGCTCATAGACCCTGAGCCGGATGTGCGAGCGATCGATGACTTGCATGAATCCGGCGTTCACGCGCCGGGGGAAGCGCGCATGACGCTCGATCTGCGGACCCAGGCGCTCCACGGGGGCCGTATCCACCGACTCCACCGCAAGCACCGCATGCGGGTTGCCGATCGATACCGCACCGATCTCGATGCTGCCGCCGGCCAGCTCCAGCGGGTAGCGCTCCGCCTCAGCCTGGCTGTCGAAGGGCAGCGCCCGCGGCTCGAATCGCACCGACCCCATGTCCACGGAAACCAGGCCGTCCGGCAGCGCGCGCGCCCGGATCAGTCCAGCGGGACTGTCCATCGTGATGGCGCCCGAGCGCGCGAGCCCGCGCGCGGCGAGGAGCGCGGCGATGCAGCGGGCGCCGTTGCCGCACTGCTCCACCTCCGTGCCATCCGCATTGAAGATGCGGTAGAACACGGCGGTATCGGCCCGGCGGGGCGCCTCGAGCACGAGCGCCTGATCGAAGCCGATGCCGGTGTGGCGGTCGGAGAGGCGCCGGATGAGCGCGCCATCGAGCGGCGGCTCGGCGGGGGCGTCGAACACCACGAAGTCGTTGCCCAGCCCGTGCATCTTGGTGAACTCGATCCGCATCGGCCTGAAGCATAACTCATAATCGAAACCGCTCACGCAGCTCCCCCGCCATCCGGCGGCTGACGGCGAGCGGCGCCTCGCAGCCGCGCAGCCGCACGCAGTACTGCCCGTCGGCATTGCGCTCGATGCGATCGAGATGCCGTACGGCAACCAACGCGTTGCGATGGATGCGCACGAAGTCGGAGGCGAGCTCCTCCTCCAGCGCCCGCAGTGAATCCTCTATCAGGTCCTCGCCCCGCAGGTGGCGCACCGTCGTGTATTTCTGCTCGGCGAAGAAATACTGCACCTCCTCGATCGGGATCAGGCGCAGCCCCTCGCGATGGCGCGCGGCGATGTGCGTGCGCCGCTCGGCTCGCGCGGCGGTCGCGAGGCGCTGCAGCTGCGGCCGTGTGAGGCGGCCCGCCTGTGCCAGGGCGGCGGCCAGCTTCTCCTTGCGGATGGGCTTGAGCAGGTACCCCACGGCGCGGGTCTCGAAGGCGTTGACGGCGTACTGGTCGTATGCGGTCGTGAAGATCACCGCGGGCGGCTCCTCCAGGGCGCTCAGGTGCCTTGCCGCCTCGATGCCATCCATGCCGGGCATACGCACATCGAGCAGCACGACGTCCGGCGAGAGCGCAGTGGCCGCACTCAGCGCCTCGGCTCCGGTTGCGGCCTCGCCGACCACCTCCGCCTCGCCGACCTCCGCGAGCAGGCTTCGCAGCCGCTCGCGCGCCGGGGGCTCGTCATCGACGATCAATACCTTGAGCACGGGCTCATGCCTTCGCACTCACGTGCGGGAACCGCAGGGTCACGATGTACTCGTCCTCGAAGCGGCCCGCCTTCACCAGCGCGAGATCGCCGTAAAGCAGGGCCAGCCGCTCGCGAATGTTGGCGAGCGCCAGCCGGTTGCCTTCGCGCTCGCTCTGCCGCTCGGCCACGGGGTTGCGGACCACCACGGTGATCAGCTCGCCTGCGAGCTCCCCGACGACGCTGACCGTGCCGCCCTCGGGCCTCGGCTCGATGCCGTGATAGATCGCGTTCTCGATCAGCGGCTGCAGCAGCAGGCCCGGCACGCGCGCATCGCGCGGCAGCCGCCCGATATCCCAACTCACCCGCAGGCGCGGGCCGAGGCGCAGCTCTTCGATGCGCTGATAGGTGCGCGCCACCTCGAGCTCCTCCTCCAGCGTGATGGTCTGGCGCTGGTCGCTCAGGGAAGCGCGGAAGAGATCCGCGAGGTCCTGAACGGCCTGCTCTGCGAGCACCGGGTCGGAGCGGGTGAGCGAGGCGATGGTGTTCATGCTGTTGAAGAGGAAGTGCGGGCGGATGCGCGCCTGCAGCGCATGCACGCGGGCCGCCGCTCGCATCTCGATGTTACGCCGCCACTGATGCGTCACGTAAAAGTACCGCAGCGCTACCGCGACGATCACGAAGCCTATGCCGATGTTGCGCAGCACGAAGGGCCAGGCGGCGGATGGGAAGAATTCGGCGGTACCCGCGCCGATGGCGAGCTGGCTGCGCCCGATGAGGTACGCGGCGGCCGAGATGGCCGCGATGGCGGCCGTGAGCAGCACCAACACCGCGGCCGATCCGCGGGCGACGGTCAGCCGCTCCAGCCGCCGGCGCGTGAAGCAGAGGAGTGCGGCGCAAACGAGGCCGACCCAGAGGAGGAACAGCGAAGTCCGCGCAAGCTCGGCCCAGAAGTCGGGCGCCGCGCCGTGGCTGCCGCCCTGACGGGCGAGCGCGAGCACGATGGCGGTGAGCTCGACGATGAGCACGATCGCGAGCGCCGCCCGCGAGGTGCAGAAATCCGGGAGATAGAACGATTCCGCGCCGCCACGCAGCGCCTGCCGCAGCATCGCGCTTCGCGTCAGGTGGATGGAGTGCGTCCTCGCGAAGGCTCGAAGAGCTCGGCCTTCAGGCGGAACGTGGCGGAGATGTCCTCATCGCCATATCCTCGGGAGACCAGCTCCGCATACTCGCTCAACATCCGCTCCACCACCGGCAGGGCAACTCCGAAGCGCGCCGCCATGTCACGGCAGATCCCCAGGTCCTTGGCGTGCAGCCGCACCCGAAATCCCGCCGGATAGCTGCCGCGTGCCATGTTGGGCGCGCGATGCACGAAGTACCAGCTGGAGCCCGCCCCTTTGCCGAGGGTCTCGATCAGCTTCTCGAGCGGCAGTCCCTGCGCGCGCGCGAACGCCATCGCCTCCGACACCGCATCGATGATGCCGGCGCACATGATCTGGTTGGTGGCCTTGGCCGCCTGACCGCTGCCGCTCGGGCCGAAATGAGTGATCGTCCGGCCCATGGCCGCGAGCACCGGCCGGGCGCGCTCGAATGCCTGGGTGGTGCCGCCGGCCATGACGGCGAGCGTGCCCTCCCGCGCCCCTTCCACCCCGCCGCTTACGGGACAGTCGAGGAACTCCACCCCGCGCTTGCCGAGCAGCTCGGCTGATTTGCGCGCCGTATCGGCCGAGACTGTGGAGCAATCGATCACCAGGCTGCCTGAAGCGAGGCCCGGAGCCAGGGCAGCCACGACTTCCAGCACGTCATTGTCCGCCGAGACACAGAGGACCACCGCATCGACGCCGGCAGCCAGCTCCGCGGGCGTGCCGGGCGCCGCCACGCCTAGCTCTTGAGCCAGAATACGCGCCTTCTCCGGCGTGCGGTTCCACACGGCCTTCAGCAGCCCCGCGCGATGGAGATTGCGGGCCATGGGGCCACCCATCGCACCGAGGCCTACGAATCCGACACGCATGCGGCATTGCTCCGGTTCAGAGGCGGTCGGGCAGACCGCGGAGCGCCACTATAGTGCCGTGGCGCCCGTTTCGGAACGGATGGGCAGGGGGGATCGGGCTGCCGTCAGGTACCCGTCCCGCAGTCGGCTTGCATGGCCTGGCGGGCCTTGAGCCTGGCGGCGTCGGCGTCGGCGTCGGAGAGATATTGGCGCTGCCCGCTCTTGTCCGTCGTGTAGATGCGGCGGGACTGGATCATCCGCTGGTACTCCGCCTTCTCCTGGGTGCAGCGCTCCGCGCGGGCCTTGGCCTCGTCCTGCTGCACGGCCTGGGCATCCTGCTGCTGCGCGAGCTGGCTGGAGGCGGCCTTGCTCTCGCTCTGGATGGCCTGCATCGCGCCCGCCGCCGCGGATCCGTGGGCGGTATCGGTTCTGATCACCTTGGCGCCGGGCACCCACTGGTCGGTGTAGTGCACTTCGCCCTTGGCGTCCGTCCATTCGTAGACGACATCGGCACGTGCGATCGCGGCCACCCCCAGAAGGGTGGCCATCGAAGTGGCCAGCAGGACGGCGATGGATCGTGACATGACCTTACTCCCCGGGGGCTTCGCCATTCTGCCCCCGGGAAGGTCGGTCGTCCTTTGAAGTGCATCACACCCCGACCCGGATCCAGCTCACATGTCGTAAGCGCGCTCGCCGTGGACGGTGATATCCAGGCCCTCGCGCTCCTCGTCCTCGCTGACCCGCAGCCCGACGACCCATTTGACCAGGTAAAAGCCGACGGCGGCCGCCGCTGCGGTCCAAACGATCACCACGCCGACGGCCTTGGCCTGGATGAGCAATTGCGCCCAGATGCCCGGGTAGGCGCTGCCGCCCGGTCCGCCGAGAGCGGGGTCGTTGAAGATACCGGTGGTCAGGGCGCCGAAGATGCCCCCGAGCGCATGCACGCCGAACACGTCCAGCGCGTCGTCCGTGCGGATCATCTTCTTCAGGCCCGTGACGCCCCAGAAGCAGAGCGGACCGACGGCAAGACCTATGACGAATCCACCGGGAATGCCCACGTTACCGGCCGCCGGAGTGATGGCCACGAGACCGGCTACCGCGCCCGAGGCTGCGCCCAGCATGGAGGGCTTGCCCTTGATCATCCACTCCGTGCCCATCCAGGTGAGCACCGCGCAGGCGGTGGCGAGATAGGTGTTCATGAAGGCAAGGCCCGCGGTGCCATTGGCCTCGAGCGCGGAGCCCGCGTTGAAGCCGAACCAGCCGAACCACAGCAGCGAGGCCCCGATCATGGTCATGGTGAGGCTGTGCGGCGGCATCGGCTCCCTGCCGAGCCCGATGCGCTTGCCGAGAATCATCGCGCCCACGAGTCCGGCGACGCCCGCGTTGATGTGCACGACGGTGCCGCCGGCGAAATCGAGCGCGCCCCACCCCGCCAACAGGCCGGCGGCTGGATGGTCGGCCGGATTGAGGTCGAGGCCCGGCACGTACCACACCATGTGCG
>DASVWT010000396.1:0-3486 GCA_036393055.1 Steroidobacteraceae bacterium
TCGATCCACAGGCGATAGCCGTAGCGGTACTGGTCGCGCGGCATCACCGTGATGAGATGTGTGGCGTGCCTGTTGAAGCGCATGCGGGCGACTTCCTTGATGTCGTAGAAGCGCGCGGTGCGCGCGTCGATCGCGGGGAAGCCGCCGAGGAGCGAGACTTTGGCCGGCGTACGCTCCACCAGCACGACGCGCTTGTCGGGAAGATAACAGGCGAGGCTCGCGCCGGTGCGGATGAACTCCCGCCCGGAGCCATCGAGGGATACCAGCCGCTCGGAGACGGTGCCGTCCTCGACGCGGTGGATGATGCGCAGCATCTCCACCTTGCCGCCCTCCCAGTGGGCGAAAGTGCCGTCGTAGTTGAGCGTGGTGAGCGCGTGGTTCATGCGCTGCAGCCACTGAGCCGGCTCGTCGGCGCTCGCCACCCCGGCGAGGGCCAGCGCGAGCGCCAGCCAGCCGACTCGCTCGCTACTTCGGATTCTGGATCGCATTGCCTTGCACGCCGGGGACTGGCTGATCCGACCTCACGGGCGTGCTGGAGGTTCCCGGCTCGCTTACCATCAGCGCCGAGAGCAGGTTGCCGCGGCTGACCGGCCAGGAGTAGGCGCTGTGGGCCACCACGTAGTCGGCCAGCTCCGTGGCGGGAACGACCATCATGGGCCGTTGCTGCACGGGCGGCACGACGAAGCTGTCGCTGGTCGTGACGCTCGCATTCTGCAGAGCCGACTGAGCGGCGGGCGCCGCAAGGGTTGCAGTGCTGGCGACCATGGCGGGCGCCAGCACATGAGCGCCGCCAGGCACTGCCTGCGCGCGCAGCCAGAGAATGGACACGGTGGCCACACCGGCGGCGAGCCCGGCACCGGCAAGGGGCTGCCACCAGCGATGCCGCAGCCCGCGGCCGGAGGCCCGCGCGCCCCCGGCGTCCGAGAGCGCGGGCTCGCTCGATAGCGCCGCGCTCACCCGTCCGGCCATCGTGCCATCCAGGGTGACGCCCCGCTCCGCGCGGATGACGGCCCCGATGACGGCATACCTGCCCCAGCGGGCCTTGAGGTCGGTATCGCGGGAGAGCCGGCGCGCGAGCAGCTCGCACTCGGCGTCCGGCAGCTCGTTGTCGAACATGGCGGAAAGCTGGCTGTCGAGCTCTTCGTTCATCCCAACTCCTCCGCGCGGCCGAGGCCGCCTTCGAAGACCTCGCGCAGGCGCCGGTCGATCGCCTCGCGCGCCCGGAAGATGCGCGAGCGGACCGTGCCCACCGGACATGCCATGGCCGCCGCGATCTCCTCGTAGGAGAGGCCCTCGAGCTCGCGCAGCACGATGGCGGTGCGCAGATCCTCGGGCAGCGCCTCGATCGCGGCATTGACGGTGGAGCGGATCTCGTCCGTCAGTACCAGCCCCTCGGGGGTCTCGGAATCCTTCATTCGGCCTTGCATGTCGTAGGACTCATCGGTGTTGCTGCGGTCGAGATCGTATTCGACGGGGCTCCTGTCACGGGAGACCACGGCATTCTTGGCGGTGTTGATCGCAATCCGGTAGAGCCAGGTGTAAAAGGCGCTGTCGCCGCGAAACTGCGGCAGCGCGCGGTAGGCCTTGATGAAGGCCTCCTGGGCGATATCCTCGGCTTCGGCCGGATTGCGGACATAACGCATGACCAGCTTGATGAGCTTGTGCTGGTACTTGAGCACCAGCGCATCGAATGCCCCCTTGTCGCCGCGCTGCACGCGGCGGACCAGGCTGAGATCGCTTGCATCGGCGCTCATTCGCGCCCTCTCCTCCCAGGGATAAGGCCGCTGCGCCGCGACCTGAATAGACCCTGAAACAATTCGAAAGTTCAGGGACCGTGCCATCGGGCCTTTAGGAAAATTGGAGCCGGACAAGGGCTTTCAAGGGTTTCGGATCATGCCCGAAGTCGTGATGCGCGTCACGAGGGCCGCCATGTCGGGCTCCACCGGCACCTGGCCGCCGAGAAAGTACCCGGCGAGCTCCGGGTCGGGAAGCTCCAGAAGCCGCCCGAGCAGCCGGCGCTCCGCCGGACTGGCTTGCTCCAGCGCGGCCGCCGCATAGCGCCCGAGCACCACATCGAGCTCCTTCATGCCCCGCCGGCAGCGCCAGAGGAGCACCCGGGCTTCGAGGTCCATGCTCCCTGGCCGGTCTCAGGTCTGCCGCTCGACCAGCATGCGCTTGATCTCGGCGATGGCCCTGGCGGGATTGAGGTCCTTCGGGCAGACATCCGTGCAGTTCATGATGGTGTGGCAGCGATAGAGACGGAACGGATCCTCGAGCGCATCCAGCCGCTCGCCGGTCGCCTCGTCGCGGCTGTCGATGATCCAGCGATAGGCGGCGAGCAAGGCCGCCGGCCCGAGAAACCGGTCACTGTTCCACCAGTAACTGGGGCACGCCGTCGAGCAGCACGCGCACAGGATGCAGGCGGCCGGCCGGTCGATCTTCTCCTGCTCCGCCTTCGACTGCAGCCGCTCGCTGTCCGGAGGCGGCGGCGTGTGGGCAGTGAGCCATGGCTTCACCGAGGCGTACTGTGCGTAGAAGTTGGTCAGGTCGGGCACCAGGTCCTTCACCACCGGCATGTGCGGCAGCGGATAGATGCGCACGTCGCCGCCGCCGAGATCTTCCATCGCGGTCGTGCACGCCAGGCGGTTCAACCCGTCGATGTTCATCGCGCAGGAGCCGCATATGCCCTCGCGGCAGGAGCGGCGGAAGGTGAGCGAGGAATCGATGTTGCCTTTGATCTGGATCAGCGCGTCGAGCACCATCGGCCCGCAGCCGGCGACGTCGAGCTCGAAGGTGTCGACCCGCGGGTTCTCGCCCGAGGTGGGATCGAAGCGGTAGATGCGGAAGGTGCGCACCTTGCGCGCGCCGGCCGGCGCCCGATGAGTGTTGCCTTTGCGGAGGCGGGAATTGGCTGGAAGCAGGAATTGGGCCATCGAAAAACCTTGAGCCTCAGTAGACCCGCGCCTTCGGCGGGATGGTCTCGACCTCGTCGGTCATGGTGTTGAGATGCACCGGCCGATAATCGAAGCGCGCGCGTCCGGGTCCCTCGACCCAGACGAGGGAGTGCTTCATCCAGTGCCGGTCGTCGCGCTCGGGGAAGTCCTCGCGCGCATGCGCGCCCCGACTCTCCGTGCGGTTGCCGGCAGAGTGGATGGTCGCCGTCGCGAGCTGCAGCAGGTTCTCGAGCTCCATCGTCTCGACCAGATCGGTGTTCCAGACGAGCGAGCGGTCGGTGACACGGACGTCCGCGAAGGACTCGAAGGTCTGCGCGAGCTTGCGGGCGCCATCGGCGAGGGACTCGCCGGTGCGGAACACCGCCGCGTCCATCTGCATGACCTTCTGCATCTCCAGGCGGATCGCGGCTGTCGGGCGCGAGCCGTTGGCGTTGCGCAGCCGATCGAGGCGGGACACCGCCAGCTCCGCGGCATCCTTCGGAAGCGGCGCGTGCCGCGTGCCGGGCCGGATCACCTGCGCGCAGCGCCGCGC
>DASVWT010000397.1:0-3653 GCA_036393055.1 Steroidobacteraceae bacterium
ACCGCCTCCACGACCGCATCGGCGCCGCTGTTGCGTACCGCAAAGCGCTCGCCCGCCATGCCGCGGATGTAGGCCTCGCCGCTCGTCGCACCGTAGAGGCCGACGTTGCCGATGATGATGTTCTCCTCCGGCGCGAACGGCGAGCCCGCCGGCGGATAGACCACGATCCGGCCGCCGGACAGCCCCTTGCCCAGGTGATCGTTGGCGTCACCCTCCAGCACGAAGGTCATGCCGCGCGGCATGAATGCGCCGAAGCTCTGCCCCGCCGATCCCTTGAAGCCGATGCGGATGGTGTCATCCGGCAGGCCCTCCGGGCCGTACTTGCGGGTGATCTCGCTGCCCGTGATGGTGCCGACCACACGGTTGACGTTGCGGATCGGCAGCTCCGCGCGGACCGGCTCGCCGCGCTCGATGGCCGGACGGCACAGCTCCAGCAAGGTCGTCACGTCCAAAGATTTGTCCAGGCCGTGATCCTGCTCGATCTGGCGGAAGCGGCCGACCTCGGCGCCGACATCCGGCTGATAGAGAATGTTGCTGAAGTCGAAGCCCCTGGCCTTCCAGTGATCCACGGCCTTCTTCGGGCTCAGGCGATCGACCCGTCCGATCATCTCCTCGATCGTGCGAAAGCCCAGCTGCGCCATGATCTCGCGCATGTCCTGCGCGATGAAGCGCATGAAGTTGACCACGTGCTCCGGCTTGCCGGCGAACTTCTCCCGCAGCCGCGGATCCTGCGTCGCCACCCCGGTCGGGCAGGTGTTCAGATGGCAGACGCGCATCATGATGCAGCCCACCGCCACCAGCGGCGCCGTCGCGAACCCGAACTCCTCCGCGCCGAGCAGCGCCGCGATGACGACGTCGCGCCCGGTCTTCAGCTGCCCGTCCGCCTCCACCGCGATGCGGCTGCGGAGGTTGTTGAGTACCAGGGTCTGGTGCGTCTCCGCAATGCCAAGCTCCCACGGCAGTCCCGCGTGCTGGATGGAGGTCTGCGGTGAGGCGCCGGTGCCGCCGTCGTATCCGCTGATGAGCACGACATCGGCGTGCGCCTTGGCGACGCCCGCGGCGATGGTGCCTACCCCGACCTCCGACACCAGCTTCACGCTGATGCGCGCGTCGCGGTTGGCATTCTTCAGGTCGTGGATCAGCTCCGCCAGGTCCTCGATGGAGTAGATGTCATGATGCGGGGGAGGGGAGATGAGCCCCACGCCCGCGGTGGTGTGGCGAGTCTTGGCGATCCAGGGATAGACCTTCGTGCCCGGCAGCTGGCCGCCTTCGCCGGGCTTGGCGCCCTGCGCCATCTTGATCTGCAGCTCCTTGGCATTGACCAGGTACTGGCTGGTGACGCCGAAGCGGCCCGAGGCCACCTGCTTGATGGCACTGTTCTTCGAGTCGCCGTTCGGCAGCGGCCGGTAGCGCTCGGGATCCTCGCCGCCCTCGCCGGTGTTGCTCTTGCCGCCGATGCGGTTCATGGCGATCGCCAGCGTCTCGTGCGCTTCCTTGCTGATCGAGCCGTACGACATCGCGCCCGTCTTGAAGCGCTTGAGGATGCTCTCCACCGACTCGACTTCTTCCAGGGGCACCGGTTCCGACGCGGCGAACTCCAGCAGCCCGCGCAGCGTCGCCAGCGTCTTCGACTGATCGTCGATCAGCCTCGCGTACGACTTGTACGTGGCGAAGCTCCCCGTGCGCACCGCCTTCTGCAGGCGATGGATCGACTCCGGGGTGAACAGGTGATGCTCGCCGTCGGCCCGCCATTGATAGATGCCGCCGGTCTCGAGCGCGTGGCCGTTGGTCTGGCGCGCAGGGAATGCCTGGCGGTGGCGCATCAGCACCTCCTGCGCGATGGTCTCCATCCCGATGCCGCCGATGCGCGATGCCGTAGTCGTGAAGTACTGATCTATGACGTCCTGGCGCAATCCAACGGCTTCGAACACCTGGGCCCCGTGGTAGCTCTGGATGGCGGAGATGCCCATTTTGGACATCACTTTGACGACGCCCTTGGTGGCCGCCTTGACCAGGTTCTTGCACGCCAGCCTGGCATCGACGTTGGTCACCAGTCCCTCGTGGATCATGCCCTCCAGCGTCTCGAAGGCGAGATACGGATTGACCACCGAGCAGCCGAAGCCGATGAGAAGCGCAAAGTGGTGCACCTCGCGGGCCTCGCCCGTCTCCAGGGCGAGGCTCACGCGCGTGCGCAGCCCCTGGCGGATGAGGTAATGATGCACCGCGCTCACTGCGAGCAGCGCCGGCACGGCGGCGAACTCGCGGCTCACGCCGCGATCGCTCAGGATCAGGATGTTGACCTCCTCGTCCTCGACCAGGCGCCGCGCCGCAAGACACAGCTCCTCCACCGATTTCGTGAGGCCCTTCTCGCCGCGGGTGGCGCGGAAGAGGATCGACAGGGAGCCCACCTTCAGGCCCGGCAGCGAGAGGCGCCGCACCTTGGCGAACTCCTCGTTGGTGAGGATCGGTCCCTTGAGCTCGAGCCGCCGGCAGTCCGCCGGCTGCGGCCGCAAGAGGTTGCCCTCTGAGCCCAACCATACCTCGGAAGCGGTGATCAGCTCCTCGCGGATGCAGTCGATCGGCGGGTTGGTCACCTGCGCGAACAGCTGCTTGAAGTAGTCGTAGAGCAGGCGCGGCCGGGCCGAGAGCGCCGCGAGCGGCGTGTCGTTGCCCATGGAGCCCACCGCCTCGACACCATTCCTCGCCATCGGCGCGAGGAGCATGCGCTGATCCTCGAAGGTATAGCCGAAGGCGACCTGCCGGGCGCGCAGCATGTCCGGATCGGGCTGCGGCACCTCGGCGGCGGCGGGGAGATCCTTCAGGTGCACCAGGTGCTCGTCCAGCCACACCCGATAGGGATGCTGCGTCGCGACGCTGCGCTTGATCTCCTCATCGTCGATGATCCGGCCCTGCTCGGTATCGACCAGGAACATCCGTCCCGGCTGCAGCCGCCCCTTGCGCACCACATCCTGCGGCGGCACGTCCAGCACGCCAGCCTCGGAAGCCATGATGACGAGGTCGTCCTTGGTGACGTAGTAACGGGACGGCCGCAGGCCGTTCCGGTCGAGGACCGCCCCGACCCGCTTGCCGTCGGTGAAGGCGATCGAGGCGGGGCCGTCCCAGGGCTCCATCAGGCTGGAGTGATACTGGTAGAACGCCCTCAAGTCCGGGTCCATGCTCTCGTGGTTGGACCACGGCTCCGGGATCAGCATCATCATGGCGTGCGGCAGCGAGCGGCCCGCGAGCACCAGCAGCTCGAGCGTGTTGTCGAGCATCGCCGAGTCGCTGCCGTTGGGATTGACCACCGGCAGGATCTTCGGGGTGTCCTCGCCGAACAGGTCCGAGTCGAACAGCGCCTCGCGCGCCTTCATCCAGTTGAAGTTGCCGCGCAGCGTGTTGATCTCGCCGTTGTGGGCGAGATAGCGGTAGGGGTGCGCCCGGTCCCAGCTCGGGAAGGTGTTGGTGCTGAAGCGGGAATGCACCAGCGCGAGCGCCGTCTCGACGGCCGGGTGCTCGAGGTCCGTGAAGTACTTCGTCAGCTGCTCGGTGAGCAGCATCCCCTTGTAGACGAAGGTCTTGTGCGAGAGGCTGCAGAGGTACCAGTATTCCGCCCCGTCTATGGTCGAGGTGCGGATCTCGCTGTAGGCGCGCTT
>DASVWT010000398.1:0-61556 GCA_036393055.1 Steroidobacteraceae bacterium
ACGCTTTTGACCCGGATTCCTCGTGACCGCCTCGATCCGCAGTGGCAGCCCGCATGGGACAAGCTGCGGGAGCTGACCGGCTCGGCGACGTTCGTCGAAGTCTTCGCGCAGGCTCCGCAGGCGCTCGATCTGGTCATGAACAAGTTCTACGTGGGCCTCTTCTTCGGCGGGCGGGTAAGTCAGCGTTACAAGCAGCTCGCACGGCTGCGACTCTCACTGCTGCACGGCTGCCGCACCTGCAATCAACAGAACGTTCCCGGCGCCCGCGAGGCGGGCTTCACGGATCAGCAGATCGAGGCGCTGAGCGCCGGCGACAGATCGCCTTTCTCCGCCGCCGAGCGCGCCGTCATCGCCTACGCCGAGCAGGTGGCCTTGACCAATCCCGGGGGTGAGTTGACTGCGGAACTGTTCGCGCAGCTGCGCGAGCACTTCTCCGAGGCGGACATTCTCGAGCTCGGTACGGTCATGGCCGTGATCTCGGGGATGGCGAAGCTGTCCTTCGTGCTGGACGTGGTGGACAAGGAGAGCTACTGTCCGTTCGCCCCGGGGCGCTGAACGGCCGGGTGCACATCACGTTACCAACAGGCGATCCCAGTCGATGCTGACGCCGGGAATGGTCGAGATGGCCGTTTGGCCCTGCAGCTCGAGCACGATGGGTTGAGTGTAGTGTCCGGCTGTGAGCCGGTAGATCGTGACGGTACGATCGGAGGGATCTATCAGCCAGAGTTCAGGGACGCCGGCTCGTTCATAGGCCCGCAGCTTGGTGGTTCGATCGTAGCTGGCGGTAGAGGGCGAGAGGACTTCTGCGATCCAGTCGGGAGCCCCGCGCAGGCCACGGTCATCGAGCTTTTGCAGGTCGCAGACGATGAGGATATCGGGCTGGACCACGGTGTCGATTTGATCGTCGCCACTGGCGCCGACCTTCGGTAAGCGGACGTCAAAGGGCGCGACGTAGGCGCGGCCGGGTCTACCGTCGAGAGAATTAGTCACCTGGTGGCAAAGCTCAACCACAATCTCTTGGTGTAGTCTCGACGGCGAAGGCGGCTCTCTGACATACGCAATGCCATCTATGAGCTCATCGCCGCTGGTGGCCGACCAGGCAAGGTAGTCTGCGTAGGTGTGGTGACGTAAATCCCGCTTGCGCACGCTGCTATTCTACTGCTTCTGGACCGGGTAGCCCTGGAAGTGTCTGATTCCATTATGACTTTCTATGTCGAATGAGGACGTCGTATCGGACGTGTTCAGGGACGGTCCAGCGCAGAATGACGAGCTGCGCGGCGGACTCTCCGATACTGCGGAGTGTCAGGATCCGCTTCGGGCCGGGCGAGAGCAGGAGTGTGTGCCGGGCTTGTACGGTGCGCGACCGCTCGCTGGCCGCCGCGGCAATCGCGACCGATCCGTCCAGCACGAACACGGCGCCATAAAGACCCTCCGGGATCGTCACGCGCCGTGGTGTTTTCAGGTCCAGTACCGTTGGAGCACGAACGGCCGTCGCTGGCCGCATGCCGCGTGCCCTGCGTACGATCAGGCTCAGATCCATGCATGGGCCCTTCGGCACCGCACAATGAGTCTGCCAGTGTCCCTCGAACCGGGTGCTACGCCTCTTCGCATCGAGGAAACAGCGGCCATGTCCGCGGAACCGCAGGCGCAGGCTGAGTCCATCCACCAGAACGAGTGTCCTGCTGTAGCCGGGATAGGCGGAGAAATCGGTGTCCGCCTCGATGCCGGCAAGGCTCAATCGCCAGGCGAACTCCTCTCCCGTGGCCGGCTCCCGGGCGATCTCGAGCGTCGAGCCTCGCCCGTTGCGCCAGGGCATCGCGCGATAGCTCTCGTATCGGAGGAGCCGGGCTCCAGGACGCCTCACGGAAGTCTATTTTTCCGACGGTGACCGGCCGGTCTCCATCAACAGCCGGGTGAAGAGATACATCCGCGGGGTGATGCTGCCGACGTCGATCCATTCGTGATCGGTGTGGAATCCCGCGCCGACGAAGCCGAGCCCATCGAGCGCCGGCGTGCCAACCGACATGGCCACGGCGGACTCCGAGGCGCCGCCATTGCCGGAGAGGGCGATGGTCTTGCCGAGCTCCGCATAAATGCCCTGCGCACGGCGTCCTAGTGCCTGCACCTGCGCATTGTCGATGAGCGGCGGGTAGGTCGAGCCATCGGATGCAATCGTCACCGCGGTGCCCGGTATGCTCGTCGGCACGAGCGAGGATTTCAGCCGGCTCAAAATCCCAGCGAAATCGCCGGGGTTCCTGAAACGGACATCCAGAGTCGCCTCGGCGAGATCGGGAATGATGTTGCTGCGGCTGCCGGCGTGAATCAACGTCACATTGACCGTAGTTCCGTCGCCGCTATTGGGGAACTTGCCCTGCAGGGCGTCGAGCTGATGGAGCAACTCCACCGCGGCATTGCGGCCGTTCTGCGGCACCATGCCGGCATGCGCCGCGCGTCCCGTGACCCGAACCACGATGTCCCCCGCGCCTTTGCGCCAGACGGTGAGCGCATCGGGCGGATCTCCCGGCTCCATGTTGAACTCGACATCGCTCTGCCGCGCCAGCGTCTCGATCAGCTTCGTGGAGCCGGGCGAGCCTCTTTCCTCGCTGCCGTCGAGCATCAGCGTGATGGTCGCGTAGTCCTTGAACCCGAGCCGGTGCAGGATCTGAAGCGCGGTGACGGCATTGACGTCACCGCCTTTCTCATCACCCACGCCGGGACCGTACGCGCGGTCATCCTGGATGCGGAAGGGCCGCTTGGCCGCGGTGCCGGGGCCGAACACCGTGTCGACATGAGCGATGATGAGAATTCTTGCCTTGCCGGTGCCGTGCAACACCGCAACCAGGTTCGGAGCCACTCCGCTCACCTCCGCCGGCACGGTGCGCACCTTGGCGCCCGCCGCCTCGAGCGGCGCGGACAGGATCGATTCCACACGCTCGCCGCCGGCCACATCGCCTGTCCCCGAATCGACATCGACGATGCGTTTAAGCAGCGCGATAGCGCCCGGGCGGCTCGCCTCGACGGCCCGATACACAGCCTGATCGCGCCTCGCTCCGGCCTGCGCCGCGCCCCCGATCAAAAGGAGTGCCACACCTGCAGCTACCGTAAATGTCTCTTGAAGCCTCACCGGATCTCCCCCCGCCCGGATGCGGCTCGCATCCGCTCGCAGAATTACATCTTGCGCTTCGCTGTGCAATATTCGTGATCCTGGCGGTCCCGAGCCCAGCATGTCGATTTCCGGGTGTCCGATCCGTCTATGGATGAGACCGAGCGGCCGCTCGGCCCGAAGGTCGAAAGCGAGGTCATCATGAATGCGAACGGTTCCTATCTAGCCGTATTCCTCGGCAGCAAATCCAGCCCCCGGCGAGCAGCGTGGGATGCCCTTTCCGAAGGCGAGCGCCGTGCGAAGGAGCAGGAAGGCAAGGCGGCCTGGAAGGCGTGGGTCGAGAAACATCACGCCTCTATCGTCGAGATGGGCGGGCCGCTAGGGAAGACCAAGAAAGTCACGCAAAGAGGCATCGCTGACGTCAGCAATGAGTTGGCCGCCTTCACCGTCATTCGTGCCGAGTCGCACGAGGCGGCGGCGAAGCTCTTCGAGAAGCATCCGCATTTCATGATCTTCCCTGGGGATTCGGTCGAGATCATGCCCATATTGGCCATACCGGGCGCCTGAAGCTCGCGAATGCCGCTACCGTGTCACCGGTCGTAGCATCAACGCGGCTATATCAGTTGCAAGTCTACCCTGCGATGGCGCCGGTCGGGCAATACCGCATTGCCGAGGGCTCCTGACTCGCGTCCGACCATGACGTCTGATGCGAGTCAGGAGCGGCGATCCGGCCGAAAGATGACCCGGGGGTGGAAGTCGTGTAGCGTCACCCGGACACGGCTCGCATCACTACTCGGTCATGACCGCCAAACAAAGGCAGCAGCAGCACGGGATTCAGTCCATTGAGATCGGAGGCAGGCTCCTCATGGCGCTTGCCAAAGCGAGGCAACCGCAGATGTTGCGCGATCTTGCCGCGCAAGCAGGCATGCCGGCCGCGAAGGCTCATCGCTATCTGGTGAGCCTCGGGCGAATGGGGCTCGTCGAGCAACAGGTGGAGACCGGACTCTATGACCTGGGCGCCTTCGCGCTGGAGCTCGGCCTGAGCGCTCTGGCGCGGCTCGACCCGGTATCCGTCGCGAGCGGCAGTCTGTCCGATCTGTGTCGCGAGACCGGACAGACCGTGGCGCTGGCAGTATGGGCCAATCAGGGAGCGACGATGGTCCGCTGGCTCGGTGCCGATACCCCGGTTGCCGCGAGCCTGCGCCTGGGCTCAGTCATGCCATTGACCCGATCGGCGACTGGCGGCGCATTCCTCGCCTATCTCCCCGGCGAGGCAACTTTCCCGCGGGTCAAGAAGGAGCTGGCCGACAATGCCCGCAGAGGCCTGTCTCCGGCGACACGAGAGGAGGTCGACGCGGCGATCGCCAGGACGAGAGCGCAGGGCTATGCCAGCACGAGCGAGTTCATTCCAGGAATCAGCGGAATGGCCGTTCCGGTGTTCGATCATGCGGGCGGCATGGCCCTTGCACTGGTAGTCCTCGGGTACAGCAAGCCCTTCGACGCGGCTTTCAGCAAGATTTCAGCCGCGGCGCTGCACACGGCGGCAGTGCTCTCGGAGCGCTTGGGCGCCAGGAAATCGGCATGACCGGGCAATGTCGGGACTAAGCCTCCTTGACCGGCCCCTGCGCATGAAATTACGATTGGAGAAACTAGTTTCGAATCCCGTAATTTAAGACGGCGATGGCGACCTCACGGCGCCCGCCCCGGAGTGTCGGATGAGTAAGCCAACTGCGAAAGAGGGCGGCGGCGCGCGTGACGGCGCGCAGGTACTCAAACGGCTGCGGGAGCGGCCGCCGAACCTCTGGTACCGAGGCGAGCAGGTGCGCGATGTCACCACGCATCCCGCGCTCGGGGGTGGCGTCAGTACCCTCGCCGCATTGTACGACCTGCAGTGGAGGCAGCCGGACATCTCACTGTATGACTCGCCAACCACCGGCAACAAGGTCGCGCGCTCGTTCATGATGCCGAGGACGCACGAGGAGCTGCGCAGCATCACCGCGGCAATGAAGGTCTGGGAGGACCATACCCACGGAATGATGGGCCGCGTTCCCGACTACATCAACCGCGCCATGACCGGCTACGCTGCCGGCGCTCCATTCCTGGCGGAGGCCGATGAGCGCTTCGGCAGGAATGCCCTTCGATATTACGAGTATCTGCGCGAGAACGATCTTTGCCTCACGCACACGCTGATCCCGCCTCAGGCGAATCGGTCGGTGAGCTCGGCCAAGCAGGCGGATCCGTTCCTCGCGGCCCGGGTCAAAGAGGAAACGGACGCGGGGATAGTCATTCGCGGATGCCGGATGCTCGCCACCCTGCCGGTCTCCGACGAGATCATGGTCTTTCCGTCGACACTGCTGAAGAGCCCGGAGGAAGATGCTCCGTATGCCTTCGGCTTCTCGATACCGAACGACACGCCCGGCCTGCGGTTCATTTGCCGCGAGAGTGTGGACTACGGCCGCTCGCATTTCGATCATCCTCTGGGGTCGCGCTTCGAGGAAATGGACGCGGTGGTTGTGTTCGATGACGTCATGGTGCCCTGGGAAAACGTGTTTCTGTATCGCGACGTCACCCGGTGCAATCAGGCCTACGCGCGAACCGGCGCGGTCGTGCACATGACGCACCAGGTGACCGTCAAGAACATCGCGAAAACCGAATTCATGCTCGGGCTCGCGCACCTTATGGTCACCACCATCGGGGCGGAGATCTTCCAGCACATTCACGAGAAGCTTGCCGAAATCTGGGTGAATCTCGAGGCCATGCGGGCATTCCTTCGCGCGGCCGAAGCCGACGCGGCGCTCGATGAGTGGGGTGTGATGCGGCCGGCCTGGAATCCGCTGGATGCGGCGCGCAATCTCTTCCCGCGCCTCTATCCCCGGATGGTCGAGATCATTCAGCAGATCGGGGCCAGTGGCCTGGTGGCGATGCCCACCGAGAGCGATCTCAAGGGGCCGCTCCTTCAGGACATCAGGAAGTACTACCAGGCGGCGCGGGCCGACGCTTTCGATCGCATTCCTCTCTTCCGCCTGGCCTGGGATGCTTCCCTGTCGGCATTCGCCTCGAGACAGGTGCTCTACGAGCGCTTTTTCTTCGGCGATCCGGTGAGAATGGCGGGCGCGCTGGTGGCAGGTCACAACGGGCAGATTCAACAGTGCGCGGACAAGGTCAGGGAGTTCATCAAGATCGGCAGGGATGAGGCGCTGGCCGGCGTCGAGAGCTGATGGATCCGCTCGACTTCCGGCGCACGATCGGCCTGTTCGCAAGCGGGGTGGCCGTGGTGGCGACCGACCTCAGCGATGGCGTGCACGCCATGACGGCGAGCGCCGTGAGCTCGCTGTCGCTCTCGCCGGCGCTCGTGCTCCTCTGTCCGGCAAAGAAGTCGCGATTCTCCTCGACGTTGCGCCCGGGACGCCCGTTCACCATCAACTTCCTGCGGGCGGATCAGGAAGCTCTGGCGATCTATTTCGCGGGAGCGTGGCGGGAGCCGCAGGCGCCCCCGTTCAGATTCGTGCCCGGCGCGAGCGCGCCGCGATTGCAAGGGTGCCTCGCATCGATCGAGTGCGATACCCGGGAAATCATCGAGGGCGGGGATCATTGGGTCGTGGTGGGCGAGGTGCGGGCGCTTTTTCAGGGCATCGAGCCTCATCACCCGCTGGTCTTCTTCAAGGGCCGATTTCGGGGCATCGATCCGGAGCGGGGCAGACCCGCTCCGGATCTCGTTGCGGTGGAGGAGGAGCCGGCTCACGTCTACTACGGATGAGAAGACTCAGACGCAGGTCACCCGCTGGGTCCCGAGTTCAGGGGAAAACCCCTCCAGTACGTCGCCCGGCTTCAGAAATCGTCCGTAGTGAGTGCCACAGCCCCCCGGCGTGCCGGTGCAGATGATGTCTCCGGGCAGGAGCTGCGCGTATCGAGAGATGTATTCGATCTGGGTCGCGATGTCGAACATCATGTCCGCCACCAGTTCGTTCTGCATCGTCTGCCCGTTCAGCCGCAACGAGAGGCGCACCGCATAAGGATCGGAAATGAAGCATGCGGGCACCAGATACGGACCCGTTGGCAGGAACCCGGGCGAATTTTTCGACTGCAGCCAGTCGGTACCGAGGCTGGGCAGGTCGGCGCGGCGCACCAGGTCCCTTGCGGTGATGTCATTGACGAGCATGTAACCGGCGATCTGCGTCATCGCGCGCTCGCGGGCCACGCGCCGGCAGGGGCGTCCTATCACCGCGGCGAGCTCGATTTCCCAATCCACGCGCTGCGACTGCGCCGGAAGCTCGAGCGAGCCGGCGGGACCGATCACGGTCGTGGGAAGCTTGAAGCAAACGTAGGGTGTGGACTCGAGGCGGGTTTCGATCACCTTCGCCGCGTAGGCACGACGTTGCTCGGCGTCCATGCCGTCAGTGTGCGGAGGTACACCGGCGTCCACCACGGTCTGCGTAACTTGTCCGCGGTAGTTCGCCACCGTACAGAAGATCTGGCGCGGCGCCGGTATCGGAGCGTGAATGCGGGCTCGGCTTTGCGCAAAGGAGAGCGGCAGCAAGCGCCGGTAACCCTCATTGCACAGGCGGCTGAGGATCTGGAGGTTCTCCGGCCAATGCTCGAGAAACGAGAGGAGCGAGTCGGTACCCGAGAGGGCGAGACCCAAGTCCCGCAACGATGATGCGAGATGCGGCAGCGGTACGATTCGCGATTCCTGCGCCTCATCGGTCGGAGTGCCGGCTTGCTTCGCGCCGCCCGCGAGGACGATGCCTGGGAAGGTCGCGCCCGTGCCGAGGGAGAACGTTCCCAGTTTGAAGCTCGCCGTGCGCACTCTCGAGTCGCCGAAAAGGGGAGGCGCATAGCTTACGACGGCCGCCTTGACAGCCGCCACGGGGAGATTATTATCATGATAAGTATCTCGCCGCGGGATGGTCCCGCGGCCGCGGGACTCTCCTCCCTCAAGGGAGCGCCAATGGCGCACATCGTGATCGAGTATTCCGCGGGGCTGCGCGAGCGGCTCGCATTGCCCGCGTTCCTGTCCGCCGTGCATCAGGCGGCCATCGCGACCGGAGTCTTTCCGATAGGCGGGCTGCGGACACGGGCGTATGAGGCGCAGGATTACGTGATAGCCGATGGCCATCCCGATAATGCCTTCGTGCACCTGAGCCTCAAGGTCGGGCACGGCCGGGATGTCGAGACCCGCAAGCGAGCGTGCGAGATCATCTTCGATGCGGCATGCCGTCACCTCGCGCCGATCTACGAATCGCAGCCGCTCGCCATTTCGCTCGAGATGCAGGAGATCGATCCGGTGCTCACGTTCAAGAAGAACAATCTGCACGAGCACGTGAAGCGGCGCCAGGGCTGCCCGGCGGGGCAGGCATGAGTGTGCTCGAGTCGAACCTCGCCGAGGCGAACGGCTTCCTCGAGCGATTCCGCAAGGAACCGCTCGGGCACTTCATCGGCGGCCGTCACGAGCGGGGCGCGGGCAAGGACCTCATCGACAATGTCTCGCCCGTCGATGGAAGGGTGATCAATCAGGTCATCTCGGGTGATGAGCATGATGTCGACGCCGCCGCTCGAGCCGCGGCGGCCGCGTTTCCGGCGTGGCGCGCCAAGAGCGGCGAAGAGAGGCGCGCAATCCTGCACAAGGTCGCGGATGCGATCGAGGCACGTCGCGAGGAGATCGCGCTCATCGAGTGCATAGACACGGGTCAGGTATTGCGTTTCATGAGCGGTGCCGCCCTGCGGGGCGCGGAGAACTTCCGCTTCTTCGCCGACCGGGCTCCGGGCGCGGCCGATGGGCTCGCGCTGCCCGCCGCCGAGCACATGAACTACACCGTGCGTCAGCCCATCGGTCCCATCGCGGTGATCACGCCATGGAATACGCCGTTCATGCTCTCGACATGGAAGATCGCTCCGGCGCTGGCAGCGGGCTGCACCGTGGTGCACAAGCCGGCGGAATGGAGCCCGCTGACCGCCATGCTCCTCGCCGAGATCATGACGGAAGCCGGCGTTCCGCCTGGTGTGGTCAATGTGGTGAATGGCGTCGGTGAGCGTACGGGGAGGCTCCTGACGGAGCATCCAGCGATCCGTGCCACCGCCTTCATCGGCGAGTCGAGAACCGGCAGCCTGATCATGAGCCAGGGCGCGCCGACCTTGAAGCGCGTTCACCTCGAGCTCGGCGGCAAGAATCCGGTGATCGTGTTCGATGATGCGGATCTGGAGCGGGCGCTCGATGCGGTCATCTTGATGATCTACAGCCTCAATGGAGAGCGCTGCACATCCTCCAGCCGGCTGCTCGTGAACCGCTCCATCCACGATCGATTCATCGAGCGGGTGGCCGAACGGGTGGCGCGCCTGAAGGTGGGGCATCCGCTCGATCCGGCGAGCGAGGTGGGACCCCTGATTCACGCCCGGCATCTCGACAAGGTGTTGAGCTACTTCGACATCGCACGGCGGGATGGGGCGCAGATCCGCGCCGGCGGCGGACGGGTCGAAGCGCTGCAGCCGGGGCTTTATGTGCAGCCCACGCTGTTCGCAAACGCCAACAACGGGATGCGCATCGCGCGTGAGGAGATCTTTGGTCCGGTACTGACCGCCATTGGTTTCGAGGACGAGGCCGAGGCCCTGCAAATCGCGAATGAGACCCCGTACGGCCTGACGGCGTACGTGTGGACCGGTGACAGCGGGCGCGCGCTGCGGATGGCGCACAAGCTCGATGCCGGAATGGTCTGGGTGAACTCCGAGAACAACCGCCATCTGCCGACTCCCTTCGGAGGAATGAAGGCGAGCGGCATCGGCCGGGATGGCGGTGACTACAGCTTCGATTTCTACATGGAAACCAAGAACATCTGCCTGGCTTTCGGCACGCATCGCGTACCGAAGCTGGGCGCCTGAGAGCATCATTCGTAGACAGGAGAATCGCGTGAACGCCCGCCTGGACCGCCTCAAGGGCTCCATCCCGCCTCTGGTGACGCCGTTTCGCAATGACGAGGTCGACTACGAGGCCTACGCGAGGCTCGTCGAGTTCGAGATCGAGAACGGCTCGCATGGCATTCTGGTCAACGGCACGACGGCGGAGCCCTCCACCCTTTCCGTGGACGAGCGCAATCGTCTGGTCGACATTGCAGTGCAGGTGGTCCGAGGCCGGCTGCCCGTGGTCGCCGCGACCGGCTCGCAGTCCCTGAAGGAGACCCGGGACTTGACGGAGCACGCGGCCAAAGCCGGGGCGGACGCGCTCCTCATCATCACGCCTTACTACATCCGCCCGCCGCAGCGGGGCCTGATCGCGTATTTTCTCGAGCTTGCCAAGGTCACGGACCTGCCTTGGATGGTGTACCACATTCCCGGACGCACGGCCGTCAATGTCACGATCGATACGCTGAAGGAACTGCGCTCGAAATCATCCTCCTTCGTAGGCATGAAGCACGCCGTCAACGACCTCGCGCTGGTCTCCGAGTGTCACGCAGTGCTGGGACCTGAGTTCAAGATCTTCGTCGGTCTCGAGGAGCTCAGCTTCCCCATGATGGCGGTGGGGGCCTGTGGCCTCATGAATGCCGTCGGGAATCTGCGCCCAGGGGTGCTGTCGGAGCTCTGCGAGGCGCTCTGGCGGGGTGATCTCGCCACCGCGCAGGCGCTGCATCATCGCCTCTTCGAGATCAATCAGGCGGTGTTCTTCGATACCAACCCGATTCCGATGAAGTACATGATGCGGCGGCTCGGCATCCTGAAGACCAACGAGCACCGCCTGCCGATGGTGCCGGCGACACCCGAGCTCGAGCGGCGCCTCGATGCCGTGCTGCGCCGCGCGGGGCTGCTTGAGGAGCGCGCTGCTTGAGGCTGGTGAATTTCCACGCCGAAGGCCGCAACTCCTGCGGAGCGCTCACGGCGAGGGGAATCCTTGATCTTGGAGCGCGGCTCGGACGGGAGGCCGGCAATGTCATCTCGCTGCTGCGTTGCGGGCTCATCGGCCCGGCGCAGGCCCTGGCAAGGAGCGATCGATGCGACTACGCACCGGGTGAGGTGCGATTGCTCAGCCCCGCGGGGCGTGACACGCGCTACTTCTGCATTGGCGTGAACTACCCGGACCGCAACGAGGAATACAAGGACGGCAGCGAGCGGCCCAGATACCCCAGCATCTTCATGCGCTCGCACACCTCCTTCGCCGCGCCCGGTGAGCCGGTCGTCCGGCCGAAAGAATCGGCGCAGCTCGATTACGAGGGGGAGATCGTGGTGATCATCGGCCAGGGGGGGCGTCGGATCGCGCAGCAGAGCGCCCTGGCGCACGTGTTCGGGTACAGCTGCGCGAACGAGGGCTCCGTGCGCGACTGGCTGCGGCATTCGAAGTTCAATGTGACCCAGGGTAAGAATTTCGATCGCTCGGGCTCCATCGGGCCTTGTATCGTAACCAGCGATGAGATGGAGGCGGGCCCCCTCAGGGTGAGAACCCGAGTCAACGGCGAGGTCCGTCAGGATGACACGAGCGACCGGATGATCTTTCCCATCCCCTATCTCATCAGCTATCTCTCGACATTCTGTACGCTCGAGCCGGGGGATGTCATCCTGACGGGCACGCCGAGCGGTGCCGGCGCCAGGCTCGATCCGCCCCGGTATCTCGTGCCCGGAGACGTGGTGGAAGTCGAGGTTTCAGGCGTCGGTGTACTGCGCAACGAGGTGGTTGACGATCATGAGTAGGCGCTCCGCTCCGATCGCCGACCGCACGCTGCCGATGCGTCCGTTCTCGGAATCGCTGCCGATGGCTCTGCTGCGCAGCCGGGAGGCGGTGATGCGACTCTTCCGTCCCGGTCTGCGCAGGCACGGCGTGACCGAGCAGCAGTGGCGAATCTTGAGAGCGCTCGCGCACGCTGGGCCCCTTGAGGTCACCGATCTCGCCGAAGCGACCTTCCTTCTCGCCCCGAGCCTGTCGCGGATCCTTCCCGATCTCGAGAAGCGTCAGCTCATCAGCCGCCGGCAGGTCGATACCGATCTGCGCCGCAGCGTGGTCAGCCTCGAGCCGAAGGGGCTGCGCCTCATCGGGAATCATGCTCCCTACTCGGAGCAGATGTACGCTCAGATCGCCAGGCGCTTCGGCCCGGAGCGAATCGCGCAGCTTCTTCGGCTGCTTGAGGACCTCGAGTCATCGCTCGAGGGGATCTCCGAGGAGCAGGCCCCGGTGGGGCGCCGCAGAGGGTCCGCGTCATGAGCCTTTACTACACGCAAAAGCTGCTCTACCAGGTCAATCGCGATCCTGCGGTACGCCGTCGCCTCGCGGAAGATCTCGAGGGCCTCCTCGCCGAGTACGAGCTCACCGACGAGGAGCGGCGGGCCGTTCGCGAGCCGGACATCGGTCTTCTCTACGTCATGGGCGTGAATGGTCAGATCCTCATGCATTACGCGGCGTTTCGCGGATACCAGTGGAACGCCTATATGGAGGCGATGCGCGAGGGCGAGCGCAAATACGGTCCGGTGAGGACCGGCTTGTATTCACGGGCCGAGGTCAGATGAACGCTCCAGGACGGCATCTCCCGGGAGGTTGAGGAATGAGTCTGGTCTTCGCCGGTGTCTTGAGTCACGCTCCCGGCATCACGGGCCGCAAGGAGCGCGCCGAGCCTGCCGTTCGTGACGCGTTCTATGCGGCACTCGAGCGGATGCGGCAGGCGCTGGAGGCCGCGCGGCCCGATGCGCTGGTGGTGATCGGCGCCGAGCACTTCGCCAACTTCTTCATGAACAACATGCCGTCGCTCTGCGTCGGCATGGGCGAGCACTACGAGGGACCGATAGAGGATGAGGCCTGGCTCGGTATCGCGCGCCATCGCGTGCCCGGAGCACCGCAGCTCTCGCGCGAGATCATTCAAGCGGTGATGGAGGAGGTGGACCTCGCTTACGCGCAGGAGTGGAAATTCGACCATGGGATCATGGTGCCGCTCCATTTCCTCACACCCCGCTACGACCTGCCGGTGATTCCTGTCAACATCAACTGTCAGGGACCGCCGCTCATTCCTCTGAAGCGGTGTTATGAATTCGGGCGGGCGCTCAGGCGCGCCTGCGAGTCCCGGCCCGAGCGCATCGCCGTGATCGGCACCGGAGGGATCTCGCATTGGCCGGCGACGCCGGATTCCGGCCGGATCAATGAGCGCTGGGATCGGGATTTTCTCGACAAGCTGCTGGCGAACCGGCGTGAGGCGCTCCTGTCCTACCGGGACGATGAGGTGTGGCGCGAGGCGGGGCAGGGCGGATTCGAGATCCGTACCTTCATCGCCGTGGCGGGGGCGACGGAAGGATGCACCGGTGAGCTCTGGTTCTATGCGCCGATTCCGATCTTCGCGGTCGGGTGCACCGTCGCGGTGATGAATCTGCCGCCGAGGTCCGCGGGGCAGCCTCTTTAAGCCGCCATGAAATCGCAGACTCCAAATGCAGAGGCCCAGCGGCTCGCGGAACTCTCCGCCCAGGCTCTCCTGGCGAACGATGAGGCATCGAGAAGCCTCGGACTGAGGCTGGAGGAAGTCGGTCCGGGATTCGCCCGCCTGCGCATGACCGTCAGGCCCGAGATGCTCAATGGGCACGGAACGTGTCATGGCGGCATGCTCTTCGCCCTCGCCGATACCGCATTTGCGGTGGCCTGCAACACGCACAATGCCGCTACGGTAGCCGCGGCCGCGTCGATCGATTTTCTGGCCCCTGCGCGCGCCGATGACGAGCTGACCGCCGAGGCACGGGAGCTGTGGCGCTCGAAGCGAAGCGGAATCTACGAAATCAGCGTATCCAATCAGCGCGGGGAGAAGATCGCGCTGTTCCGCGGCCGTTCTCACTGCATCGGGGGGCCGCTCGTCTTCGCGCCCGGGACATAGAAATAGTTGACACCTAAAGTAGATGCTCCTAGGATCCAAGCCTTCATGGGGCGCTACCGCGACAATCCGCAAGCGGTCCGCGGGCTCGTTCGACCCGAGAGCGTGCACCGGGACGTCTACCTCGATGCGGAGCTCTTCCAGCTCGAGATGGAGCAGCTCTGGCGCAGCACCTGGGTCTACGTCGGCCACGACAGCCAGGTGCCGAACCCCGGTGATTACTACACAACGCAGATCGGCCTCGAGCCCGTCATCATGCTGCGCGGCGCAGATGGGGCGGTGCGCGTTCTGCCCAACCGTTGCGCGCACAAGGGCTCGAAGCTGATCAGCGCCGCGCATGGCCGGTGCGCAGGCGGAGCATTGCGGTGTCCCTATCACGGCTGGACCTACCGGCTGGACGGAACGCTGCGGACGGTTCCCCTGAAGAACGGTTACGAAGGCACGGGATTCGAGGCCAGCGCCGCCGCCCGTGGACTGCCGCCGATCGCGAGCGAAAATTACCGCGGGTTCGTCTTTGCGCGCACGGCGCCGGAGGGACCCGGGTTCGAGGAGTTCTTCGGCGAATCGCTGAGCTCGATCGACAACATGGTCGAGCGCTCGCCCGCTGGACGGCTGGAGGTCGCCGGAGGGGTGCTCCGCTACCTCCACGATTGCAACTGGAAGATGTTCATCGAGAACCTGAACGATGCCATGCATCCCATGGTGGCACACGAGTCCTCCGCCGGCACCGCCAAGCGGCTCTGGGAGTGCAGCAGCGCGTCCGCGTCGATGCCCATGGTGATCGAGCAGTTCGTGCCGTTCGTCAATGGCTATGAGTTCTTCGAGAAGATGGGCGTCAAGGTCTACGAGAACGGTCATAGCTACACGGGCGTCAATTTCTCCATTCATTCGAAGTATTCGAGCGTCGGTGAATACGAGCAGCGGATGGCCGAGGCTTACGGTGAGGAACGGGCCAGGCGGATACTCGGCGAGGCCCGCCACAACACCGTCTACTACCCGAGCCTCACCATCAAGGGTGCGATCCAGGCGATCCGTGTCGCCCGCCCGATCGCGGTGGACAAGACCCTCATCGAGAGCTGGACCTTCCGCCTGGTCGGTGCCCCCGAGGAGCTGCTCGCCCGCACCACGACCTACACCCGTCTCATCAATGCGCCGACCTCGGTTGTCGGTCATGACGATCTGCACTGCTATCGCTCCATCCAGGAGGGACTCGCCTCCGGAGCCAACGAGTGGGTGAGCCTGCATCGCAACTACTCACCCGCCGAGACGGCGGGTGTTGCAGGCACGTACGGCGCGACCAACGAAGTGCCCATGCGGGGCCAGTATCGGGCCTGGGCGCATTACATGACGCTCGGAACGAGAGATCGCTGAGCCATGTCCGCCGCGACACGTCCCTCCGATGCGCAGCTCACGGAGTTCGTGTACAGGGAGGCGCGGCTCCTCGATGAGAAGCGTCTGGACGAATGGTATGAGCTCTTCACGGACGATGCGCGATATTGGATGCCACTTACGCGCGGACAGCCGGAGGGTGAGACACATACATCCCTTTTCTACGAGGACAAGCTCCTGCTGCGCGTTCGCATCGAGCGGCTCCGGACTCCGAACGCCTTCTCGCAGCAGCAGCCGAGCTACTGCCAGCACGTGCTGCAGCAACCAGCGGTGGAAGAGGCCGATGTCACCGCAGATCGCTACGTAATACGGACACCCTTCATGTATGCCGAATCACAGCTCGATCGGCAGTTGCTCCTCCTGGGCGTGTCCTGGCACCACCTCACCCGTATCGAGGGGTCACTGCGCATCCGATTGAAGAAGGTCGAGCTTCTCAACTGCGACGCGGCATTGCCTTCGATCCAGCTGTTCCTTTAGTCAATGAGCCGTCCTGCAGCGCTCGTTACAGGGACGGTGTATGAGGCGTTCCGCCGCACGGCGCAGGAGCATGCGGATAATGAGTTTCTCTGCTTACCGCCGCGGGCGGCAGCCCGCTACGCCATCGAGGCGCGCACCTGGTCATATCGCGAGGCTGCAGAAGAAGTAGCGGTCCTCCTGCGGCGTTATCGTGCAGCGGGATACGGCAATGGCCATCGTGCGGGCCTCATGCTGGAGAACCGCCCTGCGTTCTTTTTCCACTGGCTGGCGCTCAACGCCCTCGGGGTGTCGGTCGTGCCGGTGAGCACGGAATGGCGCCGGGCGGAGCTCGAATACCTGGTGGGACACTCCGAGATCTGCGCCGCGGTGGTCCCCGAAGATCGCGAGCCGGAGCTCATCCATGCGGCCCAGGCAGCCGGTCGGCCGCTCGCCGTGACGGGCGCGGACCTCTTCGACCTGCCACGAGCGCCTGTCCCCGCGCCCACGCCGAACCCACCCGGCGTCGACACCGAATGCGCACTCCTTTACACATCCGGTACGACCGGACGGCCGAAGGGATGCGTGTTGCCGAATGAGTATTTTATCTGGGCCGGATCCTGGTATGCGGGCCTCGACGGGCTTTGCCCGGTCCGCCCTGGGCACGAGCGGCTCATCACGCCGCTGCCGTTGAGCCACATGAACGCCATGGCCTTCTCGAGCATGGTGATGATCCTCACGGGAGGGTGCATCATTCAGCTCGACCGCTTCCATCCGAGCACGTGGTGGGAGAGCGTGCGAGACTCAGGCGCCACGATCGTCCATTATCTCGGAGTGATGCCGCCGATGTTGCTCGGGGCCCAGGCTTCGGAAGATGACCGCCGCCACTGCGTCCGGTTCGGGTTCGGGGCCGGTGTCGCGCCACGCCTGCATGCCGCCTTCGAGAGCCGATTCGGCTTTCCTCTCATCGAGGCCTGGGCCATGACCGAGACGGGGGCCGGAGCGGTGATCATCGCCAACCGTGAGCCGCGCAAGGTGGGCAGCGCCTGCTTCGGCAGGGCGCGCCAGGAGATCGAGTATCGGGTGGTCGACGATGACGGGCGGGATGTCGAGCCGGGCGATCCGGGTGAGCTTCTCGTGAGGCACGCGGGGGATGCATCCCGGTTCGGGTTCTTCCGCGAGTATTTGAAGGATGCGCAAGCCACGGAAGCCGCGTGGCAGGGCGGCTACTTCCATACGGGCGATGTCGTTCGAGTCGATGCCGAGGGCGATTTCCATTTCGTCGATCGGAAAAAAAACGTCATCCGCCGCAGCGGTGAGAACATCTCCGCGGTGGAAGTGGAGAGTGTGCTCCTGCAACATCCCGGTATCGCAGCCGTCGGGGTCACGGCGGTGCCCGACGAGGTGCGTGGGGACGAGGTCATGGCATGCATCGTGCCCGCCACCCGGTTGGATGATGCCGTGCGCGTCGCGTTCGCGCAGGAAATCGTGAGATTCAGCCTCGAGAGGCTTGCCTACTTCAAGGCGCCGGGCTATGTCGGCTTCTGCGAGCGACTGCCTCTCACGGCAACGGAGAAGATCCAGCGCGCGGGGCTCAGGGATCTGGGCCAGGCGCTCCTGCGCAGTCCTGACTGCGTGGATCTGCGGCGGCTCAAGAAACGGACACTCGTCACGTGAGGCAGCGGCGGCGAACAGGTTACGAGAATGCGGTCGTGGCTGTGCCGGTCACCGTGCCGTACGTGCGCTACTCGCCCCACGGTGCCCATTGGTTCATCGCTCACGCGCTGCGCGCCTTGCTCGAACGCAGCGGGCTCGCCAAATCGGATCTCGACGGCCTCTGTCTCTCGAGTTTCACGCTGGCGCCCGATACGGCCGTCGGCCTGACACAGCACCTGGGACTGTCGCTGCGCTGGCTGGATCACATTCCGATGGGCGGCGCGGGCGCGGTCCTGGCCTTGCGCCGCGCGCTGCGCGCCGTGGATTGCGGCGATGCCAGCGTGGTGGCCTGCGTGGGCGCCGACACGAATCACTCCGATTCATTCCGCACCACTCTCGGCAGCTTCAGCCAGTTCACTCAGGACGCCGTCTATCCTTATGGGGCCGGCGGCCCGAACGCGAGCTTCGCATTGCTGACCGCCTACTACATGCGCGCATTCGGGGCGCGGCGCGAGGATTTCGGCAAGCTTTGCATCGCACAGCGGGAGAACGCGCTCAGGTACCCGCACGCGCTCTTCAGGAAGCCGCTCACGATGCAACAGTATCTCGATGCCCGGCCCATTGCCGAGCCGCTGCGCCTCTTCGACTGCGTGATGCCGTGCGCGGGTGCGGAGGCGTTTCTCGTCATGAGCAGGGCGCGCGCGCAGGATCTCGGAGTCGCCTTCGGCAGGGTGCTCGCGACGATGGAACGACACAACTCCTTCCCCGAGGACCCGATCCAGACCCGCGGCGGCTGGGCGCTCGACCGCGAGGAGCTCTTCACGCAGGCGGGCATCACCCATCGGGACGTCGACTTCCTGCAAACCTACGACGATTATCCCGTCATGAGCGCCATGCAGATGGAGGATCTCGGATTCTGCGGCAAAGGCGAGGCGCCCGAATTCATCCGCAGCCACACCCTGACGATCGACGGGACATTCCCGGTGAACACCTCGGGAGGTCAGCTCTCGGTGGGGCAGGCCGGTGCGGCCGGCGGCTACCTCGGCATGACGGAGGCGATCCGTCAGGTGACCGGCACGGCTGAGGGCACGGCAGTGCCCGATGCGCGCTTCGGACTGGTGAGCGGCTTCGGAATGATCAACTACGACCGCGGGCTCTGCTGCGGAGCCGCGATTCTCGCGGGGTCGCGGGCATGAGCGAAGTTCCCCAACGCCCGCAGGGCGCGAGCCCCGGTCCCGACGCCCGCGCGGCGCATCCGCCGCCGGCGGAGCGAAGCCGCGCCGCGCTCGGGCTCGCCGCGGCCGCCGCGCTCGGCCGCTTAGAGCTGCAGGTCTGCAGCGAGTGCGGGGCGGTCCAGTATCCGCCGCGAGAGGCCTGTCACCGATGCCTCTGTGGCGAGCTCAAATGGCAGCCGCAATCCGGCCAGGGCGAGCTGATCTGCGAGACGACGCTCCATCACAGCTATGAACCCTATTTCCGGGATCGCCTGCCGTGGCGGATTGGAATGGTGCGGCTCGACTGCGGCCCGACAGTCATCACCCATGTGCGTGCGGGCGTGTCGTGCGCACCTTGCCGGGTCCGGATCGTCGCCCGGCTCGATCAAGCGGGACAGGCGGCTCTCATCGCATTACCCGAGCGTGAGACCGGCGATGGCGCAGCGGACATGGCAGGCGATCCGCGTTTGCAGGAACTGACTCGCGAGCCGGACCACGGAGCACCGCAATGAATGAGCGATATGCGTTGGTGACGGGCGCGAGCTCGGGGATCGGCGCTGCGACGGGCAAGGCGTTCCTCGACGCCGGATATCATCTCGTCTGCCTTTCGCGCGGGCGATGCGAATCCTCCTCGGACCGCGTACACAATGTAGAGGTCGATCTTGCCGATGCGGCCGCGACACGCGAAGCGGCGCTCGAAGTCGCCCGTCGCTTTCCCGTCACCACCGTCGTGCACAACGCCGGCGCGATTCGCGAGAAGCCACTCGAAGAGGTGACTCTCGAGGATCTGGAAGCGCTCTCGAGCCTGCACCTCGCGGCGGCGATCTCGCTGGTTCAGGCCGCCCTTCCGGCCATGAAGCAGCAGCATTTCGGCCGCATCGTGCTCGTCTCGACGCGGGCGGTGCTCGGGCTCGCCAAGCGGACCGTTTATTCGGCGACCAAGGCGGGTCTGCTCGGGTTGACGAGAACGTGGGCGCTCGAGCTCGGGGCTCACGGAATCACCGTGAACGCGATCGCGCCGGGGCCCATCGAGGCGACTCGCATGTTCCACGAGGTCATTGCCGAGGGCAGCCCCAAGCTGCCGCGCATCATCGAATCGATTCCGGTGAGACGACTTGGCCGTCCCGAGGACGTTGCGCGCGCCGTCATGTTCTTCGCCGCGCCGGATGCTGGATTCATTACGGGACAGACGCTATTCGTCTGCGGCGGCACGTCCGTCGGCAGCATCGTCTATTAGCGGCAGGCACTCGATTGACAATGGCTTCACGCTGCGCTACCACTAGAACGCAAAGGCGCCGTCACCGTCTTTTTGGGGGATTCGTGCATACCGAACCGGGAGCGCAGCCGAGGGAGGATGCTTTGCGAGTGCGCAAGACATGACTCTGTTGCGGCTCAATACCGAGTCGCTCCGGCGGGAAGCACGCCTCGCGTCCTGGGGGGAAATGGTGCGCCGCGTCTGCGGGGGCTTCGAAGTCGAAGCCGACCCGGACGAATTCGCGGGTGAGATCTTCCTCGAGAGGCTGGGCGGTATCGAGTGCGCCAGCATTGCGGCGAGTCAGGCGCGCATCGTACGAGACGGTCTCACGGCCGACGCCGATGCCAGCGGGCTGCTCTTTTACGTGCTGCAGCTCGAGGGCACCAGCCGCATGCGCCAGGGAGAGCGCGAGGCCGTGTTGAATCCTGGCGACGCCACTCTCATCGATGGCGGGCGCAGCTCCGAGTTTCTCTACTGCGGCCGTTGGCGGCAGCTCTCGCTGCACCTGCCGGCCAGAATCGTCGCGGGCTACTGGAGGCGCAAGCCCCCTGCCACCGCGGTGACGATCGAAGGCCGCGGGTACGCGGGCGCGCTGCACGCATTGCTCGGCAGGGCGCTTTCAGACGCAGGCATGCTCACCCCCGAAGAGGCTGCGCTACTCAGGATGCAGCTAGTCGACGGAGTCACGCACATCGCCTCGGTAGGAAAGGAGGCAACACAAACAGACGGCAGGTTGCGGCAGGATGAGTGGACCAGGGTCTGCAGTTTGCTGCGGCGGCACTTGTCCGATCCCGACCTCGACTGCGATGCCGCGGCCCGACACGCCTACGTATCCACGAGACAGCTGCAGCGGCTGTTTCAGTCCCACGGCCTGACCTTCGGCGCCTGGCTGAAGCGTGAGCGGCTGGAGCGATGCTATTTCGACCTGCGCGAGGCGCACGGTTCCCGGGCGACCGTCACCGAGGTGGCGTTCCGCTGGGGATTCAGCGACCCCGCTTATTTCAGCCGCGCCTTCTCCGCCCAGTTCGGGCTGAGCCCTCGTGAAGCGCGCCGCCTGCCGGTTCAGGTCGGCAGCGGGGATCAATTATGTGGCGCAGGGATCCAAGCACCCGACCCCTGATCGTGGAAACTCACGCCGCGGTGGGCGGTGACGCGGGAGCCAGCATTGGGTTCGGCAGATAAAGAAGAGCCATTTTCAGCGCCAGCGTCCCTCGAGCGGGCGGGCACGGATGAGCTCCGCCACGCGCAGCTCGAGCGGCTGCGTTGGTCCGTGCGGCACGCATACCAGAACATCGAGCACTATCGGCGCAGCTTCGATGCGCGCGGAGTGCATCCGGATGACCTGCGTAGCTTGGAGGATCTGAGCCGGTTTCCCTTCCTCACCAAGCAGGACTTCCGCGACCACTATCCCTTTGGGCTCTTCGCTGTGCCGCGCGAGAGGCTGGTGCGCATCCACGCCTCGAGCGGCACCACCGGAAAACCCACGGTCGTCGGCTACACGGCCCGCGACATCGACACCTGGGCGGAGCTCGTCGCGCGCTCCATCCGCGCCGCAGGCGGGCGGCCGGGGCAGATCGTGCACGTGGCCTACGGCTACGGTCTCTTCACCGGCGGCCTCGGCGCCCACTATGGCGCCGAGCGCCTGGGCTGCACGGTGATCCCGATGTCGGGCAGCCAGACCGAGCGGCAGGTACAGCTTATCCGGGATTTTCGTCCCGACATCATCATGGTGACGCCCTCGTACGCGCTCAACATCGCCGAGGAGTTCGTACGCCAGGGAGTCGATCCGCGCGACAGCTCGCTCAGGATCGGCATCTTCGGCGCGGAGCCCTGGACGGAGGCGATGCGCAAGGAGCTCGAGTCACGTTTCTCGATCGATGCGCTCGACATCTACGGCCTCTCGGAGGTGATGGGCCCCGGCGTTGCGAGCGAATGCGTCGAGACCAAGGACGGGCCGGTGATCTGGGAGGATCATTTCTACCCGGAGATCATCGATCCGGACACGGGAGCAGTGCGCGCTGACGGGGAGGAGGGTGAGCTCGTTCTCACTTCCCTGACGAAGGAGGCGTTGCCGGTCATCCGCTATCGCACGCGCGATCTCACCCGGCTGCTGCCGCCCACGGCGCGGTCGATGCGACGGATGGCGAAGATCGCGGCCCGCACCGATGACATGCTCATCATCCGTGGGGTGAATGTCTTCCCCTCCCAGCTCGAGGAGCTGATTCTGCGCTCCACGGGGCTCGCGCCTCATTACCGGCTGGAGCTGACCCGGGAGGGGCACCTCGACTCTCTCACGGTGCACGTGGAGTGCGTCGCGGAGACTTTCGGGAGCGAAGACTCGCGGAAGCGAGCCGCGGCGGAGCTCTCACATCATGTGAAGTCCACCATAGGTATCAGCGTTGGCGTCGAGGTGCACCCGCCCGGTACCCTGGAGCGCTCGACGGGCAAGGCGCAGCGGCTGGTGGATAACCGCCGCGGCCCTGCCCGTTGAATAGCGCTAGAGCTTCACCCAGGTCGTCTTCAGCTGCACGTATTTGTCGAGCGCGTGCAGCGACTTGTCGCGCCCGAAGCCGGATTGCTTGTAGCCGCCGAAAGGAACGGTGATGTCGTGCGCGTCGTCCGCATACGCATTGATGGCGACACTGCCGACTCGCAGCGCCCGAGCGAGCGTGTGCGCCTTCGATATGTCGCGGGTCCAGATGGCACCGGAGAGCCCGTAGATGCTGCTGTTGGCAATCCTGATGGCCTCTTCAGGCGTCCTGAAGGTGATCGTGGACAGCACTGGGCCGAAGATCTCCTCCCGCGCGATCCGCATGTCGTTCGACACTCCGTCGAACACCGTGGGCTGGACGAAGTAACCGCCGGAGTCGGGCTGAGCGCGGCTCCCGCCGGCCACGAGCCTGGCGCCTTCCTGCCGACCTGCCTGGATGTACGCGAGCACACGCTCGAGCTGGGCGGACTTGGCGAGGGGCCCGAGCATCGTTTCCGGCTGCAGCGGGTCGCTCGGCGCGAGCTGGCTGCCGATGGCGGCGATCTTCGCCACCACATGCTCCCTGATCGACTCCTCGACTATCAGGCGCGAGCCCGCAGCGCAGACCTGTCCCGTGTTGAGGAAGATCGCGAACGCGGCGGTCTGCGCCGCCACATCGATGTCCGGCGCGTCCGCGAACACGATGTTCGGGCCCTTGCCGCCGCATTCCGTCCAGACGGGTTTCATGTTCGATTCCGAGGAGTACTTGAGGAAGAGCTTGCCGACCTCGGTCGAGCCCGTGAAGCCGACGACATCGATGTCGGGATGGCGGCCGATCGCCTCGCCCACGGCGGGACCGCCCGTGACGACGTTGAACACGCCCTCGGGGATGCCGGCCTCCACGGTGAGCTCGGCAAAGCGCAGCGCCGAGAACGAGGTCTGCTCGTCGGGCTTCAGCACGATGCTGTTGCCCGTCGCCAGAGCAGGGGGCACCTTCCACCCGAGCAACCCCATGGGCCAGTTCCACGGCAACACGGCGCCGACCACACCCACGGGCTCCTTCGTGATCAGAGCGAGCGCCGATCTGTCGGTCGGAGCGATCTCATCGTAGAGCTTGTCGATCGCTTCCCCATACCACTCGAGCGCGTTGATGGTCCACTGGATGCAATAGTTCGTCGATATCGATATCGGCATCCCCATCGAAAGCGTATCGAGCAGCGCCAGCTCGTCGCGGTGTTTCTCGACCAGTGAGGCGAGCTTCAGCATGACCTTCTTGCGGGCCTTGGGCGCCATGTTCGCCCAGCGGCCGTCGTCGAATGCCTGACGCGCCGCGCGCACCGCCCGGTCGACGTCCGCCGCGGTGCACTCCGGCAAGTTGCCGAGACGCTGGCCGTTGCTGGGATTGACTACGTCGAACCTCTTGTCCGATGCGGCGTCGGTGAATCGGCCCGCGATGAAGGCTTGCCGTGACAGATTCAAGCGTTGAGCGCTTTCGCGCCAGTTTACCGTTGCCATGATTTCTCCCGCGCTGTCTCTGAGGCAGCGAGTTGCTGATTGGAGGTTCCTGAAATGTCGGTTTCCCGGGCCGGATCATCGATCGCGCCGATCGCAAGCAGGGCGAATCGCGCCAGTAGAAGCTGCGCTCGGGCTTCGCCCGCCGCCGTCAGGGAGCGGCACAGCTCGCCATAGAGGGTGTCGAGCTCCTCGGCAGTCAGGCGATCCTCTCGCCCGAAGCGCAGCGAGGGCAGGCGGGCCGGAAAGCTGGGCGCCGCGTACGGGGATTGCGCGAACGGACGGGCCGCAGGCTCGGTCATCTCGAGCGCGCCTCGTCTTGTGTGTGCCAGAGTGCGGCCGCGAGCTGCCCGGCGCTGCGCACGACCGGATCCTTTACAGCGCCGACGTCGAGGTCTTCGAACGCAACGACCCCGATGCTGACCTCCAATCCGGCCGGCACGCGGTCGGGTGTGTGCACCGGACTTGCGATCCCGACCGCGCCGCGCTGAAGCTCGCCGCGGGTCACGCTGTAGCCGTCGCGCCGTGCAAGGCGAACAGCCTCCGGATCATCCCGGGCGGGTGGGCGCCCTGCGAGGATCGCGATGCCCGCCGCGCCGCGCGTGAGTGGATGACGACTGCCGACACGATAGGAAACGCGCAGAAGCGTTCCCTCCGGCTCTGTCACCATGATGGCGACGCAGTCCTGGCCCGTCGCGACCGAGAGAAACGCGGCCGCACGCGTGGTCTGCGCCAAGTCCCGCAGCAGCGGAGCCGCGATCGTGCGCAGCTGCGGCTCGAAACGCGCTGCCAGAATGAGAAGCCCCGCTCCGAGACGCAGTCGACCCCCGTCGGCACGCGTGATCAGTCCGCGGGATTCGAGAGTGGTCACGAGGCGGTAGGCGATGGCGCGGTCCACGGCGAGCTGGGCGGCCAGCTCCGCGATCGAGAGACCGCGCTCCTGCTGGGAGATGAGAGTCAGGGCCTGCAGTCCTCGATCCAGGGTCTGCAGCGTGTTGGCCGGCTTGGCCGGCGTTACACCCGATCGGTCCATGCCCCCTCGGTCGCGCGGTTTGACAGTGCTCGCTCTTGGACGTAGAGTCCGAGCGATATTAGCACATAGTTGTGCGATAAAAGTAAATCGGTACTCGTCGAAGGGGACAGCGTGGACGATCCGATGCGAGTAACTCCTCTTACGGCCGGGGGCTGCCCCTGGCGCCCGGCGCCCTCTGCGGGACACGGCGCTGACGGCGCCGCTCGGGCGCAGGCCGCCGTGGTCTCGCCTGAGGCCGCGGCCTTCGATCCATTCGAAGGTCCTTTTCACTGCGACCCGAGCGAGGCACTGCGCTGGTCGCGCGAGCAGCAGCCGGTCTTCTACAGCCCCAAGCTCGGCTATTGGGTCGTCAGCCGGTACGCCGACGTGAAGGCGGTGTTTCGCGACAACGTCACCTTCTCTCCCTCGATCGCGCTCGAGAAGGTCACGCCCTTTCTTGCCGAGGCGAACGCCACTCTTGCCAGGTACGGCTACGCGATGCGCCGCACGCTCGTGAACGAAGACGAGCCGGCGCACATGGAGCGTCGCCGCGCGCTCATGCACTCGTTCATGCCCGAGGAGATAGCGCACCACGAGCCGATGGTGCGGCGGCTCGCCCGTGAGTACGTGGATCGCTTCATCGATCGCGGCGAGGCGGATCTCGTGAATGAGCTGCTCTGGGAGGTTCCGCTCACGGTTGCGTTGTATTTCCTCGGCGTTCCCGAGGAGGACATGGAGACGCTGCGCCGGTACTCCATCGCGCACACCGTCAACACGTGGGGGCGGCCTACACCCGAGGAGCAGGTCGCGGTCGCGGAGGCGGTCGGCCGATTCTGGACCTACGCCGGTGAGGTTCTCGAGAAGATGCGCGCGGATCCGTCGGGTCCGGGCTGGATGAAGTACGCCTTGCGGCGGCAGAAGGAATTGCCCGAGGTCGTCACGGACTCCTACCTGCACTCCATGATGATGGCCGGGATCGTGGCCGCTCACGAGACGACCGCGAACGCCACCGCGAATGCGCTGCGCCTGCTGCTCGAGAATCGGACTGCCTGGGACGAGATCTGCGCCGATCCCGCGCTCATACCGAATGCCGTCGAGGAGTGCCTGCGGATGTCGGGCTCCATCATCGCCTGGCGGCGGCTCGCCACCTGCGCCACGCGGGTCGGTGGGATCGACATACCGCAGGGGGCGAAGCTGCTGATCGTCATGACCTCCGCGAACCACGACGAGCGCCACTTCGAGAATCCCGACGTACTCGACATCCATCGTGACGGCGCGGCCGACCATCTCTCCTTCGGTTATGGCAGTCACCAGTGTCTCGGGAAGAATTTGGCGCGCCTGGAGATCAGAATCCTTCTCGAGGAGCTGAGCCGCAGGCTCCCTCACATGGAGCTCATCGCCGGCCAGGGCTTCGACTATCTGCCGAACATTTCGATGCGCGGCCCCGGGCATCTGCGGGTGCGCTGGGATCCGCGCCGCAATCCGGAGCGGCGCACCGCCGCGGCACTCACGCCCCGCGCCAGGTTCGCAATCGGTCCGCCGTCGCGCAGCTCGATTACGCGCACGCTCAGGATCAGCGCCGAGCGGCCGGAAGCGCAAGGCGTTCTCGGTCTGGCGCTCGCCGATCCGAGCGGCCGCGAGCTGCCGGGATGGTCGGCGGGAGCGCACATCGATCTGATCGTGGGCGGATATCAGCGCAGGTACTCGCTGTGCGGTAATGCGGCGGATCGCTCCCGCTATCAGATCGCGGTGCTGAGGGAGGCGGGGGGGCGCGGTGGCTCCGAGTACATCCATACCGTCCTTGCGCCCGGTCAGCTGGTCCGCATCCGCGGTCCGAAGAATCACTTCCGGATCGCTGAAGGGAACGCGCCCTGTGTCCTCATCGCGGGCGGGATCGGCATAACGCCCATCATCGCCATGGCCGACCGGCTGCGCCTGCTCGGCCGTGACTACGTGCTCCACTACGCGGGCAGATCGCGCAGTTCCATGGCGTTTCGCGACAGACTCGAGCGCGATCACGCAGGGCGGCTCCACATCTACAGCAAGGACGAGGGCGGGCGTCTCGATCTCGAGGCAGTGATCGCCGGATCCTCGCCACAGGCGCAGATACATGCCTGCGGGCCTTCGCGTCTGCTCGCCGCGCTCGCGCAGCTCATGCGCGGGGATTCCGACCGGCTGCACCTCGAGCACTTCACCATGGACGGCGCCGTGCTCGATCCCGGCAGGGAGGCGGCGTTCGAGGTCGTGCTGCAGGATTCCCGTTTGACGATTCAAGTGCCGACCGATCGGACGCTGCTGCAGGCCTTGCGCGCGTCTGGTATCGATATCCCGAGTGACTGCGAGGAGGGCCTGTGTGGTACCTGCGAGGTCGCCGTCATCGAGGGCGACATCGACCATCGCGACAAAGTCCTCAGCGCAGCGGAGCGCGCCGCCAACACGCGGATGATGACGTGCTGCTCCCGTGCCTGCATGGGCAAGAAGCTGGTCCTGGCGCTGTAGCTGCCGGGACCGCGGGCGCGCGTCGCGCTCGGCTTGCCGCTTCCCCGCAGTCTCCCCGGCCCGGCGATGGCCGCTTGGACTGGTGCGCCGGATTCTTGTACGGGAGCGCCAACGAGGCGAGTGCGTGCGGCGCGGCCGACGCCTGGCGCGCAGACCCGCGCCGCCGCGATCGACATGACTCGGGAGTTGTTGACCGGCAATATCCATTGTGCCACCATCGATTTCATTCCAAGCCAACTCTGCAAAAAAGTCCGCGCACCGACGTGGCGCACGTTTCGAGTTGCAATTCCGACCAGCACCGGCAACTCACTTCACGCCGCGAGGGGAGGCTATGCGTACCATCTCTGCCCAGTCTTTCGCCTGTCTGTTGGCACTGACCGCCGGATGCGCGGTGGCTCGTGCCGACGACGCCCAGGCGACAGCCGCCCAGTTCGCAACTGCCCAGCCTGCAGTTCAGGGCCTGAATGAGGTCATCGTCACGGCGGAGAGGCGCTCGCAGAATCTGCAGAACGTGCCGATGTCGATCACCGCGCTCACTCCCTCGGCCCTGTCGCGGCAGTCGATCACCAGTTTCTTCGACTACGTCGACAAGGTGCCGAACCTCTCCTTCGCGATGACGGGCGATGGCGTGGGTACCTCGCGCACCATTTCGATCCGCGGTATCTCGGGCGAGAGCGTCACCGGTTTCTACATCGACGATGTCCCGGTGCCTGCATCGCTGGATCCGCGCATACTCGATACCGCGCGCATCGAGGTGCTGCGCGGACCCCAGGGAACGCTGTATGGCGCCCGATCGATGGCCGGAACGGTGCGCATCATCACCGAGGTCCCGAATTTCGAACAGTTCCAGGGCCATGTGCAGGCGGACCTCGGCACCACGGCGCATACGCCCCGCGGCAATTACGAGGGTGAGGCGGTTGCCAACATCCCGCTCATCAAGGGGCGCGCGGCGCTGCGCATCTCCGGCTTCTACGACAGTGAGGCCGGCTGGCTGACGCGCACCTACTGCACCGATCCGGCGACGGCCGGCGTCACCTGTTTTCCGCAGACGCACGATCCCGCGCTGGTCTCGAAGGTGAACAACGTCGCCGCGACGGAAAGCTACGGCGGAGCTGCCTCGGTCGCCTTCAAGGTCACGGATAATCTGACCGTGACGCCGCGCGTGATGATCCAGCGCTCGAGCTACAACGGCTTTCCGATGTCCGATGTGCTCACGACCACCGACAACATCGGCTATCCGTATCCGGCCGGATCGGTGCCGTTCACGCTCCCCGCCCTTGTGCCCAACAACCTCAATCAGGGACGGTTCTACAACATTCCCGAGGGCGGCTACGACAGCTGGCATCTCTACAGTCTCACGGCCAAATGGCAGACCAGCTTCGGCTCCCTGGTCTGGTCGACGGCGTACTTCGACCGTAAAGTGCTCGAGTCGGAGGACGAGACCGATTTCGTCTGGGATGCTCTCCTGCCGGCCGTGAGCGCGACCCCGGGATTCAATCTGCCGCTGCCGATCGGAAGCTCGATCAGCGAGCTGAAGGACTACCAGCAGTTCGTGCAGGAAGTGCGCTTCGTGTCCTCGCTTTCGGGGCCGTTCCAGTACGTCGCGGGCGTCTATTATTACGACGAGCACGGCCGGATCCCGTTCGCGGCCTATTATCCCTCGTCACAGGCTCCCGGTTACGGCGCGTTGCTGACCGCGGCCGGTACGTGCACGGTGGTCGGCCTGTGTCCCAATCCTGACAATCCCGATGAGATCTTCGGACAGGACTATCACACGAACAGCAAGGAGCCGGCGGCGTACGGGCAGATCTCGTATCAGATCACTCATGCCCTCAAGGCCACGGTCGGCGTCCGCTGGAGTCAGGATGAAACGACGGCTGGCGGCTATCTCGAAGGCACCGTCACGCAGGCCCCTGGCGCGCCCGGCCGCATCATCGACGCCAACACCACGACCAAGCAGAACTCGATCACTCCGCTTGCGCAGCTCGATTATCACGTCAATTCGCACGTGATGGCCTACACGATGATCGCGAAGGGCTTCCGCCCGGGCGGGCTCGTGCCGTCGGTGCCGGCGGCGATATGCGGCGGTCAGCTGCCTCCGGGGGTGACGTTCGCCGAGACGCGCAAGTTCGGCTCCGACTCGTTGTGGAACTACGAGGTCGGCGGCAAGTCCGACTGGCTCGGTCGGCGGCTGCAGGTCAACGCGGATGCCTTCTACATCGATTGGAACAACATCCAGCAGAACATCCTGCTTCCGTGCGGATTCCAGTATCGCGCCAATGCGGGCGCCGCGACCAGCAAGGGTGGAGAGCTCGAGTTGAGCGCCCGGCCCATCGATCCCCTCGAGGTGTCGGTCGGCCTTGGCTACAACAGCGCAAAGATCACCAAGGCCTCGACGTTCTCGCCGCAGCGCCCCGGCGACCCGGTGTTCGACGTGCCGGATTGGACCGGTACCGCCTCGGCCGCTTGGACGCAGCCGCTGATGACCGGCTGGAGCATGGTGGCGAGCATGGACTACTCCTACATCGGTGACCGGCATAGCGCCAACAATCTCGCGAACGTCAATGGTCTCTTCCAGACGCGATTGCTGCCGCATTATCAGCTGCTCGGCGCCCGGGTGGCGGTAAACCACGGCATCTGGGAGATCGCACTGGTGGGCAAGAATCTCACCGACGAGCGCGCCGATCTCGGTGACAGCCGCTCGATCGCCGCGGAGACACCGGGCCGGCCGCGCTTGCTGATGAATCAGCCGCGCACCTTGGCGTTCGAGGCCAGGGCGTCCTTCTGACGGTGCACTGGAGGTCATGATGTCGAGCGGGTCGCTGGCGCGGAGACTGTTCCCGGGTGGGCATCTGGCGGCGTTCGCATTCGCCACGCTGTTGCCGTGCATGGCCGTGGCGGGACCGCCGCTTGCCAACGAGGCGGCGACGTTGCAGACGCTGCCCTCGCAGCCAAGTCCGCATTGGGTGTGGGTCAACGACATCGCCTTCTTCAACATGCCCGACGGCAGGGCGACGCTCGTCGATGGGGACAAGGGAACCGTGCTCGGCATGCTGAGCACCGGCTACGGTTACGTCGGCGTGGTGATTCCCAAGGACCGCCAGGCGATCTATTCACCGGAGTCGTATTACTCGCGCGGCACCAGGGGCGTACGTGCGGATGTAGTCACGCTCTATGACCCTCGGCGGCTCTCCCCGATGCAGGAGGTCGCGATTCCGCCGAAGCGCGCGGCCATCCTGTCGACGAGCAGCGCGGCGGCGCTCACTGACGACGACCGGTTCCTGCTCATCTACAACTTCACGCCGGCGCAGTCGGTGACGGTGGTGGACACTCGCAGCAGGAAATTCGTCGGGGAGATCAATACGCCCGGGTGTGCGCTCGTCTATCCGACCGGGCCACGCAGCTTCTTCTCGATCTGCGGCGATGGCGCGCTGCTCGAGGTATCTCTCGACGATACCGGACACGCGGCCTCCATCCGCCGGAGCGCGAAGCTGTTCGACTCGCAAAAGGATCCCGTTGCAGAGGGAGGCGTGCGCGTCGGCAACACGTGGTGGTTCACCTCGTTCAACGGCATGGTATACCCGTTCGAGTTCACCAGTCAGGGAGTCACGGTGGGGCAGCGCTGGCCGCTCTTCTCGGCGCCCGAGCAGGCGCAGGGCTGGCGCACGGGAGGTCTGCAGTACCTCGCGGCCTACCGGCGCAGCGGGCTGCTGTACGTCGTGGTCCACCAGGGACCTCTCGCTACGCACAAGGATCCAGGCAAGCAAGTCTGGGTCTACGATCTGAAGTCGCAGCGACGGGTGCAGCGGATCGCGCTGCGCCACGAGGCGGGCTCGATTCTGGTAACGCAGGACGCGAGCCCGCTCCTGTTCACGTGTTTTCTCGGCAGCGGAGCGCTGCAGGTCTATGATGCGCGCACGGGCCGCTATCTGCGGACTGTCGAGAGCGTGGGCCAGACGCCCACCTTCATGGTGTCACCCTGAGGAGGGCCGTGTACTCGATCGATCCGGTGGTGGGTGCGACATTCTGCGGCAGCTTCGCGCTGCTGTTTGCGGTCGCGGGAGCGCACAAGCTGCGAGCCCGGGCGGCATTTGCCGAGACGCTCGCCGGTTACCGGCTGCTGCCTGAGAGGCTCGTGGCTGCGGCATCGGTCATCCTGCCGGCCTTCGAGTGTCTCGTTGCCGCGGGGCTGCTCGCGCCGGTCAGCTGGGCGCCGGCGGGTCTGGCCGGATCGGCGCTCCTCCTTGCCTATGCGGCGGCGATCGGCATCAACCTGTTGCGAGGGCGCCGCCACCTCGACTGCGGATGTCTCGGTCCCCGCGGCGGCGGCATGATTTCCGGTGCCCTGGTGCTGCGCAATGCGCTCATGGCCCTGGCGCTGGGCCTCACTGCGGCCGGCCACTGGAGCGCGCGTTCCGTGGACTGGCTCGACATCGGCACGGTAGCCGGTGCGGTGTGCGCGGCGGCACTGCTCTATGCGGCGATGAACGGGCTCATCCAGACCGCGGACCGACTGCGGCCTGAGAGGGGGTAGGATCTCGATGGTGCATGCATTGCTCGTTTCCAATGTGGTGCTCTGGGCGGTGGTCATCGCCCTGACCCTGGTCGTATTCGCGCTCGTACGGCAGCTCGGCGTTCTGCACGAGCGGATCGCGCCCGCCGGCGCGCTTCTCCTGGAAAGGGGACTCAAGGTCGGCGAGGCGGCACCCGTCGTCGAAGTCGTGGACCTTGACGGGCAGGGCCGATCGATCGGTGCCGCCAGTGCCGACGGGCGCAGCACGCTGCTCGTCTTCGTCTCTCCGACGTGCCCGGTGTGCAAGGCGCTTCTGCCGGTGCTGAAGGCGAGCCGGCGCGGCGAGCGGCAGTGGCTCGACGTCGTGCTGGCGAGCGACGGGGCGGAGGAGGAGCAGCGCCGATTCGTCGCCGCGCATGGGCTGGGGGAGATCCCGTACGTGCTGTCAGCGCCCCTCGGGATGGCGTATCAGGTCGGCCGGCTGCCATTCGCCGCGATCATCGATCCGGCGGGCGTCCTGCGGGCGCGCGGTCTCATCAATTCCCGCGAGCATCTCGAGAGCCTGTTCGAGGCGCAGCGCCGTGGGGTCGCATCCCTGCAGCAGTTCTTCGAGAGCCGCGCGGGCTCGCGCGCCGCCTGAGGAGTTCGGAGCATGAAGTTACTGGATTCGCTGTGTGAACGCTCGGCACGCCAGCTCGCGCGCCGCCTCTCCCGGCGCAGCGTCCTCGGGAATCTCGGTGCGATGCTCGTCGGCGCCTCGCTCGTGCCGCTGCTGCCGGTGGCGCGCGGCGCCCAGCCGCACCGCTCATCCGCGGAGCCGAAGGCCGATCCCGGCGATCCTACGCAGTGTGATTACTGGCGGTACTGCGCCATCGATGGATTCCTGTGCAGCTGCTGCGGCGGCTCTCAGCACAGCTGTCCTCCGGGCACGGAGCCTTCGCGCATCACCTGGATCGGCACCTGCCACAATCCGGGAGACGGACGCGACTACATCGTTTCCTACAACGACTGCTGCGGGAAGAGCAGTTGCGGCCGCTGTCTGTGCAATCGCAACGAGAACGACAGCCCGCTCTACGTGCCGTTCCGCTCGAACGACTACGACTGGTGCGCGGGCAGCCAGTCGGGCATTCCCTACAACTGCTCGATCTCGCGCATCATCGGGGTCGCGAAATGAGTGGACGCCGCGATTCCGGGCCTGGCAATGCGGGCCCGCTCGCGATCGTATCGGTCCTCTGCCTGCTCTTTGCCGTGCTCACGCCGAAGGCGAATGCCAGTCCGCACACGGACTACATGCTCGATTGCATGGGCTGCCATCTCGCGGATGGAGCGGGCGTTGCCGGCAAGGTCCCCGACATGCGCAACTCATTGGTGCCGCTGTCGGCCACGGCGGCCGGGCGGCGCTACCTGGTGGAAGTTCCGGGGGTGGCCCAGTCACCGTTGTCCAACCGCGATCTGGCGCAGCTCCTCAACTGGATGATGAGCCATCTGAGCGCGCAGACCGTGCCGAGGAGTTACAAGGCATTCACACCCGGGGAGGTCGCCGCTTATCGCAAGACCACCCTCATCGATGTCATGGGCGCCCGGCTGCGGCTGCTCGGGGCGGCGGCGCCGCGAGGCTCCACCCCCAAGCGTGAGGCGAGCCCGATCAGGGCCGCGGGCCGCTGACGGGCGCGCCGGTCGAATTGACATCCAACTCGATGAGCCAATGGCCGCCGATGCGGCGCCAGACCTCCACGTACCTGCCCGGCTCCACGACACCCTGCGTGGATGACACGCTGTAAGGGCCATAGAAGTAGGCGAGGTCGCCGGCCGCCTCGGCCTTGTCCGTGCCGATGTACGCGACTGCTAGTTCTGCTGCGATCATTCATGGTGTGACCGTCCGTCTGCGCTTTGGGACCGGCAAAGCCGCAGGTGGCATTTGCCAGGCCTGGTCGATTAGATATTCCTGAATCGCTACCGCATCCTCCCGCGTCAGCACATCGTCGAATCGTCCCATGCCATTCGCCTGATCGGCCCCGTGCAGCACGATCTCGAAGAAGGCGGGGCTCAAGGCAGCGGGCGTCCGCCGCAGGTCGGGCAGGAGTCCGCGTCCGAATACGTGGCATCGCGCGCAGTATCGGTTGTACAGCACTTCGCCGCGAGCGACCGTCCGGGGAGTTCCGGTGCGCGGCGGCGCCGGGGGAGGCGCCGGCTCACGCACTCGCGGCGGTTTGGGAGTCGCGCCGCCTCCGAGGCGGAACGTGATGATGCGATCCTCATTGCCATAACGGTAGGCGGCACTGTCGTTCGGGAAGGGCGCGGCGAGTACTCCGCCACCATAGCCGCCCATCACGGCTACGTACTGCACGCCCGCGACCCGGTAGGTCATGGGTGCCGCCATGATCGAAGTCCCGACATCGATGTGCTCGAGGAGTCTGCCGGTATCAGCCGCATAGACGTTCAGATGACCGGTGACATCACCCTGAAAGACAAGATTGCCGTCCGTCGACAGGATCCCACCGTCCCAGATGCTCGCGGTTTGCTTTTGCCAGACGATCCTGCCCGTGACAGGCTCGACTGCGCGGATGAAGCCGCGGCTGACCGGAGGAGGACCGCCGCGCGCAAGCTCGCTCAGGGAAGGCAACGGGCCATAGAGACCTGCGAGATCCTTGGGGGAATAGTCCTCGGGAAAGAAGAATGCCAGATCGAAGTTTCCCTGGATGAGGCCGGCCCGGCGGTGCGCCGTGTCGACGTACACCATGGGAGCGTCGATCACCGGAATATAGACGAGACCCGACTTCGGATCGAAGGACATCGGCTGCCAATTGTGCGCGCCGATGGGCCCCGGCCAGATGAGCTTCGGGGAATCGGTCCAATCGAGCGTGGGTTGCCCGATCGGGCGATGGCTCACGGGATCGAGCCCCTTGGTCCAATTGACATACGTGAACCGATTGCCGGAGAGAAACTTCCCGGTCGCGCGATCGAGTACGTACAGGAAGCCGTCCTTGCTCGCCTGCATGATGACCTGTCGCGGGCGGCCGGCGATCCTCAGCCGAGCCAGAATCAACGGGTTCGCGCTGTCGTAATCCCATCCTTCCGCCGGAACCTCCTGGTAATACCAGGCCATGGTACCCGTGTCGGCATGCACTGCGATGATCGATGCGACATAGAGCTCGTCCCCGTATTTCGCCGGATCCATCCCGCCGTGATACGGGGCCGCGTTGGCGGTGCCCAAGTACACGAGATGAAGCCTCGGATCATAGGCGAGGCCATTCCACACCGCTCCGCCGGCGCCCATCGCCCAGTCGTACCGGGATGGCCAGGTCTTCACGGCAGCCCGCAAATGGGGTTGGTCCTGAGGACCGAGTCGAGGATCGCGCGGCACCGTGTAAAAGCGCCAGCGAAACTTCCCGGTATCGAGTGAATAAGCGGAGATGGATCCGCGGTTGCCCCTGAAATCAGCTCCCCCGTAGCCGATGACGACAACGTCGCCGGCGATGATTGGGGCTCCGGTCACGAAGTAATGGGATCCGGGCGTGCGGTCCGGCAGCGTGCTCACGCGCCAGATGCGGCGGCCGGTGCGCGCGTCGATCGCATGAAGATAGCCATCGAGACTCGCGACGTAGACGCGGCCCTTCCAGACGGCCAAACCGCGATTCACGACATCGCAGCAGGCATATCTGCCGTATCCGCCGGGTACCTCAGGATCATAGGCCCACAGCTGCTTGCCTGTCTTCGCATCGAGCACGTAGACGTGTCCCCATGGGCCGGACGCATACATGATGCCGTCGACCACGATCGGCGTGGCTTCGACACCTCTGCGCATGCCGAGCCGGTACTGCCATGCGAAACCCAGGCGTCCGACGTTTTTTTCATTGATCTGCGCGAGAGGCGAGTAATACGTTTGGCCCGCATCCCGGCCGGCCGTATACCACTCCCCGGGGGCTTGCGCGGCGTGCGTGAGCCGCGCCTCGTCGACCCAGCCGGCTGGCGGTGCCGCCTTTGCTGTGGGTCCCAGAGCGAGCGCGACGAGGGCAATGGCCGTAGCGAATGCGGCGCAGAGCGCGCGACAGACTGGTGAGACAGCGGGGGATGAATGCATGAGGCTCTCGGGCGATGCGTCAGTGGGAATGATAGGCCACATCGATGGCTGACCGCAGCGGCCGCATGGCTCGCCGTGCCTCTTGATTCAGCGTTGACCGGCAAGGTACCGGAGGCTAGATTGGCGGCGTCATCCGCTTTGTTTGGACGCGACGTCTGGTCAATGACGGGCGCCGCCGGTCAGACACCAGCTAACCGGCGGATCGCTCATATCGCGCTCTCGATGCGCTCTTGCACGGATGACCACACCATGGGGGCAGCATGAATCGCCGCAAATTCGTCGCCGGTCTCGGCGCGGCAACGGTAACCGCCGGCGGGATTGCTCCGCCCGGCACAGCATCGCCGCTTACCGCATCGGCGACCGGCGATCCCGGGCAGACCCGCATCGAGGCGGACTTCGATCCCGTCGAGCGGTCGATCGCTGAGCTCGAACTCGCGCAGGCACGCGGCGCGGTGAGCGCCGAAGCGCTGACTTCGATCTACCTCCGGCGCATCGAGCAGTTCGATCGCCGAGGCCCGATGTTGCGGTCAGTGCTCGCGGTCAATCCGGACGCCGTGGCCGCCGCCCGCGAGCTCGATCGCGAGCGCGCCCAGCGTCGGCTGCGTGGCCCGCTGCATGGCATCCCGATTCTGCTCAAGGACAACATCGAGACCGCAGATCCGATGCCGACGACAGCCGGCTCGCTCGCGCTGGTGGGAGCCCGGCATACGCAGGATTCGCCGCTGGCTGCGCGCCTGCGCGCCGCCGGGGCCGTCATTCTAGGCAAGGCGAACTTGAGCGAGTGGGCGAACTTCCGCTCCACTCACTCCTGCAGCGGCTGGAGCGGCGTCGGCGGTCAGACCCGCTGTCCCTATCAGCCTGCCCGTAATCCGTCCGGATCGAGCGCTGGGCCCGCCGCTGCCGCCTCGGCCAGTCTGTGCGCGGCCGCGGTGGGTACCGAGACTGACGGATCGATCCTCGCGCCTGCCTCGATCAACGGCCTCGTAGGACTCAAGCCGACCGTGGGCCTCGTGAGCTCGGCCGGCATCGTTCCCATCAGCTCGCGGCAGGACACCGCGGGACCCATGACACGATCGGTCGCCGATGCGGCCCTGTTGCTTTCCGTGATGGCGGCCCCGCGCGCCGATTGGCCGGGAGCGAGATGGCCGCTCGAGCCCGCTGCGCGGGGTCTCAAGCTCGGAGTGATGCAATCGCCACCCTCGACTCACCCACTGGTCGAGCGCGAGTCGCAGCAGTGGTTCAGGATGTTGGAAAGCGAAGGCTTCACGCTCGTCGCTGTTCCAATGCCGAAGGAGTGGCCGAGCCTCTCGGATCTCGAGCTCGAGGTTCTGCTGTATGACTTCAAGGCGGAGCTCAACGCCTATCTGGCGCGCCTCGGCGCGACCGTGCCGGTGCGTACGCTTGCCGATCTCATCGAGTTCAATCGCGCCCATGCCGCAACCGAGATGCCCTACTTCGGCCAGGAGCTCTTCGAGCAATCCGAGGCTTGCGGGCCGCGCGACAGCCCGGCGTACCGAAAGGCGCTGCATCACCTGCTCGACCTCGCCGATACGAGCGGGCTCGCGGCCCTCTTCAGCCGCTACGGGGTCGATGCGCTGATCGCCTCGGGGAACGGTCCGGCGGAGCTGATCGATCACGTGTGGGGCGATCGCTTCGAGGACAGCGGCGGCTGGCCGCCGATGTGCTCGGCAGCCGCGATTGCGGGATATCCGAGTCTCACGGTGCCCGCAGCCATGATCGAGGGACTGCCGGTCGGCATCGCACTCGTCGGGCGGCGGCTGCAGGAGAACACATTGCTGCGGATCGGGCTGCGCGTGGAGCAGGTGATGAAGGGGCGGCGGCCGCCGACTCTCACCGTCTTTTGAGGTGGGAAATCTCAAAACGAATAGCGGGCCTCGAGCCCGATGGTCCGGGGCTGATTGATGAAGAGCCGCGGTCGCCCCGGCACCTCCGCCGCGATGGAGCGATTGTCCCCGAGGTTCGTGATCTCGTCAGTGAGGTTCTTCCCCACGAGCGCAAGCTCCGTCGTCCCGTTGCTCAAGGCGATCCGCACGTCGAAGAGCCTGTAGGCCGGGCGCTTGCGGGGGTTGCCGGCGCTGTTGTTGGCGCTGAAGCTGCTGCCCATGTATGAATAGTCGAGCTCGCTCATGAGAGACCAGTCGGCCGTGACCGGGACGGTATAGGTGGCGGACGCGTTGCCGGTCCAGTCGGGCACCTGGAATACCGGCGAGCCGACCGGCTGCGGCGAGGCGCCGGCCTGGGTGATCTTGGCATCCTGATAGCCGACACCCAGCGACACATCCAGGTGCTCGGTGGCCGCGGCGCGCAGCTCCAGCTCCGCTCCCTTGCTTTCGGCCGCTCCGGCGTTGGCGACGTACTGGAATCCACACTGCAGCAGGACTTCCTGCTGAATGTTCTTCCAGCGGATATCGAAGGCGGACACGTTCAATATGGCGCGGCGATCCAGCCAGGCCGTCTTGGCTCCGAGCTCATAGTTCCACAGCGAGTCGGACTTGAAGCTGCGCGTCTGCTCGAGCGTGATGTTCGGGTTCACGGCAGCGAGCGCGGCGACGCAGTCGTTGGGCGTGCCGGCCGTTCCCGGCGGCACGATGGGGACGACGCCTCCCGGCCGGAAGCCCTTCGATACCACTGCGTAGATCATCTTGTCGCGCGCCAAGGTGTAGTCCGCCTCGAATTTTGGAGTGACCCCGTCCTCCTTGTCGGTCGCGAGCGGACTGACGATCTTGCCGCCGCCCACGGCGAGCCCCTCCTCGAAGCCTTCCGAAGTGGTCTTGACCTGGTACCATCGCAGGCCCGCGGTCAGCTTGAGAGGCTGGATGAGGTTGTAGGACACCTCGCCGAACACCGCCGGCTCCTTGATGTCGGTGTGGAAGTCCTGGGCGAATATCAGATTGGGGATATTGTCAGGATTGTTTGGAAAGCCGTCCGTCAGCTCGTTATCGAGGTTCGGCACCTCGGATCCCGGGTAGAGAGAGGCGAACGGCACGCGGCCGTGAAAGTCCGAGTAGAACGCTCCGGAAACGAATTGCACCGGGCCCGGCAGGCTGGAGGCGAAGCGGACTTCCTCCACGAACCGCTGGTAGGACTTGATCTCCTCGATCGGCCCGGGCGCCGGCGGATTGCAGAAGGGCGCCGGATTGGCGCACGCTCCCGAGGTGATGGCCGCCCAGACGAATTCGGACTGATCCTCGGTTTCATCGACCCGGCGATCGAAGTACGCCGTCGAGGACACGAGCTCGCCCAATCCGCTCTTCCAGTGCAGTGTCACGGAATAAAGGTCCCACCAGTCGGTTCCACCCTCCGGGACGTTGAAGAACCGCGCCTGGTTGAAATCCGTGCTATTCAACGGCGTCGGCAGGGTATAGGGTCCGGAGGGGACGGGGAAGCCGATTCCGTTTCCCGGCATGCTGTTGTAGTCGGCGAGTGGAAAGCCGTTGTAGCCTTCACGCTGAATCATTACGCGAGGGGTTATCGTCAGGGAGTCGGTCGGCTTCACGGTCAGAGTCGCCGAGCCGCCGTACGTGTCGGTCGCGGCGACGTTGTCGACTGTCGTCCGTCCGGTGGTGGACAGCGGGAAGCAGCTCACCCCGGCGGTCGCGGGATCGGTGCAGTAGCTGCGCTTGAAGTATCCCGCCTCATAGTCATAGAAGCCGGTGAGCCGCAGCGCCACCCGGCCCTTGACGATGGGGATGTTGACGATCGCATCACCCGTGTAGTCGGGGCGGGTGGTGCGTGCGGTGTCGAACGCACCCGTGTGCAGGGTTGCGGAGAACTTCGAGAGCTCGGGCTGCTTGGTGATGAGGCGCACGGTGCCGCCCATCGAGCGCGCGCCGTACAGCGTTCCCTGAGGTCCTCGCAGTACCTCGATGTGATCGATGTCGAGCACGCGCGGATCGATTGAATCGGGAAGCGGCGTATCGTCGATGTAGAAGCCGGTGACGTTATCGCCCGAGATGCCCCGGATCGACACGGTGCGGGCGGTTCCGACGCCATCGCCGGTCGGAGCGAACGCAAGATTGGGGACCTTGGTCGCATAGTCGATGAACTGGGTGATCGACTTTTGCTGCAGCGCGACCGATCCGAAGGTCGTGATCGACATCGGCACCGTCTGCTCGCTCTGCGAGCGCTTCTCGGCCGTGACGATGATCTCCTGCAGGCCCTGCACGCCACCCGCCGGACTGGACTCCTGTCCCTGCGCCGCGGAGCACGTCGCTACCAGCATGCCGATTGCGGCGAGATATCGCTTTGTGTTGGCTGTCATGGTCCCCCCCAGAATGATGATCCGACCTCAATTGGCTGCCGCTTCGGTCCTTCGTGACTCGGCGGACTGGTTCTGCGGGGCGGCCCGTTCCGCGTCTATCAACTTGCCGAGCACGCGCCGAAAGTGCACGAGCGGTCCATCCGCAAGAATTGCCAGCATCTCGAATCCGGGATCGTCGTCGAGCGTCTTCTGCTGGCGCTCGATGATGGCCTTGTCCTCCATGAATCCCTCTATCAGGCTGTCGAGGAGCGAGCGTGAGATCGTGGAATCCTCGCCTTCGAAGTTGTTGAGATATGACCAGAAGAAGTGGGTCGTGCGCTCGGTCTCCGGCGTCATGAACTGGCAGTTGCGGTACTCGCGCGCCCCGGCGAGATTGCCCGACTGCGCCCCCTGTCCGGCCGGTGCGAACAGGGTTTCCATGGTAAAAATGCCCGGCACGATCATGGTCGCGATATTGCGTCGGTCGACCTTGGCGTCCCTGTCAAGAATGACTTTCCTGTGAAACGGCGGTGCCTCGCTGTTGATGTGCCAGCGTTCCACGCGAAAGCCGCGCTCGAGCCGCTCGATGGCCGTCGGCTTGCTGACGAATGCGTACTCCTCCGAGCCGCCGAGCGTTCGGGTATGCACGAACGCGAGATGGGCGAAATCGCTCAGATTATCGACGATGAGCAGATAGTTGGCGTCGTAATGCAGATAGGCGGGAATTCCCTTCCACTGTGGATCGCGAAGGTACGGCAGATCGACGATGAGCGCCGGGTCCGCCAGCGCCGGATCACCCATCCAGACCCAGATGAACGGGCGGCGCTCGATGACGGGATAGCTGCGCACCCGCAGTCGCGGCGGGATCATGTCCTGACCGGGGATCTGCACGCATTTGCCGGAGCCGTCGTACTTGATGCCGTGGTACATGCATCGCACGGCATCGCCCTCGCGCCGTCCGCGGGACAGCAACGCGCCGCGGTGCGGGCAGCGGTCGTTGAGGGCGATCACCCTGCCGCTGTCGCCTCTGTAGAGGAGCACGTGTTCGCCGAGCAACGTTCGGCTCACGAGCCTGCCATCGATGAGCTCGTGATCGATCCCGCCTACGTACCAACAGTTCCTCAGAAACATGGGCACGCCTCTCATGTGTTTCGCTGCGCGAAACGTGGTTTCGTGTATTATAGCATCCTGCGACCGGGTGCAACCAAGCGGCGGGAACCGCCTAGAGCTGGAGCGAGCATGAGACGCGCGAAAACGGCCCGGGCAGACCGCTCAGCCCCTGTCAGGGGCGATGGGCTGCAGTCACTGCAGACGGCCTTTCGGATTCTCGATGAGCTGTCGAATGCTCACGGACCGGTCGCTTTGTCGAGCCTCGCGGGCAAGGTGGGAGAGCTGAAGCCCCGCGTGTACCGGCATCTGGCGACCATGAAGCGGCTCGGTGTCGTATTTCAGGATGCGCGCAGCGGTGGCTACAGCCTGGGCGGGAAGCTTTTCGCGCTCGGGGAAGCGGCCCTCGAGCAGTTCGACCTGCGCCTCGTAGCGGCGCCTTTTCTCGTGCAGCTGCGCGATCTCACCCGGCAGACGGCATTGCTGTCAGTCCCGGGGAACGGCGAGCCGATCGTTCTCTCCTGCGTGGAGTACCGTGACCGGCTGGCGATCGCCTCACATGCCGGGAATCGGCCACCGCCGCACTGCTCCTCGCAGGGACGGATTGCGCTCGCATTCGCCGATGGGGCGGCGCGCCAGCGTGTACTCACACAGAAGCTCGTGGCCTTCACGCCTCACTCGCTGACGAGTCGTGCGGCAATCGAGACTCGTCTCGAGCTGATACGGGAGCGGTTCTTCGAGGACGCCGTCGACGAGGTACGGCTCGGGATCAACGCGCTCTCTGCGCCTGTCTTCGGCGCAGCCGATGAGTGCGTCGGCATCATTGGCGTCGTAGGGACTTCGGCGGAGATCCCGAGCCCGCCGCCGCAGACGCTCGTCCGTACGCTCCACAGGGTGGCGGGTCTGCTGTCGGCGGAGCTCAATTGCCGGATCTACTTCGACCGGGGACTCGCGGGGCGCTGACGGCTCACGGATCGGGGAAGCCTCTGTTTGTCAGCTCGGTCACCTTCTCGCCCAGCACGCGCAGCGCAAGCTCGATCGTCTCCAGATGTGTGCGGAAGCTCAGTACTGCAAGACGCAGGAAATGCTTGCCTCCGATTCGGGTCGAGGACACGAAGACACGTCCGTCCCGATGGATGGCGCGGGTCAGGGCCTCGTTGAACGCGTCAGGGTCGCCGCGTTCGGGCACCCAGCGGTACGTGCTCACCGTGAGCTCGGGCTCCGGACCCACCTCGAAGCCCATGGACCGCACTCGATCGTGGAAATACCGAGTGAGGAGGAGTTTCTCGTCCAGGCATGCGCGAAACGGTGCCATGCCGTATAGGAGCAGAGGAAGCCACAGCCTTGGACCCCGGAAGTGCTTGCTGAGCTCTGGCGAGAGGTCTGCCGGCGAGTCCGCGGCCGGCGAGTTCGCGACGGCATCCTGCATGTAGTTTGCGTGGTAATCATGAGCGCGAGCCAGCTTCGCGCCATCCCTGACCAGTACGGCGCCGAGCCCGTAGGGCAGAAAGAGGCTCTTGTGGGGATCCATGACGAGCGAGTCCGACAGCCGCAGCCCACGCAGTCGCTCTCGCACTTCAGGGCAGAGCACGAAGAATCCACCGTATGCCGCATCGACGTGGTACCAGACGCGCTCAGCAGTCGCGATCCGTCCAATTTCCTCCAGCGGATCGATCGCGCCGACATCGGTGCTTCCGGCGGCGGCCAGCACGAGCCACGGTCGCAGGCCCGCCGCACGATCCTGCGCGATGGCCTGCTGCAGTGCCAAAGGGACCATGCGATGGCGGGTGTCCGCGGCCACCCGGCGCAGCACGCACTCGCCGAGACCCGCGATGCGCAGGGCCTTCTCGAGGGAGTGGTGCGCCTGGGCGGTGAGGTACACGACCGCCTTCGGAATGTCGGCGCAGCGCAGTCCGTGCGCCTCACGGGCCGTGACCACTGCGATCAGATTGGCGATGCTACCGCCGGAAGCGAGATTGCCGCGCGCGGTGGCGGGGTAGCCCACCAGGTCGGCCATCCAGCGAAGCAGCAGGTTCTCCATTTCGACCGCTCCGGGACCTGCGAAGCGGACCCCGGCGTACTCGTCCGTCACGGCGGCCAGATAGTCACCCAGTGCCGAGGCGTACAAGCCGCCGCCGGGTATGTAGGCCAAGTGTCCGCCCGAGGAGGCCTTCAGGCCGGTGTCCTCCACGCTCTGCCGAAACAGTTGCAGAAGCTCATCCACAGCCGTCGGACCTTCGGCAGGCCGGTGGCGGGTCAGCTTCGCGACGGGACCGGCATCGCTCTCGAATGCGCACGCCGCCGGCAAGCGGTTCAAGAAGGATTCGGCGTGGGCCACTACGGCCTCGCGCAGCGCGCCGCGTTCTTGCGCATTGGGCTCGAGAGGCGCAGCCGCCCGCTCCAGCTCGCGGATCCGGCCAATGAGGCCGTCAGTGTCGTCCATCGACTACTCCATCATGACAGCGCAGGGAGAAGGTGGCCGGCCCACAATGTACCTGCGAATTTGGGCCGAAAGAAACCGAAGTGCCCGATGCGTGAGGCGCCGATATCGGCGGGCGCGATGCGTTGCAGCGTTACAGAGGAGCCCGTGAGCTGCGCATGAAGGGACTCGGTGTTCCGTGCGGACATGAACTCATCGTCGGTCGTTCGGGCTATCCAAGATCGGGCGCGGTCGTTTCTCGGCGCGATGTCCCTATCCTACAGCGAAATGGCATTCTGGCGGTCGTCCGCAAAAGACTCCAAATCGCAGGGATCACGAACGCAGTCGACCCGCCCAAGCCCGGCGGCGCCGAGGAGGGAACGCAGGCGTCGATCGCCACCGATTGCCGGTGCTCGACAGGCTCGATATCGGGGCTCGATATACTCCGACTACTCCGCGATGCCGCAGCTTGCGCGCAATTACACGCTTAGCCTTTGCGCGGATCTCTGAGTTCCGCTTCGATAAGGGTCCGATCAAGAGCCTCGACCAGCAACTCGGCTTCCGCGCGGCGAACCACGAGCGGTGGGCGAATTTTGAGCGTGTCGAAGCCGAGACCCGAGGAGCCGATGAGTACCCCCCGATTGCGCAGACCGTTGACGACCCGAGTTGCGCGCTCTTTCGAGTCGAGCTGTACTCCGATGAAGAGCCCGGCGCCTCGCACATCCTGAATCATCGAGTGCCGGGCCGCCAGGTCGCGCAACGACATCATCAGAAAGTCCCCGACCTGCCGGGCGTTCTCCATCAGTCGTTCGCGCTCGATGATGTCCAATACGGCCAATGCGGCCGCACAAGAGACGGTGTTGCCGCCGAACGTGTTGAAGTAACGATACCGGGTTGCAAACTCCCGCATGACCTCGCGGCGTGCCAGGAGCGCCGCCACGGGATGCCCATTGCCCATCGGTTTGCCCATCGTCACCACGTCCGGTATCACTCCGTGACGCTGGAATCCCCACATGCAATCGCCCGTGCGGCCGAAACCGGGCTGTACCTCGTCGGCGACGAACAGGCCTCCAGCTGCATGGATCGCTTCGACAGCGGGCTTCAGCAAGCCCGGGGGATGCGAAATGACACCGTCGCTGCCAAAGATGGTGTCGACGAGGAGGGCGGCGGGCTTCACCCCGCCGAGACGCATGGCGTCGATGCATGCGCGCACTCGCACCCCGAACTCATCGGGGTTGCGCAGCCCAAGCGGCGCCTCGACGACCTGAACCCCAGGACCGGTCGGCGCGCCGGTCACGGGCGACATGCCCGTCAGGGTCTCGGTCGTGCCGTGATACGCCCCATTCGTGACGATGAAACCCGTGCCGCCCGTGGCCGCCTTGCAGATCCGCAAGGCCAGATCGTTCGACTCGCTTCCCGTGCACGTGAATGTCACGCAGTCGATCTGCGCCGGCACGGTACCAAGCAACCGTTCCGCGAGCTCCACCGGGCCATCGGTGACGTACCGTGTGTGGGTATTCAGGCGTGCCGCCTGATCGGCGATGCGCGCGACGACTTCTGAATGGGAGTGCCCGACTACGGGCACGTTGTTGTAGCAGTCCAAGTAGCGGCGTCCGTCGGCATCGTACATCCAGACGCCTTCGGCGCGGACCACGTGGATCGGATCATCGTAAAAGAGCCGGTATGTTGGCGCGAGAACGCGCTGGCGGCGCGCAAGCGCGCTCTGAATCGAATTATCGGGCGTGTTCATGGGCGCTCTCGAACTGGAATTACCTGAAAGGCGACGGTCCCGCTGCAAGTCGCTCCGCCAATGCGATGCGCCATTCGAAATACTCCGTGTTGAAGCTCTCGAAGTGCTCGGCGGAGGAGTTGCGGGCGCGGTACCAGGAGGTCACCACCACGTTTTGCACGATACGGCCCGCGACCAGCCATCCAAGGACGTCGAGCTCCTCGGCGATCAGCGGCTCTACCCCGCAGTAGCCGGCGACGAATTCGCGAATGGACCGTTCGGCGGTGTCTGGCGCCGCAAGCTGGCCGATCGCGCCGACGGCAACGTCGGCGACCAGCGCAGTGTGCACCAGGTCCCCGAAATCGATGATTCCGGTGATGCGCGATTCTGCATTGGGGTCGACCAGGAGATTTCGCGCGTTGAAATCGTTGTGGACCGGCTGGGAACGGAGGCGAGACAGCCGTGGCAGGATTTCCGTCTCATATCGGGCGAGAAACTCGGAAAAGAAGCGAGTGTGCTTCAAGTCCGGGAGCTGACGCAGGACTTCCCTGATCCGGGGCAATTGCTTCAAATCCCAAACAAGAATCCGCCGAGTCGCCGGATGCGAAAATTCGCGCAGCGTGTGGCCGAGCCTCGCCAAAAGTCGTCCACAGGCGGCGCGCTGCACTGGCGAGCGGCGTGCCATCATCAACGGCTCGCCGAGGAGGAAAGTATAGAGAAACGCAGTGCGCGGCGCTCCGCCGGCATCGAGAAACGTCACTCGGTTGGATCCGGCGCAGCTGGGCACGACGCGGGGGCAGGGCAACTCCGGATCCACCCGCGCCACGTGCAGCAGAGCCGCCGTCGGTAGCTCCATGACTTCCGGTCGTTCCGATGCATGCGCGACTTTCAGCACGTACCCGGGGGCGCCGGCAACGTGGAGTCTGAAGTTCTCGTCCCATTCCCCGGTGAGACGCTCGGCGCGTGCCTCGATGCCGTAATGCTCACGAGCGACTTTCTCGGCGAGCTCGGTCGCGATCAGTGCACCGCGAGGAGTCTCGGCGGCGATCATCGGGTCCGACGCGCGCAGTATCGCTCGCCTGAGCTACTCAACGGAGGAAGACTCTTCGGCGAGGATCCTGGAGGCGATTCGAAAGGCTTCGACGCCAGCGGGTATTCCGCAGTACACCCCCACCTGGATCAGCGCGTCGCGAATCTCCTCGCGTGTCAGTCCATTGCGCAACGCGGCCCGGACGTGCAGTGCGAACTCCTCGGGGCGATTCAACGCGGAAAGCATGCCGAGGTTGAGCAGGCTTCGATCACGCCGGGTGAGCGCGTCCCCACCCCAGGAGACTCCCCAGCAATACTCGGTGACCAGCTCCTGAAAGGGTCGGTTGAAGGCGTCCGCCGCATCGAGCCGCCGACGCACTGTTTCCTCCCCGAGGACCTCGGAACGGATCTTCCGTCCCTTTGCAAATCGCTCATTCATTCGTATTGCTCCGTGAGGGCGACCAATGTTGTTCTTTACAGAAACACTGCACGCGAAAGCCCGCCATCCACCGCGATGGACTCACCGGTGATCGCGCTCGCGGCGTGAGACGCCAGGAATACGATCACGTTGGCCACTTCGTCCACCTCCAGGATGCGGCGAATTGCGGCTGGATCGGCGGCCTCGCGCTTGATGAAGGCTTCGAGGGTGATCCCCTCCCGCTTTGCCAGCTCGGCGAACCACGATTCCACGTGCTCTGTGCGCGTCACCCCTGGGTGAACGATGTTCACCGTGATTCCGAATGGCCCCAACTGGTCGGATAGGGTTTTCGTGAGATGCACGAGCGCCGTGTTGCGCATGCCGCTCAGTGCTTCGGTGCAGCGGGCCGTCAAGCCGCCGACGTTCACGATTCGACCCCAGCCGGCCTTGCGCATGTACGGGGCACAGGCCTTGCACATGCGGAAATAGCCGAGCAGCTTGGTGTTCAGATCCTGCAGAAGCGCCTGATCGTCGGCCTCATCCAGGTTGTTGCGAACCAGGCCGCCCGGCGCGGCGGCGCAATTGACCAGAATGTCCACGCCACCGAAATGCTCGACCGTCCTGGCGACCAGCGCCTGAACCGAGCGCGAGTCGGCTGTATCGGCCGCTATCGGCAGCACCGTGCCATGAGTGGTGGCACTGAGCTCCGCGGCCGTCCGCTCCAGGGTGCTCGCCGTTCTGGCTGCGATCACCACCTTCGCTCCCTCGCCCGCCAGCATGCGCGCCGTCTCCTTGCCGATTCCCACGCTGCCGCCGGTCACGACAGCGACTTTCCCCTGCAAACCGAGCAGCATTGTCATGGCCGCACCTCGCTTTTATCCCAGTGTTGATTCAAATTGGACGGATGCTCGCGCCGCGTCACCAAAGGTCGCGACGACCGAGTCGGTGGGCGCGACCGGCGTCATGCCCGTGCAGCTTCCGCTCGCGATGAAGTCGCCACATTCGAGACTCTCGCCTCTCGAAGCGAGCCAATTCGCGAGCCAGACCACCGACCTCGCCGGGGATCCCAGCACGCGGCCCGAAGATCCGTGAATGGCAGCGCCGCAGCGTCGGGACAGGACGACTGAGACGTCCTTTTCCAGCTCGGCTCGCCAGTTCGAGATCGCGTCGCCGATGACCAGAAGGTCCGCGTAGCTGTTATCCGCAATTACCGCCGGCAGCGGCGGGTCTTCCGCGCTCAGGCGGGAGTTGCAGATCTCTATTCCCGCGTAAACCGTACGGATATGCTCGTGAATGCACGCTTCCCTGAGCGGAAGATTTTCCGCGCCTATCCGGCGGCCAATCTCGAAAACGAACTCGGCCTCGACTATGCGCAGATGCTTCTGCGGCAGGGCGATATTCGCAGGTCCCCTGCGGATGTCGGCCAGCGCGAGCCTGCCGGCAATCGGCGCGGATGCACCGGTGGCCTGCTGCGCCTCGGCGCTGGTCAGCCCCACCTTGTAACCCGCGGTACCCGCTCTTCTCAGGCGTGCGGCTTCGACCTGGATCGCATAACCCTGCTCGATATCGGCGGGCGCCAGGTCCGCGGGTAGATCGCCGCCCGGTGCTCCCGAGCGGCGCGCCCAGGCGAGGAACTCGGCCGCCTTCAGCACGCTCATTCGAGTCACTTTCCGTCCTCCTCCGCCAGCGCCCGGATCTCGGGGCTTCCCGGATTCGTGTTCATGATGACGCGCCGCAAATTGGCCACGAAGTCCGCGATTTCACGCGGAGAGAAGCCGGCGAGAGCCTGGCGGGCGATATTCATTTCGGCCGGGGGGTGTCTGATGGTGAGGGCGGTCAGCAGTCGCCCATGGGCAGTGGCGCACCCGATCGTGCTCTGCGCTCGTGCATCTTGAGGCCGCTGATCACGAGGACCAGGCTAACCAGGAGCACTCCGATGCTCATCCAGACTGCCGGTGAGAAGTCATTCCCGTGCAGCGTCATCGCTGCGAGCGCGGGCCCAAATCCGAACCCGACGGTTTGAATACACCCCATTGCAACCACAACGCGGCCTTGCGCATCCGCCTGGGCGCACACGCCGGAGAAGAGGGGTTGGGCCAGATTCCAGCCGAAGTTCAACAGGACGCCGGAGCTGACGAGCCCCGTGCTGCTGACATGCCCTTTGAGGAGCCAAAAGCTCGACACCGAGATGACACCACTCAGGGCAAGGGGAATGACGCGACCGAGGCGATTGCAGACCGAGACGGCGAGCAGGGCGCCGCCCATTCCGGCAAACGAGGAGAGCCCCATCGCCGCGCCGATGGTCGCCGGTGCAACGCCGCTGGCCGCGCCGATGCGGCCGAAATAGCTCCACATGGCCCCTTCGGCGATGAAGTTGAGGAACACGCCGGCCAGTCCGGTGACAGCCAATCCTCTCGCGACCGCAGGCGGCGCCTCAGCCCAGGCGGCCGAGCCGGGGTTGCGCGCGGGCAGCCATGCCAGAAGCGTGGCGCTGGCGAGCGTGATCGCGCCCAATGCGACGAATATGTTTGCCGCTCCGAATCGCTCCTGGGCTCCCGGGAGCACCGCGAGAATCCCGGCAGCTACGGTCAGGCAGACGATGAGATAGATTCCGAAGGCCCGATCAGGGTTGGCGGCGCTACCGAGCGCGGCAAACGAGACGGCTACGGCGAGTCCCTCGCCTGCCCCAGCACAGACGCGCGCCGCCACGAGTCCTGGATAGCCGTGATTCAGAGCCGTCAGCAGGTCACCGATAGCGATGAGCGCAATGCCGGCGACGGCGAGGTGGCGCCAGTTCAGCCGCGAAATGACGAACGTGGCCAGGCCGATGGCGGCGGCCATCGAGTTGATGTCCCAGGCCGCCACAAACCCCAGCTGGCGGTCACCCAGGCCCGATTGAGCGCCGATCAGCAAGACGAATCCCGGCACGATCAGGATCGTCAGGGCGCCGACGGTTCCGAGAACGATCGCGGCCGTGAGACCCCGGCTGTCGAGTCGCGCCGGAACGGCGGCTTTCATGGCGGTTAGTGTCAACGCGGCGTATCCCCGGTATTGCGCTCTGGCTGGTGACACCCTGCCGAGTGTATTGCGGATCGATCGTCCCAGCCGATGGCAGAGTATGCGATAATTGTCCCGATTCAGCAACAGTGATACGGAAACGACAGTATTGTTTGCAAGACGTGATTCCGATAGAGTCGAAGCCGCACGAGCATCCGGGATCATCGGGAGAGCATGAGTGAGCGCGAATTCTGTTCTTGAGCGGGCCGAGCGCCTGAAGCGAGGCCTGAGCGCCGCGCCGCAACGGCTCGTGGTCGATGGCAAGCGGTTGGAATCCCGCTCCGGGGAGACTTTCGACACCATCAATCCCGCGACGGGCGAGGTGCTCGCGCGCGTGGCGAAGGGAGGCTCCGCAGATAGCGATCTGGCCGTCGCCGCGGCCCGGCGTGCGCTCGAGCTGCCGGCATGGCGGCGTATGAGCGGGTACGAGCGGGGAAACCTGCTGCTTCGGCTCGCGGATCTGATAGAGCGCAATGCCGATGATCTCGCCGTGCTCGAGTGCCTCGACAACGGCAAGCCTGCGCGACTCACACGGCTCGTCGAGGTCGAAGGGGCGATCAAGACGTTTCGCTACTTTGCCGGCTGGACCACCAAATTCGGCGGCGAGACGCTGCCGGTTTCTCCGCGCGGCGGCGCGCAGATATTGAATTACACGACGCGGGAGCCGGTGGGTGTGGCCGGACTCATCGTGCCGTGGAATTACCCATTATCCATGGCGGCGTGGAAGGTGGCGCCGGCCCTGGCTGCAGGCTGCGCGGTGGTGCTCAAGCCCGCCGAGCAGACCCCGCTCACGGCGCTCAGACTCGGGGAGCTCGCGCTCGAGGCGGGCTTCCCGCCTGGAATCGTCAACGTCGTGACCGGATTCGGCGATGCGGGAGCGGCCCTCGTTGCGCATCCCGGTGTCGACAAGATCGCCTTCACTGGCTCGACCGAGGTAGGTAAGGAGATCGTCCGCGCATGCGCCGGAAACCTGAAGAAGGTTTCCCTGGAGCTGGGCGGCAAGTCTCCGCATATCGTCTTTCCTGACGCGGATCTCGACGCTGCCGCCGCATCGGTCGCAAATGGGATCTTCTTCAATCAGGGGCAGACCTGTACGGCCGGGTCGCGCCTGTACGCGCACACCACCTGTTTCGATCGCATCGTCGAGGCGGTGAGCGAGGCCGCGAAGAAACTGAAGGTCGGCGATGGCCTCGAGCCGGATTCCGATCTGGGTCCGCTCGCCTCGCAGGAGCAATGGGACCGCGTGAGCCGCTACGTCGGCATCGGGCGCGATGAAGGCGCGAAGCTGGTCACCGGAGGCAGGCGTCCGCCCGGCATGGACAAGGGCTACTTCTTCGAGCCCACTGTTTTCGCGGATGCCACGGCGCAGATGCGCATCGTGCGCGAGGAGATCTTCGGTCCGGTGCTGACTGCGATCGCCTGGAGCGAAGTCGATGACCTCGTCGTGACGGCGAACGACAGCGTGTACGGCCTTTCCGCAGGCATCTGGACCAACAACATCAAGCATGCACACCGGGCCGCTGCGGCGCTCAAGGCCGGCACCGTCTGGATCAACTGCTACAACCTGATCGATCCAGCCTCCCCGTTCGGGGGCTTCAAGCAGTCGGGTTGGGGACGGGAGCACGGGCGGCAGGCGATGGAGCTCTACAGCGAAGTCAAGAGCGTGTGGGTCAACCTTTCCTGAGCGGGAGATATCGATTTCATGAGTGCCCCGAAGACACTTCTCGTCGCCACGGACGGGCAGGCCGTGCTGCGAAGTCACGACGACGGTGCCACCTGGCGCCGGATCAAGCCCGATCAGGATCTCGAGTTCGATGACTGCGTACGCTGCCTGCTTCCGGATCCCCGAGTTCCGGGCGCGGTATTCGCCGGAGCTGAGACCGGCCTGTTTCGTAGCGAGGACTGCGGCACTACCTGGCACCGCGTCGACTGCGCGCTCAATGCGTACGCGGTCTGGCGCCTCGTTGCGGACACGAAGAGCCCGGACATCATGTACGCGGGCACGGGGTCACCCACCCGCGCCATATTTTTCCGGTCACGGGATGGCGGAAAGAGCTGGGTGCGGACGCCATTGGAGATGCCTCCCAAGTGCCAGGGAGTCAGTCGTCCCCGCATGCTCGCGATCGCGATCGATCCGGACGATGCACGGGACGTTTGGGTAGGGGTAGAGGAGGGCGGCTTGTTCCGTTCCCGGGACGGTGGAGACTCCTGGAACCGCATCGATGCGGATCGCCCTGGCGGCATCCGCAATTCCGATCTGCATAGCATCGTCATATTGCCGGGCTCACCCAAGACGATCCTCGCCATGGTCGTGAACGCTGTCTACACCTCGATGGACGATGGCGAGACCTGGGAAGAAATGATCGTCCGGGAGAAGTGGGGCATCTACTATTCCCGGGTCCTGGTGCGCAAGCCGGGCAGTGACAGGGAAGTCTTCATGGGTATCGGCGACGGAACCCCGGGCTCAACGGCGATGTTCCTGCGTTCCAGCGATCGCGGTGCGTCCTGGGTTCCATCCCCGTTTCCCATACAACCGAATTCGGTCATATGGACCATCGGTACCAACCCTGCCGACCCGAACGTGGTCCTCGCTGGCACCAAATATGGGCATCTTTTCCGCAGCCTCGACGGGGGACTCAGCTGGCGCAAGGAATGGCGGGAGTTCAGCGAGATCACCGAGGCGACCTGGATACCGGCAGTCCCGACCAACCGTGAGGCGGACCATGGACATACCTAGAGTGAAGCGAGTTGGGCACGTCGTTCTGTACGTGCGCGATCCCGAGTCCTCGGCCAAGTGGTACGCCGAGGTGCTCGGCATGAAGGTCAGTGCGCGGGTTTCCGGCGGGCCGTACAAGGGCGGAATCTTCATGACCTTCGGCGAGAGCGATCACGATCTCGCCCTCTTTCCGGACACTTTCGGCGCACAGCGCGGGAAGGAGTTCGAGCACATTGGCCTCGAGGTCGATTGCGGCGGGGACCTGGATCGACTGCGGCGCCTCTACGGCTGGATGGTGCGCCACGACGTCAGAATCAACGAGATTCTCGACCACGGAGTCTCAACCGGGATCTATTTCTTCGACCCCGACGGACACCAGCTCGAAGTCTATTGCCAGCGCACGCCGGCAGCCGGCGGGAAGGCGATCGCCGAGCTGGGCCATAACGAGGGTCAGGCGAACCCCACGGCACTGGAGCCGCTGTTCGAGTAGCCGCTCCCCATCAGGCCCGGGCCGTGTGATTGGCGCGCAGTGCTCGCGGACTGTCGGCCGGCGAGGTGTTCTCGTTGATCGCAGCGGACAGAAAGTCGACGAACGCCTTGACCTTTGCGAGCACGTAATGACCTTTTGGAAAGATCACATACAGAGGCAGCAGTGCCGAGACGTATTCGGTGAGGACCGGCGCCAGGCGTTTAGAGGCGAGATCGTCCGCGAGCAGGAAGCGCGGCAGGTATGCGATTCCCATGCCCGCGAGGATCGCCTCGCGGGTCAGACGCACGCTGTTCGAGGTCAGCGGGCCGCGGCTCACCGCGATCGTTTGACCTTTTGAAAGCTGCCACTCCCCGGGGCGCGACAAGTGGGTCTCGATGATGCAGTCGTGGTCCTTGAGGTCCGAGGGCGTCGCAGGTTTGCGCTTGCGGCGGAAGTATTCCGGCGCGCCGGCGAGGACCATGTCGTATTCGCGCAGCTTCACGGCCTCCAGCGCGGAATCGTAGGGCTCGCCCACCCAGAACGCCGCGTCGAAAGCACCGTGCAGCAGGTCCACCTTGTTGTCGGACAGATTGACGTGGACACGCACGGCCGGATGCTGCTTGATGAAGCGCGGGATGATCTCGGTGATCCGAAACAGAGTGGACACCACCGGAGCGTTGATGCGCAGATCACCCCGCGGGGTGGTCAACATTCCCGCCATGATCTGATTCGTCTCGTTCACTTCGTCGATGATCCGGGAGCATCGTCCGTAAAGCTCCTGCCCTGCCGGGGTGAGAGACACGGTTCGCGTTGTGCGGGTGAGGAGCTTCAGCCCGACCGCGGCCTCGAGTCGCGCGATCTGCCTGCTGACCGCGGCTTTCGAGCAGTTCAGCTGCTCGGCTGCGGCCGAAAAGCTGCCGGTGTTCACCACGGCCGCGAAGGACATCATGGCGACCACATTCCCGACCTGTACTTTGTCTCGCATAGGTAACAATTGTGCCCTTATTCGCTCACTATTCGCAACAGCCCGCATATTGTTGACAAATCTCAACGGTTATCCTATTTTGATTTTTATTGTTTCATAATGGCTGCAACGGAATTCGAGTCCTCCAGCCCTGGTTTCACGTTCGCCAACGCGACCTCGGAGACCCCAAGATGCCGGCACGCCCCGCCAATTTTCATGGCTTGCACATCCGCAAGTGGTACGTCTTTCGCGAGGAAACGCTCGCGCTCGAGACCGGCCCGCTGGCGGAGGGCGAGCCGCTCGTGAAAATGGTGCTCGCGGCAGCGATCGACAATCCGCACGCTGGCAGATTCGTCGAATCCTTCGACGAGGTGATCGACCGCTCGGGCGCGCTCGGCGTGGAATTCGGCCGGCGGCTGCATCTGGCGCTCGGTGCGGCCGGCGCGCAAAGCTACGGCAAGGCGGCGCTGGTCGGCTCCAACGGCGAGTACGAGCACGGCAACGCGTTTCTGACCAACACCTTCGCGGACCCGATCCGCGAAGCGCTGGGCGGTGGGGTGGCCTGGTTCCCCTCGACCGGGAAGCGGGCCGCTCCGGGCGCCACGATTGACATCCCGCTAGCGCACAAGGATGCCCTCTACGTGCGTTCGCACTATGACACCATATCGGTTGCCTTCACCGACTCTCCCGGTCCGGATGAGGTGGTGGTGGCAGTCGCCGTCGCCACACGCGGGCGCCTCCACGCGCGCCTGGGCGGACTGAAAGCAGCGCAGATCATCGGCAAGGACGGTCTGCGCTGATCCTCGGAGCGAACGTGACCGAGCAGCTCGAGCAATCGTTCAGCGACGCAGCTCCTCGCCCGGAGCCGCCGCTGGCCGACGAGAGGACCGAGTTCCTGTCCGTCAACGGCCTGCGGCTGCTCTGCCGGCATTGGGGCGAGCCCGATGCTCCCGCGCTCGTGCTGCTGCACGGTCTGCGAGGCTTCTCGGGGACCTGGCGGCGACTGGCGGGAAAGCTGTCGGCGGATTACCACCTGGTGGCGCTGGATCAGCGCGGGCGCGGCGACAGCGATTGGGACAGGGAGCAGAACTACTACACGGATTCCTACCTTGCCGACCTGGAAGCGATCGTCGACCGACTTGGCCTGGGGCGATTCGCGCTGCTCGGGCATTCGATGGGCGGCGCCACCGCCTATGTTTATGCCGACCGTCATCCGCGCAGACTGTCCGCGCTGCTGATCGAAGACATCGCGCCCGGCTCCTCCACCGCAGGGGCGGGGGCGCAGCGGATCCTCACCGAAATGGCCTCGCTCCCCGAGGGCTTCGCCAATTGGGCAGAGGCGAGACGCTATTGGCGGGCGCGGCGCCCCTCGATCGGCGTATCCGCGCTCGAGCAGCGGGTTGCCGAAAGTCTGCGGGAAGGCAGCGACGGCTCGATCACCTGGCGCTACGATGCGCGCGGCATTCGCCGCACCCGCATGCACCCCGATCCGGCGCGGGTGATCGACCTGTGGCCGCTCATGCGCCGTCTGCAGGTCCCGACTCTCATCATCCGGGGCGAGAAGTCCGACTTCTGTCCGCTGGATGCGGTCGAGAGGATGCGCAAACTCAATCCGATCATCTCATACGAAACTGTTGCGAACGCGAGCCATTACGTGCATGACGATGCCCTGATGCCGTTTGCGGAACACGTGCGTCAATTCCTGACGCACTGCGGATGGCAGCGTTCCGCCGCAACCCAATCCAATTAGCTCTTCTCAGGAGAGGTCATGTCACTCGATCAAGCGCACGCTTCGCAGAAGGACCGCAGCTCGGTCTTTCATCCCTTCACCTCCGTTGCCGACCACCTGCGCGACGGTCCCCTGGTCGTAACGGAAGGCCGGGGTGTACGGGTGAAGGATATCCAGGGACGGGAGTACCTCGATGGCATGGCCGGCCTCTGGTGTGTGAATCTCGGCTACGGCCGCCGGGAAATCATCGAGGCGATGTCCGCGCAGAGCTCGAAACTGTCCTTCTTCCATGCTTTCAACAGCATGTCGACGGATGTCGTGATCGAATGCGCCGATGCATTACTCGCCCGGGCTCCGGTACCGATCGCAAGGGTATTTTTCGGCGCCTCGGGAAGCGACGCGAACGAGACCCAGCTCAAACTCATCTGGTACTACAACAATCTGCGGGGTCTTCCCAGGAAGAAGAAAATCATCAGTCGCTGGAATGCCTACCATGGCTCCGGAGTCGCCACCGCAAGTCTCACCGGCTTGCCGGGCATGCATACGCTGTTCGATCTGCCGATGGGCCCCATCCTGCACACGACCTGCCCGAATCACTACCGGCAGGCCCCCGAGGGGATGAGCGAGCGAGAGTTTTCCAGGCAACTCGCCCGCGATCTCGAGCAGCTGATCGAGCGCGAAGGCCCCGATACCGTGGCGGCATTCTTCGCCGAACCGGTCATGGGTGCCGGCGGGCTCATTCCGCCTCCCGAGGGCTATTTCGAGGAGATCGTGCCGGTTCTTCGGCGGCACGATGTTCTGCTCGTGCTCGATGAGGTGGTCTCCGGATTCGGCCGCCTCGGCACTTATTGGGGCAGTCAGAAGTTCAACCTCGAGCCCGATCTCATCACGGCGGCCAAGGGCGTCACCAGCGGCTATTTTCCGATGTCCGTATGCTTCGTGGCGCCGAAGGTCTGGAACGTCATCGAAGCCGAGTCCGCCAAGGCGGGTCTGTTCGGTCACGGCTATACCTATTCCGCACATCCGGTCGGCGCCGCCGCTGCGCTCGCGACGCTGAAGGTCATAGACGAGGAGCGCGTCGTCGAGAACGTCGCGGCACTCGCTCCGTATCTGCATAAGGAGATGCGTGCCGCCGTGGGTGATCATCCCCTGGTGGGGCAGGTGCGCGGCCTCGGGTTCATGATGGGCATCGAGCTGGTCAAGAGCAAAGCCACGAAGGAGCCATTCCCACGTGAGGCATTGGTCGGGCGCCGCGTGTTGCAGAACCTCTTCGGCCGGGGGCTCATTTCACGCGCGCTGGGCGATACGCTCGTCTTCGCTCCGCCTCTGGTGGTGGAGCGTTCGGACATAGACGAGCTCGTCGCCAAGTTCAAAGCAGGACTTGATGCGGTCGCAAAGGAGCTTGCATGACCGCGCAGGCGAGCGGCGCACATCTGCTGCTCAGCTCCGCCCACGCGATGGGAGTGCGGGTCTGCTTCGCCAATCCAGGGACGACAGAGCTCGCCATCGTGCGCGCTCTCGACAGCGTCGAGGGGATACGCCCGATTCTCGGCTTGTTCGAGGGTGTTTGCACGGGGGCCGCCGATGGATACGGCCGCCTCACCGGTGTCCCCGCGCTGACCTTGCTGCACCTTGGTCCTGGTTTCGCAAACGGATTGGCCAATCTGCACAACGCTCGCCGCGCGCACACGCCGATCATCAACATCATTGGCGATCATGCCACCTGGCACCTCCGTTATGACGCCCCGCTGACCTCGGACATATCAAAGCTCGCCATGTGGGTTTCGAGCCAGGTCATCCAGGTGCGGGCGACGGAAGAGATCCCGCGCTCGGTGCGCATGGCCATGGAGGACGCGTGTAAGCCGCCAGGCTCACCTGTCACGCTCATCGCCCCCAGTGACATCATGGAGGCGCCCGCCGCCGGCATGGCGCGAGGGGGGGAGGCGTTCAGGCGAGCCGCATTGGCTGAAGTCTCCTCCGGGATGGTATCTGCTGCAGCGCAGGCCGCCGCCAAAGGCAATGCGGTCCTGCTATTGGGCGGCAATGCCCTCGGCGAGCGTGGGCAGATTGCCGCGGCGCGGATCGCGGCGGCGACTGGTGCAAGGCTCGTCATGGAATCGTATCCGGCGATCGCATCCTGTGGCGGCGGTCTGCCGCGTGTCGAGCGCCTTGCCTATTTTCCGCAGGATGTCCTGTCTCAGCTGGGCAGCGCCACAGTGGTGCTTGCCGGCGCACGTGCTCCCGTCAGCTATTTCGGGTATCCGGGCGAGCCCAGTGAGCTGGTCGCGCGCGAGCGCCTCATCGAGTTGTCGCAACCAGGAGAGGATGCGGCCCAAGCGCTGGAGCATCTGGCCGAGCTATTGCCGGCGGGGGCCGCGCAAATAACCCCTAGCCCGGAATCAGAGAAGCCGGCGCTGAGCGGCGCGCTGACGCCGGCCTACATCGCCGAAGCAGTCGTGGCCGAGATCGCCGAAGGCACGATCGTATCGATCGAAGGCTCCACCTGCGGAGGACCTTATCTGCAACGTGCACATCGAGCCCGTCGGCATCGCGTCATGACCAATACCGGCGGCGCGATCGGCCAGGGAATCCCCTGCGGTCTCGGCGCGGCGATCGCGGAGCCGGCCTCGCGCGTCGTATGCGTTCAATCCGATGGCAGTGCGCAGTACACCTTGCAGGCGCTTTGGACCATGGCGCGTGAAGCGCTCGATATCACGGTGATCATCTGCGCCAATCACCGCTATGGGATTCTGCAGACCGAGTTGCGCCGGGCGGGTGCCCACCTCGATGGCAAAGCCTCGGCATCCATGACCCGGCTCGATTCGCCGCGTGTGGACTGGGTGAGCCTCGCGCGCGGCTACGGGGTACCGGCACTGCGGGCCGATGCCGTTGAGACGTTCCGCAGCGCACTGCAAATGAGCTTGCACACCACGGGGCCTTACCTGATCGAATGCGAGTTACCGTAACGAGGGGCGGTCCGTGGATCTTGATCTTGTAGACAAAGTAGTCATCGTCACCGGCGGCAGCTCCGGCATCGGATTCGCGATCGCGAACGCCTTTGCGCGGGAACACTGCCCGGTCGTGATCGCGGCCCGCCGGATCGATGTGCTCGAGAACGCCGCCGCGACTCTGCGAAGCGGCACAGGTGCGAAGGTGACCGCAATATCGACGGACACCACTGACCAGGCGAGCGTCGATCGAATGGTTGCCGAGACATGCGCCCGCTACGGCCGCCTGGATGTGCTCGTGACCTGCGCGGCCACCCCGGCGGGGCTGGTGCGAAACAACATCGAAGAGCTTGATTCGGCGGCTCTGCTCGCCGATCTGAACACCAAGGTAGTGGGATACGCCCGCTGCAGCCGGGCCGCGGTGCCTGTCATGAAGAAGCAGCAGTCCGGACGAATCATCCACATCGGCGGATTGACGGGTCGCACTTCCAATACCCTGAGTGGAATGCGCAATGTCGCGATTGCACACTTGACCAAGACGCTCTCCGACCAGCTTGGGCCCTGTGGTATCACCGTCAACGCCGTGCATCCCGGCGTGGTGCGCACCCCGCACCTGGACGAACTGTTTTCCGCCGAAGCCGCCAAGCGCGGAAGATCCGCACAGGAAATCGAAGCGGGCTTCGTATCGGACACGCCAATACGGCGGGTTCTGATGCCGGATGAGATAGCACGTACCGTGCTCTTCCTGGCTTCACCCCACGCCGCGGCGATCACCGGCGAGTCGATTGCCGTCGACGGCGGGATCACCCGGGGAATCTATATCTAACCGCGCGGAGCATCCTCATCAAGGGCGACGCTCAGCTCTGATTGTTGCAAGAACTGAACGACACGATCACATTCGCATACATCGTTTACTACTATAGCTGCCTGACAAGGGGGAATCTCGAATGAGTCTGGTAAAAGGTCCTCGTTTCCAAAGGGTGGAGGGCGGTCATTGGCTGCTTCCCGTGTGCGGTATCGCCGCCTGTCTCGCGCCAATCATCGTCACGGCACAGGACAAGAGCGGCTCCACGGCGACCCTGCAGGAGGTCATCGTTACCGCGCAGCGACGGCAGCAGAACATTCAGGATGTTCCCATCTCGGTATCCGCCCTCAGCGGCAAGCAGCTCGAGAACGAAGGCGTCGCGTCCACCAGCGATCTGGGCTACAAGGTCCCCGGAGTGGACATCTTCCAGTTCGGTCAGAACGCCACCACCACGGTAACCGTGCGTGGCGTCAGTCAAAACGACTTCTCCGACCAGAATGAAGCGCCCATCGCCGTGTACGAGGATGGTGCCTATAACAGCTTCATCGGCGGCGCCGGCTTCAACCTCTTCGACGTGCAGCGGGTCGAGGCGCTGCGCGGGCCGCAGGGCACGCTCTTCGGACGCAACGCCACGGGCGGCGTGATCCAGATCATTGACAACAAGCCCACCGACAACTTCGAGGGCTACGCGACGCTGAATGTCGGCAATTACGGCCTCGAGCGACTGGATGGCGCTCTGAGCGGCCCGATCAGCAAGACGCTCTCGTCACGCCTCGCGGTCTCCGCGACTCATGAGACCGGATACGTGAAGAACACGATCGGACCGGCCGACGAGGGATCGCGCAACCTCAGCACGCGGCTGCAGTTCGACTTTCATCCCAATTCGGATGTGGATTACCTGCTCAACCTGCATACCATCCGGGACGATGTGACCGGGACGGTGGCCTACAAGACGGCCCGGTCGGTGTTCTTTCCGGGCGTGGACAATGGACTGGTGCATTACCCCGCGAGCTTCGCCGAGTACCAGGCATTCTGTCAGGGATATTTCTTCTCCACGCCGCCGCCGGGGGCGAGCAACTGCTTCGGCTACTACGATCCCAATCCGGGCAATCCCTGGCTCGTTTCCCACAACACGCCCGGCGTCATGGATCGCACGGAATACGGTGCGACCGGCACGCTCACCTGGCACCTGAATCCGTCGGTGGAATTCGTCAACATCACCGATTACCGGTACCTCCGCAGGGACTATCTGGAAGACACGGACGGCACTCCGGCGAATCTCTTCAACTATTTCGCGAACATGGACAGCTGGCAGGCATCCGATGAGGCCCGGCTTGCGGGCAAATCGGGGCCGGTGAACTGGCAGGCCGGCATCTATTATCTGCACATTCAGCACCATATCTGGGTCGGAGTCGACGCCAACACCGGATTCGCGCCGGACTTCGATTTCGTCACGGCTAACAATCTGCATCAGACGACCAACTCGTATTCCGCCTACGGGCAGGCCGATTGGAAATTCGCGCCACACTGGACCCTCACTCTGGGCGCGCGATACACGGATGACCTCAAGCACATTGACATCGATGCGCATTGTTCCTTGGGTGGTTGCGTCACGTTCGGCGTGGGCAGCCCGGGTTTTGTGCAAGGCAGCGGCTTCAACGACACCAATGCGCCCGGGCTGACGCACAAGCAAAACGGGATGATTTCTGCCAAAGCGGAGCTGGGTTGGCGTCCGATCGATGGGCTGCTGGTATACGGAATGGTGAACCGGGGCACGAAGGGAGGCGGCTTCAACGCCGCGGCAATCGAAGACATCCCGATCGCGAGCGTTCCATACAAGCCCGAAGTTCTCACGGACTACGAAGTGGGAGTGAAGGACACATTCTGGCAGCACCGTGCGCAGCTCGATGCCGATGTGTTCTATTATC
>DASVWT010000399.1:0-5687 GCA_036393055.1 Steroidobacteraceae bacterium
GATCCTGAAGGAAGGCATCGAGAAGCACATCGCCAACGCCATCCTCATCAAGCCCAACCAGATCGGGACGCTGACCGAGACGCTGGCCGCCATAGAGCTCGCCGACGACTCCCACTACGCCTCGGTCGTCTCCCACCGCTCCGGCGAGACCGAGGACAGCACCATCGCCGACCTCGCCGTCGCCACCGCCGCCACCCAGATCAAGACCGGCTCGCTCTCCCGCTCCGACCGCATCGCCAAGTACAACCAGCTGCTGCGCATCGAGGCGGAGCTCGGCAAAGTCCGCTACGCCGGCCGCGATGCGTTCCCGGTGAAGGTGTGAGGCGGAGCTGATAGCTTCATGAAGTGGCTTGCGGCCGCGTTGGCTGTCGCGCTGATCCTGCTCCAGTACCGGATCTGGATCTCCGACGACGGCCTGCGCGGCGTGCAGCGCCTGCAGCACGCCGTCGCGGCGCAGCAGAAGCTCAATGCCGGCCTCACGGAGCGCAACAGCCGCCTCGCCGCCGAAGTGCAGGACCTAAAGTCCGGCACGGCCGCCATAGAAGAGCGGGCGCGCACCGACCTCGGCATGATCGGTCCCAACGAGACGTTCTATCAGGTGGCCGAGCCCGCTCCCGCGGGTAGCCGACCCACCGCCGCTGTCGCCAACTCGACAAAATGACCTACTGGCTGATCATGCCGGCTGCCGGAGTAGGGCGCCGCTTCGGTGCGGACCGCCCGAAACAGTACGCTCCCCTTCGCGGCCGCACGGTCATCGAGTGGGCGCTCGCCCCATTCCTTGCGGATGACCGCTGCGCTGGCGTCGTGGTCGCCCTGGCCGAGGACGATCCTCATTGGCCGACGATCGGGTGGGCGGCTGCGGCTCCGAAGATATTCCGGGCCGCGGGCGGGCAGGAGCGAAGCCACTCCGTGCGCAACGGCCTCGCCGTGCTCGCCGATCGCGTGAGCGGTGATGATTGGGTCCTGGTCCACGACGCGGCGCGACCGTGTCTGCAGCGCCAGGATCTCGACCGCCTGCTCACGGATCTCGCCAGCCATCCGGTCGGCGGCCTTCTTGCCACTCCCGCGGCCGATACGCTGAAGCGGGCGGATGGCTCCCGCGATGTACAGGAGACGGTCGACCGGGTAGGTCTGTGGCGTGCCCTGACGCCGCAGATGTTCCGCTACGGGCGGCTCTGCGAGGCGCTCGACCGTGCGCACGCGGCGGGCCGCACGCCTACCGATGAAGCACAGGCGATCGAGTGGCTGGGCGATGCGCCCCGGCTCATCGAGGGCGCCGCCGCGAATCTCAAGATCACCAGCGCCGCGGATCTCGCGATCGCGGCCGCACTGCTGAAGGAAAGCCGCTGATGAGAATAGGCTCCGGGACCGACGTCCATGCATTCGGCCCAGGCGATTTCGTGATGCTGGGCGGGGTGCGTGTGGCGCACACGCAAGGCGTCGTGGCTCACTCCGACGGCGATGTGGTCTTGCACGCGCTAACGGACGCGCTGCTCGGCGCAGCCGGTCTCGGTGACATCGGTCAACACTTCAAGGATACCGATCCGCGCTGGAAGGGCGCCGACAGCAAGCGCTTCGTGCGGGCGGTGATGGACATGCTGCGCGCACGCAAGCTGCGCGTGGGCAATGCCGACGTGACGGTGCTCGCGGAGCGGCCGAAGCTCTCGCCCGTGCGCGAGGACATCCGCCGGGAGGTGGCGCAGCTCCTCGAGGTGGCCCCCGAGCAGGTCAACGTGAAGGCCACGACCACCGAGAAGCTCGGCTTCCTCGGGCGGTCCGAAGGCATTGCCGCGCAGGCCGTGGTGCTTCTGCTCGATGCCGGCTGAGGCGGCGCTCGATCCGCCGCGCGCCCACGGCGCGCCGCTCTGCCCGGGGCGATTGCGCACGCAGCCCGAGGACTTCCTCGTCGAGGAGCTGCTCGGCTTCCAGGCGGCCGGCGCGGGCCAGCACGTGCTGCTCAAAGTACGCAAGCGCGACGCCAACACCCAGTGGATCGCTCGCGAGCTGGCGCGCGCCTGCGGTTGCCGTCCGGGCGATGTGGGCTACGCGGGCTTGAAGGACCGCCACGCAGTGGCCACGCAATGGTTCACCGTGCCGCAGTCGCGGCTCTCGCCGGAGGACTGGACCGGTATCGCGAGCGGCGAGTTCCAGGTTCTCGAGGCGCATCGCCACTCGCGCAAGCTGCCGCGAGGGGCGCTCGCGGGCAACCGCTTCGCCATCACGGTTCGCGGCACCGCCATCGACGATGGATCGCTTGCGAGCCGTCTTGCCACCCTCGAGAGGCGCGGCGTGCCGAATTACTTCGGGCCGCAGCGTTTCGGGAGAGGAGGGGCCAACCTGAAGCGCATTGGAGAGGACGTGCGCTCGCTGCTGCCGGCGCAGCGCGGCTTCGTTCTCTCCGCGGCACGGAGCCTCGTCTTCAACACCGTGCTGGCGCAACGCGTCGCGGATGGCAGCTGGGAGCGTCTCGAGCCCGGCGACCTTGCCAATCTCGACGGCCGCGCGAGTCATTTCCCGGTCGAGTCGGTCGATGAGGCGCTTGCCGCGCGATGCGCCGGGCTCGATGTCCATCCCACCGGACCTCTCTGGGGCCGGGGCGTGCCACGCAGCGGGGGCAGGGTGCTCGAGCTGGAGCAGCGTGTCGCGGCGGAGTTGCCCGCCGCGTGCGATCTCGTTGCGAGCGCCGGCATGGAGCAGGAGCGGCGGAGCTTGCGGCTGGCCGTGCGCGACCTGAGCTGGCGGCGTGAGGCGGACGCGCTCGTCCTCGAATTTCGTCTCGGTCGCGGTGCCTACGCCACCGCGGTGCTGCGGGAAGTCTTCTCGTTGGACGCCGACTACGACGAGAGCAGTACGTAGACCGCGCCCGTGCCGCCGTCGACCTGGCGCGCGGAGACGTACGCCACGACCGGCCCTACTTTGCGCAACATCCCCGCCACCATTCCCTTGAGCACCGGCCCGCGGTGTCCCGAGCGCAATCCTTTGCCGTGAACGATACGCACGCAGCGCCATTGCCGCAGCAGTGCCTCGCCGAGGAATTCGCGCAGCGCCTGCTTCGCCTCGGCGACCGTGAGGCCGTGCAGGTCGATTTCCCCCTGGACCCGGTAGTCTCCGCGGCGCAGCTTGCGCAGCAGAGCCGGTTGCATGCCCGCACGGTGGAAGACGAGCTCCTCGCCGCTGGCGAGGGCAGGGTCGATGAAGTCCTCGCGCAGGCTTTCCTCGAGCACCGCCAGCCGGTCGGCGCGGCTGAAGCGAGCTGAGGGAGGTGGGCGCCGCCGGGCTCGCGTGGGTTGAGCCGCCCCGTGCGCAGGCTTCCCCAATGGTTTAACGTCCCGCACCGCTTCGCGAAAGAGCTGCGCGTCATCCGGCCGCGTGCCCTCGAGATCCGCTTCCGCGGCGCAAGGCTGACGGGGAGACCTTTTCGGCAAACGGGGACTCACGCTACCTCCGCGCAATTTGCTTTCCAGTATAGTTACGCGCGTTTCCCCGGGGACGCTGCCTTCAGCATTGCAATACCATACATCAGGAACGTGAAGATCCTCATCAGCAACGATGACGGCTACCGCTCCCGCGGCATTCGGCTGCTCAAGGAGGCGCTCGCGGCTCTGGCGGAGGTCACCGTCGTGGCGCCGGACCGCAACCGCAGCGGCGCGAGCAATTCCCTCACTCTCGATGTGCCGCTGCGGGTGTTCGAGTCCGAGCCTGGCGTCTATTACGTGCAGGGCACGCCCACCGATTGCGTGCACCTCGCCATCTCGGGCCTGTTCGACTACGAGCACGACATGGTGGTTTCCGGCATCAATGACGGCGCGAACCTCGGCGATGACGTGCTTTACTCCGGCACCGTGGCGGCCGCGATCGAGGGGCGCTTCCTCGGCCTGCCGACTGTCGCGATCTCTCTTTGCACCGCGCACGATGAGGAAGCGCATTTCGAGACCGCTGCGCAGGTTGCGCGGCAGCTCGTGGGCCAGCTCGTGCAAACCCGGCTCGAGCCCACGCTCATCCTGAACGTCAACGTACCCAACGTGCCCTTCGCGGCGCTGCGCGGCTGGCGCAGCACTCGCCTGGGATTTCGCCATCGCTCGGAGCCCATCCTGCCCGCGCGCGATCCGCGCGGACGGCCCGTCTACTGGGTGGGACTCGCGGGGCAGCAACAGGACGCCGGACCCGGCACAGACTTCGAAGCCATCGCCCAGGGCTATGTTTCAGTGACTCCCTTGCAAATCGATCTCACCCGCCATTCCGCGTTGCCTGGCCTGCAGCATTGGCTGGAAGGCATCCATGGCTGACCTGCGCTTCTCCGGCATCGGCATGACTTCCGCGCGCACCCGCGACCGGCTGGTGCAGCGCCTGCGCGAGCAGGGCATCACGAGCCTCGCGGTGCTCGACCGGATACGCAACGTGCCGCGGCACATCTTCGTCGACGAGGCGCTCGGCAGCCGCGCCTACGAGGACACCGCGCTGCCGATCGGGTTCGGGCAGACGATCTCCCAGCCGTACATCGTCGCGCGCATGACCGAGGCGCTGCTGCAGGGCGGCCCGCTGCAGAAGGTGCTCGAGGTCGGCACCGGCTGCGGTTATCAGACTGCCGTACTGGCGCCGCTCGTCGAGCGCCTCTACACGATCGAGCGTATCGCGCCGCTTCTGGATCGTGCGAAGGAGCGCCTCAAGGAGCTGGGGGTGCGCAATGTCAGGTTGCGGCACGGCGACGGCAGCACGGGCTGGAAGACCCAGGCGCCGTTCGACGGAATCCTCGTCGCTGCGGCGCCTCTCGTCGTGCCCGAAGCACTGCTCAAGCAGCTGCAGGTGGGCGGACGGCTGCTGGTGCCCGTGGGCCCGGAGGGGGAGCAGGAGCTGGTGCGCTTCACGCGCAGGGAGCAGCGCATCGACCGGGAGTCGCTCGGGCCGGTGGCGTTCGTGCCTCTGCTCGGCGGCACGGGATGAGATGATATTTAAGGTAAGATAATATATCTAAGTTGTTGAAAAAACAACGAACGTAAATCTGCAGTTGCTAAGCGGAGTGTGACCTGTTTAACATGTGCCGCTGTCGCTGAGTGCCGACAGTCTGCTGAGTCGCACGCAGAGCAGCCGGAAGAGGGCACAGGGAGGAGGGGATGCCGAAAGAAAAGCAACAACAGCGACGAACAAGAAGAAAAGCATGCCGTCGTCCGCGGTCTGTCAGCTTCGGATGATGGGTCGATTGGTTGATGCCCCTCCCCCTGTGTCTTCTTCCGGCGGCCCTGCGGGCCGCCGGAAACGGAAGTCACTCCAGGAGAAGTTACTCCAGGAACAGGCCCGCAACGGCGTGCCGCTCCTCCTGCACGAGGACGTTGTAGGTGCGGCAGGCCGCACCCAGGTCCATCACTTCCACGCCCACCCCGCGCGCCGCGAACACCGCCCGGATCTGCGCGGAGGGAAAGCGTTGGTGCTCGCCGGTACCGAGCAGCACCACTTCGGGCTGCAGCGCGAATATCGCCTCCAGATGCTCCGGCTTGAGCTCCTCGAGCCGCGCCGGCGGCCAGTCGGTGATCAGCCGGTCGGCGCAGACAATGCAGCTCGAGCGTACGTGCTCTTCCCCTATGCGCAGCTCCGTGCGCGAGTAGGCGCGCACGAGGTTCACCCGTGAGCTGCTTTCGAGTGTGAACTGCATGATGACGATACGATACGCCGCATGCGCGAGATCGTCATCG
>DASVWT010000400.1:0-3861 GCA_036393055.1 Steroidobacteraceae bacterium
GCCGATCTTCGAGGGTGGGCGGTTGCGCGCTACGGTGCGGCTGCGACGGGTCAAGGCCAAGGAGGCCGCCGTGGTGTACGCGCAGACAGTCCTCGCAGCGTTGAATCAAGTGGAGGACGCGTTGGCGGCGTATGGCTCGGACCAGGCGCGCCGCGCCTCGCTGCAGACGGCAGTCACTGCGAGCCGCAACGCGCGCCAGCTCGCGCAGCAGAGGTATCAGAGCGGAGTTGCGAGCTTCATCGATGTCCTCGATGCGGAGCGGACCGAGGAGCAGAACGCACTGTCGCTCGCGGACGCGAACACCGCTGTTTCCGCTGACCTGGTGCAGCTCTATCGTGCGCTCGGCGGCGGCTGGGAAAGCAGCGATACCGCCGGGCAAGGAAGCACGCCGCAGGCGCGCAAGGCCACTCGCACGGTCTCCCCGCCTGTTCCAGCCTCGTGACACTGCCGCATCGCGTCGTGCGCGTGCGGTGACTCATCGGCCGGCGCCGGGTATAAATTGCCCGGACTTACATGAGCGCTTGAAGGAGAGTCGTCATGGCCGGCCAGCCTTTCGAAGTCATCAGTCAGCATCGCTGCTTTGGCGGCACCGTCGGCTTCTATCGCCACGAGGCGGCGAGCACGGCCTGCCCGATGCGCTTTGCGGTGTTCACGCCGGCGCAGGCGAAATCCGGGCCCGTGCCGGTGCTCTACTATCTGGCCGGTCTCACCTGTACCGAAGAGACTTTCATGATCAAGGCGGGCGCGCAGCGGGTCGCCGCCGAGCTCGGGCTGATGCTCGTGGCGCCGGATACCAGCCCGCGCGGCCTGAAGCTGCCGGGTGACAGCGACTCGTGGGACTTTGGCGTCGGCGCAGGCTTCTATCTCGACGCTACGGCGCAGCCCTGGTCGGGGCACTACCGCATGTACACATATGTCACGCAGGAGCTGCGCGCCCTCATCGAGGGACACTTCCCAGCCGCGCCGGAGCGCACGGGGATCTTTGGTCATTCGATGGGCGGACACGGAGCGCTCACCATCGCATTGCGCAATCCGGAGCGTTACCGGTCGGTGTCGGCTTTCGCGCCGATCAGCGCGCCGCGCCGCTGTCCCTGGGGGCAGAAGGCCTTTGCCGGGTATCTCGGCGCGGACGAGGGACAGTGGGCCGCCTACGATGCCTCGGAATTGGCCGCCAAGGTGGCCGACGGGCCGCGCCGGCCGCCCATCCTGGTGGATCAGGGGCTGGCGGATCAGTTTCTCGAGTCGCAGCTGCACCCGCACTTCCTGGAGGAGGCTTGCCGGAAATCGGGCATCGGGCTCACGCTGCGGCGCCATGAGGGATACGACCACGGGTACTATTTCATCTCCAGCTTCATGGAGGACCACCTGCGGCACCACGCCCGCCAGCTCGGGGCGTGAAAGCCGCGATCTGCGTCCCGGAAATCGAACACTTGCCGCACCGCGGCAACCAGGCGTCGTGTACAGAGGGGAAGGAAGCGCCGCGTCCGACGTATACTCGGACGCATGGAACCATTGGCTTCAGAGCACGGTGAGACCGTCCGGCGGATCGTTGCGGACCTCAAGGGGCGGCCCGGGCCGCTGATCGAGGTGCTGCACGCGATTCAGGCGCAGCTCGGGTACGTACCCCCGGCGGCAGTGCCGCTCGTCGCGTCGGAGCTGAACCTCTCACGCGCTGAAGTTCACGGTGTCGTTACTTTCTACCACTACTTTCGCAGCACACCCGCGGGCGCGCACACCTTGAGCGTATGCCGGGCGGAGTCCTGCCAGGCAGTCGGGGGCGAAGCACTGGCCGCGCACGCGCGGCAGCGGCTGGGGGTAGACTTCCACCAGACGACGCCCGACGGGCGCTTCTCGCTGGAGCCGGTGTATTGCCTCGGCAATTGTGCATGCTCCCCCGCTGTGATGCTGGACGGGCAACTGCACGGCAGGGTGACGCCGGAGCGCCTGGACGCGCTGCTGTCGGAAGTCGACCGCAAGAGGTGACCGCTCCCGCATGACACTCACTGTTTACGTGCCCCGCGATGCCGGCGCTCTGTCGCTCGGCGCCGGGGAGGTCGCGCACGCGATCGCGCGCGAGGCAACCGCGCGGGGACTGGAGCTGCAGCTCATCCGCAATGGCTCGCGCGGGGCTTACTGGCTGGAGCCGCTGGTGGAGGTTGCAACCTCGCACGGCCGGATGGCTTACGGCCCGGTGACCGCCGGCGCAGTGCCGGGGCTGTTCGATGCCGACTTCCAGAGCGGCGGCGCGCACCCTCTTTCGTTGGGTCCCGCCGATGCGATCCCGTGGCTCGCGAGCCAACAGCGGCTGACGTTTGCGCGTGTCGGTGTCGTCGACCCGGGGAGCGTGGCGGACTATGTGATCCATGGCGGCTACCAGGGATTGCGCCGCGTGCTCGCGATGAGCCCCGAGGCCGTCGTGGAGGCCGTCATCGGCTCCGGCCTGCGCGGACGGGGCGGGGCGGCCTTCCCGACCGGCATCAAGTGGAAGACCGTGCTGGAGCAGCCCGCGGGGCAGAAGTACGTCACCTGCAACGCCGACGAAGGGGATTCGGGCACATTCTCGGATCGCATGCTGATGGAAGGCGATCCGCTGAGCCTGATCGAGGGGATGACGATCGCCGGCCTCGCCGTCGGTGCGACCCAGGGCTACATCTACCTGCGCGCGGAATATCCGCACGCCCACCATGCGTTGAGTCAGGCCATCGCGGCCGCTTACCAGGCGCGCTATCTCGGCGCCGACGTGATGGGCAGCGGCAAGCGTTTCGATCTCGAGGTGCGGCTCGGCGCCGGCGCCTATATCTGCGGCGAGGAAACCTCGATGCTCGAGAGCCTCGAGGGCAAGCGCGGGGAGGTGCGCGTACGGCCGCCGCTGCCGGCCATCAAGGGCCTCTTCGGCCGGCCGACCATCGTCAACAACGTGATCACGCTCGCGACGGTGCCGACCATCCTCCATCGCGGGGCGGAGTATTACGCGGGCTATGGGATGGGCAAGTCCCGCGGCACGCTGCCGATCCAGCTCGCGGGCAACATCAAGCGCGCGGGCCTCATCGAGCGGGCGTTCGGGCTGACGCTGCGCGAGCTGCTGTACGACTACGGCGGCGGCTCGGCTTCGGGACGCCCGTTGCGGGCGGTTCAGGTCGGCGGGCCGCTCGGCGCCTATATCCCCGCCTCGCAGTTCGACACGCTCATCGACTACGAAGCGCTCGGCGGCATCGGCGGACTGCTCGGCCACGGTGGCATCGTCGCTTTCGACGACACCGTCGACATGGCGCGCATGGCGCGCTACGCGATGGAGTTCTGCGCGATCGAATCCTGCGGCAAGTGCACGCCCTGCCGCATCGGCTCGACGCGCGGCATGGAGGTCATCGACCGCATCATCGAGGGGCGCGACACGGAAGACAATCTGCGCAAGCTCGAGGAGCTCTGCGACCTCATGGTACAGGGATCGCTCTGCGGCCTGGGGGGGATGGCGCCCTTCCCGGTGCAGAGCGCGCTCAAGCATTTCCGCGGCGACTTCACCGCCAGGGTGCAGCAGTGAATGCCGCATTCCCCCGGCGCGTAGCGCCGCTACATCTCCGGGGTTCGCCTTGCGAACCCCGTTAGTCCTGCGCGCAGCGCATGAAGAGAGCTAGATATGTTCGCCATTGATTACGAGGATCTCGGGACGCCGGCTCCGGTCGAGGCGACCGGCACCGTCACGCTGGAAATCGACGGCAGGTCCGTGACCGTGCCGTCCGGCACCTCCGTCATGCGCGCCGCCGCCCTCGCGGGCACGGCGGTACCGAAGCTCTGCGCCACCGATACCCTGAAGGCGTTCGGCTCGTGCCGCATGTGTCTGGTCGAGATCGAGGGGCGCAAGGG
>DASVWT010000401.1:0-3573 GCA_036393055.1 Steroidobacteraceae bacterium
AGATCCTGGCGTCCGCGCCGCCCTTTAAGCAGTATGTGCTGCGGTCCTCGGTCACGCCCAGGGCCGGGCTCACGCCGTTTGCGCGTGTTGGAAACTGGTTGATCGTGAGCCTCGCCGCCGGCGCGCTCGCCGCCGCGCTGGCGATGGGTGCGCTGCGCCGGCGCTCAGGCACGGCGAGTGCTACCACCCTCCCACCCCGGAGTCTGACATGAATGTTCCTAGGCTCGCGCGTCCCGGTGCGGCACTGTTGCCCTGGGCCCTCCTCGCCCTCGCCGCCTGGCCGGTGATCGGCGCCCAAGCGGCACCCGCGGCCGCTTCCTCCATCCAATGCACTCCCGGCGGGGCGGCCTCGCTCCCGGACTTCTCGCCGCTGGTCGCCCGGTACGGGCCGGCCGTCGTCAACGTCGAGGTGATCGAGAAACAGCCCGAGGGCGGCGATCAGGGCGACGATCCGCTCAACCAGTTCTTCCACCGTTTCGGCATTCCGGCACCGCGCGGCGATCAGCAGCGCCACGAGGAGCCGGTGCGGGGCGCGGGCTCCGGATTCATCGTGAGCCCGGACGGCTACATCCTCACCAACGACCACGTAGTCGAGGGAGCGAGCCAGGTCACGGTGCGACTGGTCGATCAGCGGGAATTCAAGGCGCGAGTGGTGGGGGCCGACGAGCGTACCGACATTGCCGTCCTCAAGATTGCGGCGGCGGGGCTGCCAGTCGTGCGCTTCGGGGATCCGGCGAAGCTGCGGCCGGGGCAATGGGTTCTGGCGATCGGCTCGCCGTTCGGCTTTCAGAACAGCGCGACGGCGGGAATCGTGAGCGCGATCGGCCGCTCGCTGCCCACGGAGAACTACGTGCCGTTCATCCAGACCGACGTGGCGGTGAACCCGGGCAACTCCGGCGGACCGCTCTTCAATCTGCAGGGTGAGGTGGTCGGCATCAACTCGCAGATCTTCAGCCGCACCGGCGGGTTCATGGGCGTCTCCTTCGCCATCCCGATCAATGTGGCGGAGAACGTGGAGCGTCAGATCATCGCGGTCGGGCACGTGGTGCGCGGCAAGATCGGGGTCACCATTCAGGAGGTGACCGCGGACCTTGCCGACTCGTTCGGCTTGAGCAGCCCGCACGGGGCCCTGGTGAGCTCGGTGGAGAGCAAGAGTCCGGCGGCGGCGGCGGGTCTGGAGCCGGGGGATGTGGTGCTGGCGGTCGACGGCCACGCTATCGATCACTTCGGCGAGCTGTCGAGCCGGATATCGGACATGAGGCCGGGGTCGCAGGCGACGCTGACGTTGTGGCGGGATCATCGGGACCGGACGGTGCGGGTGCGGGTCGAGGAGTTGAAGGAGTCGCAGACCGCGCAGGCGCGGAGTGCGCCGCGGCCGGCGCCGGTGGCGCGCAAGCCGAATCAGCTGGGGCTCACCATCCGGCCCCTGGGTCCGCAGGAGAAGGCTGAGGCGCGGACGAGCGGGAGCCTGGTGGTGGAGGGGGTGTCGGGGGCAGCGGAGGTCGCCGGCGTGGAGCCGGGGGATATCATCCTGGGAGTGGATGGGCGGCGGATCAGCACGGTGGAGCAGCTGGAGTCGGCCGCGAGGGCGAAGCGGAACAAGAGCGTGGCGCTGCTGATTCAGCGGGAGTCGGCGCAGCTTTTCCTGCCTGTCGCGGTTCCTTAAAGATTTCACATCAGGCCGCGGCGGCTCGTCGTGTAACGAGCCGCCGCTCGTTCGTGTAAATTGAACGGTTTCCCGGGCTGATATTCAGGCGTTTTCGCGTGGAAGAGCATTACGATCCGGCGGTTGTCGAGCGGGCGGCGCAGGCTTATTGGGAAGAGCATCGGTCCTTCGAGGTGAAGGAGGAGAAGGGGCGGGACAAGTATTATTGCCTGTCGATGCTGCCTTACCCGTCGGGGCGGCTGCACATGGGGCATGTGCGCAACTACACCATCGGGGACGTGTTGGCGCGCTTCATGCGGATGCAGGGGCGGAACGTGCTGCAGCCGATGGGGTGGGATGCGTTCGGGTTGCCGGCGGAGAATGCGGCGATGAGCAATGGAGTGCCGCCTGCGAAGTGGACGCGGCAGAACATCGCGCACATGCGGGCGCAGTTGAAGTCGCTGGGGTTCGGCATCGACTGGAGCCGCGAGGTCGCTACCTGTGATCCGGGCTACTACCGGTGGAACCAGTGGCTCTTCCTGCGGATGCTGGAGCGGGGGATCGCGTATCGCAAGACGGGGGTGGTCAACTGGGATCCCGTCGATCAGACGGTGCTCGCCAATGAGCAGGTGATCGAGGGGCGCGGGTGGCGCACGGGGGCGCTGGTCGAGAAGCGGGAGATCCCGACCTACTATCTCAACATCACCCGTTATGCGCAGGAGCTGCTCGGGGATCTCGAGCAGTTGCCGGGCTGGCCGGAGCGGGTGCGTCTCATGCAGGCCAACTGGATCGGCCGCAGCGAGGGGTGTGAGATTTCCTTCCCCTACGCGCCGGATACGCGCGCGGCCATGGCGGCGGAAGGGGCGCTGAAGGTGTTCACGACACGCGCGGACACTCTGTTCGGCGTCACCTTCATGGCGATCGCGGCGGAGCATCCGGTGGCTGCAGCGGCTGCGGTATCCAACCCGGCGCTCGCGGCATTCATCGACGAGTGCCGCCGCGGCAGCGTCATGGAGGCGGATGTCGCGACCCAGGAGAAAAAAGGCATGCGCACGGGACTGCACGTGCTGCATCCCTTCACCGGCAAGCCGATCGAGCTCTGGGTCGCCAATTACGTGCTCATGGGGTACGGCGAGGGCGCGGTGATGGGCGTGCCGGGGCACGATGAGCGCGACTTCGAGTTCGCGCAGAAGAATTCGTTGCCGATCGTGACGGTGGTGCGCTCGAACACGGGCGCCTACGACGAGGTGCGTGCGCCCTGGATCGCCGAATACGGCGGCTACGGTGTCACGGTCAATTCGCAGGAGTTCTCGGGCCTGGAGTTCCAGGCCGCCGTGGATGCGATCGCGGCCGCCTTGGAGAAGCGCGGGCTCGGCAAGAAGCGGGTGCAGTATCGGCTGCGGGACTGGGGCATTTCGCGGCAGCGGTACTGGGGTTGTCCGATCCCGCTCGTCCATTGCGAGGCCTGTGGCGAGGTGCCGGTGCCGGACGCGCAGCTTCCGGTGCTGTTGCCCGAGGACCTCGTGCCGGACGGCAGCGGCAACCCGCTCGCCAAGTCCGCGGCGTTCTACCAGTGCGAGTGTCCGAAATGCGGCCGGCCCGCGCGCCGGGAAACCGACACGATGGATACTTTCGTCGATTCCTCGTGGTACTACATGCGCTATGCATGTCCGGACCAGGAACGCGCGATGGTGGACGAGCGCGCGGCCTACTGGCTGCCCGTCGATCAGTACGTCGGCGGCATCGAGCATGCCGTGCTGCACCTGCTGTATGCGCGCTTCTGGACCAAGGTGATGCGCGATTGTGGCCTGCTGGCGGTGGACGAGCCGTTCACCAACCTGCTGACCCAGGGCATGGTGCTCAATCACGTCTACTCCCAGACCGCTGCGGACGGGCGCCGCAGATACTTCAATCCGGTCGACGTGCGC
>DASVWT010000402.1:0-5827 GCA_036393055.1 Steroidobacteraceae bacterium
TTCCAGCTCGTCTCCCGCGCCTTCGCCAAGCGTTTCTTCTTCGAGATCGTCGAGCGCCGCGGATATTGCGGCTACGGTACCGCCAACACTCCGATCCGCCTGGCGGCTCAATCCCGATATCGGGACGACCTCGACCACTGACTATTCTCCGTTTTCGCCGCGGAATCCGAGCGGCAGCCCCGCCTCGGGAACGAAGCCGTACATCTCTTCTCGCGGCAGGGCGTCTTTCAGGATCTTACGGACGGACAGCAGCCCGTCGATATCGATGCCCGTCCGCAGCCCCATAGCCTCCAGCATGAAGACGAGGTCCTCGGTGACAATATTGCCGGATGCTCCCGGCGCCCACGGGCAGCCGCCAAGGCCGCCCAGGGAGCTGTCGAAAGTCCGGACGCCGACTTCCAGGCCAGCGAGCACGTTGGCAAGCCCGAGGCCCCGCGTGTTATGCAGGTGCAGTCCGGCGAAAGCCCGCCCGCCGACGGCTTGTCGCACCCGAACCACCAGATCCTTTACCTGCGCGGGATTCGCATAACCCGTCGTGTCTGAGAGGCCGACTTCATCGCAGCCCGCCGCTATGAGAGTTTCCGCGAGGCGGAGCACCTTGTCGGCCGGGATGACACCTTCGTAGCTGCAGCCGAACGCGGTCGATATGCCTGCCTCGAATTTGGGCCGGCGCTCCGCCGGGAGGCTTCTCAGCAGCTCTACGATGCCGCGGGTTTCCTGCAGCATCTGCTCGGGCGTGTGCCGGACGTTCTTCTGCAGATGCGTGTCCGAGGCCGAGAAGGGTATGGTTATCTTGTGCACGCCCGCGGCGACCGCCGCCTGCGCGCCCTTCAAGTTGGGAACCAGCGCAGCGACCGTGAGCCCCGGGATGCCCAGCGCATGCGCGACCACATCCGCCGTGTCGGCGAGCTGCGGGAGCAGCTTTGCCGGCACGAAGCTGCCGACTTCGATCTCGCGCACTCCGGCCGCGGTCTCGGCGCTGATCCAGGCCTTCTTGGCCTCGAGCGGCATGATCGAGCGGATGCTCTGCAGCCCATCCCGTGGGCCGACTTCGCTCACCAGCACATCGACTTTCTTCTCCATACTGCTGCCTCAGTCTGTGGCGACGTGACCGACGGACCTTCCGGGCGAGTAGATGTCCAGAATGTTCCAGTGCCCGGTGGTCGGTGTCGGATTGTTCTTCATCGGCACATCGATCACCCACGGCCGGCCGGACTCGAGCGCTCTGCGCAGAGCTGGCCCGAATTCGGACGCCGAGGATATCCGCACACCTTCGCAGCCGTAAGCGCGCGCGATTTCGGCGTAATTCGGGCGGATCTCGCTCCAGCTCTGGCCATCGCCGGGGAACACCGTGCCGAGCGTCGAGCCGAAAGCCGCCTGCTGCAGCCCAGCGATCGTACCGAAGGCATTGTTGTTCATGACCACCCATACGATGGGAAGACCTTGCTCCACTGCGGTGGCAAGCGCCGCCGGGTTCTGTCCGAAGCCTCCATCCCCCACCAGCGAGACCACGGTCCGGCCCGGTGCGGCGAGCTTCGCGCCGATCGCTGCCGGCGGCCCGAATCCCATGGTGGCGTAGCCTCCCGGCGTCAGCACACTGCCTGGCGTGTAGATCGGGAACTGCTGGCCGACGCCGTTCTTGTTCCAGCCCACGTCGGTAGTGATGATGGCGTCCCGCGGCAGCAGCTCGCGCGTCTCGGCAAGGATGCGCTCGGGCATCATGGGAAATGCGTCGCTCACTTGCATGGCGCGGTTGGCCTGCGAAAACTCGTTCCGAAACCGCGCGATGCGCGCTTCCACTTCCGGACTCTTCCGCCCGCCGGGATACAGCTCCCGGGCCAGGCGATTCAGCGTCCTGAGCGCCGCCTTCACATCGGCGACGGCGCCGATCTCGGTCGGGAAGTTGCGGCCTATCTCGCTCGGCTCGATGTCGATGTGCGCGAGCCTGGCCGGGGGGATGTTAAAAGTATACTCCCGATACCAGGAGCTGGAGTCGGCCTCCTTGAAACGGGTGCCGACGCCGAGCACCCAGTCGGCGGCCATGCACGCATCGTTGACCAGCCGCGTGCCCCAGAAGCCGCTCATGCCGAGCACGAGGGGGTGATCGTCCGGCAACGCTCCCTTGCCCATCAGGCTGTGCGCAACGGGTACCCCCAGGTGCTCGGCGAATTCGCGCAGCTCCTCGCTCGCCCGGGCGAGCAGCACCCCGCCACCCGCGTAGATGAGCGGCTGGCGGGCCGTAGCGAGCGCCTGAACGATCGCTCTGGCTGCATCGATGCCTATGTCGGGCGCGTGCAGTGGCGCCGCGGCCGTCTCGAAGCGCGCGCGATGCGCCGGCTCCAGTTGCGCTGAGAAGACATCCATGGGCACATCGACCAGCACGGGACCCGGCTGGCCGCTCTCGGCGAGCTGGAACGCTTTGACCAGGATCTCGGGGAAGAGATCGGCGCGATCCACCCGCCAGGCTCGCTTCACGAACGGCCGGAATATCTCGAATTGCGCGCCGTCGGCATGCAGATTCACCTCCTGGTGGGGGTGCTTGCCGAAGTAGTGGCTCGGCACGTCGCCCGCGATCACGATCATCGGGATGCAGTCGAGCGCTGCGTTGGCCACGCCCGTGGCGGCATTCGTCAGGCCCGGACCAAGGTGCGTGAGTAAAACCGAGGCCTTGCCTGACACACGCGCGTAGCCGTCGGCGGCATGCGCCGCGACCTGCTCGTGACGAACGTTGATGAACCGGATACTGCTGCCCTCGAGCGCGGACAGCACGGCGATGTTGGTATGACCGCAGAGGCCGAACATGTGCCGCACCCCTCGCCGCTCGAGGTAGCGCACCAGGTGCTCGGCGACGGTGTTGTGGGACATTCAGGTCACCTCCGTGTCGTAGAACTCACCGAACAGCTCCCGCTCAGACGGACGGTCTTCCGCAATCGGACGGCTCACCCAGGTGGTCTGCATGAAATGCTTCAGGTGAATGTTTTCGTTGGTGATGTTGCCGCCCCAGATCCCGCAGCCGAGACTCGAGGTCATCGGCATGCCGTTGGTGAAGGAGCCGGCATTCGCTTTCGATTGCGGCTGTCGCACCATCATGCGGCTCACCGGGGCGACGCGCGCCAGGCGGTCGATGTGTCCATCGTCGTGGGAGTAGATGCCGCAGGAGTGGCCCCTGCCACCCACCTCATAGATCTTGCGCACCATCTCGAGCGCCTGATCGAAGCCTTCATAACGGTAGACGGCGAGCGCAGTGGTGAGCTTCTCCCGCGACCAGTTGTGCTGCGGGCCGATCTTGTCGTTCTCCACCATGATGAATTTTCGATCCGCCGGGATGCTGAAGCCCGCGCGCTCGGCGAGCACCTGCGGCGCGCAGGCGACGGTATCGGGCAGGCGATGGCCCTGCTCGTCCCAGATGACCCGCTCGAGCGCGCTGGCCTGAGCGGGGTTGGCTAGAAAGCCGCCTTCCGCCTGCAGTGCGCGCAGGAAGGCGTCGTAAATCCGGGAGTCGATCAGCAAATTGCCGTCAGCGGAGCAACCGGAGCCGTAATCCGATGTCTTGGACGTGCGCGTGTTGCGCGCGGCGATGTCGAGGTCGGCCGTCTCGTCAATGACCATCGTCGAGTTGCCCGCACCTACGCCATACGCGGGTCGGCCCGAGCTGTAAGCTGCCCTGACCATCGGCTGCCCGCCAGTTGCAAACGTAACATCGCAATTGGACATCAGGTACTGCGTCGAAGCGATACTGGGCCGGGCGATGCACTGCAGCAGATCCTCAGGTGCTCCCAATCGCGCGAGGGTCTGGCGCATGATGCGGACCACTTCCCGTGTCGTGTTCTGCGAGCGCGGATGCGGCGAGTAGATCACCGCGTCCAGGCATTTAACGGCATAGATTGCCGTAAAGGGCGGCGTCAATTCCGGGTTGGTGGTCGGCACCAGGGAGGCGATGACGCCCGCCGGCTTGCCGTATTTGACGATTCCCTTCTCGGGAAGCTCCTCGACGATGCCGATGCTCCTGCCCCGCAGCGCATCGCGCAGCACGCCCATGATCTTGAAGCGCTTGGAGATACGCCCCTGCGGATCCCCGAGCTTGCTCTCCTCGACGCTCATGCGGGCGAGGCGGGTGAAGGTCCTCTCGTTGGCGGTCGCCCAGCCGAGCGCCTGGCATAGCCGGTCGGCCTGCTGCTGATCGTAGCACTCGACCGCGCGCATGGCCGCGCGGGCGCGGCCGATCATCGAATCGATTTCGGCGCGCTCGGCCTCGCCGAGCTCGCTCCTCGCCCCTTCTTTCGCTACCGTAGCCATTTAGGAACTCCTCGCTTGAGTCTCCAGTATGGACGAACTGGATAGTACGGTCAAAAGCAGGACCGGCGGCACCGCATTGACAGTCATGTACGAACTAGGGAGGATAATACCGGTTGCGCTTGCCGGAGTCAGCGCCAGATGGGGGATACACGATCGTGCCGGAATCCGCAAAAGACACCCTGCTGCTCGGGACGGCGGGGGTCGCCTTGAGAGCCACCAGAGTCCGCTTTCTCGCGCTGGCGCTGGTGAGCGCCGGCACCACCATCAACTACCTGGACAGGGCGGTGCTCGGCATCGCCGCGCCGCTGCTGGCGCATCAGCTGCACCTCGGAGCGGCTGAGCTCGGCCTGCTGTTCTCCGCCTTCTCCTGGACTTATGTCGCGACTCAGGTTCCAGGCGGCATCCTCCTCGACCGGCTGGGCACCCGGATCGTCTACGGCTGCGCAATCGGGATCTGGTCGATCTTCACCTTCTTTCAGGGGCTCGCCACCAGCTTCGCGCAGCTTTTCGGCTGCCTGCTGGGCCTGGGCGTGGCCGAAGCGCCCTGCTTTCCCTCTAACAGCCGGGTCCTCGGAGCCTGGTTCCCGCAGGTGGAGCGGGCGCGCGCCAATGGCGTATTTTCCGTCGGCCAGTACTTCGGGCTCGCCTTCCTCAGTCCACCGCTCTATTGGGTTGCCGCGACCTGGGGCTGGCGGGCTTTGTTCTTTCTCACCGGCGGTACGGGAATCGCCTTCACGGCCGTCTGGTTCTTCCTCTACAGGGACCCCGAGCACAGCCGTTCCGTCAACGCCGCGGAGCTCGATCACATCAGAAGCGGCGGCGGCCTCGTACGGCCGCCGCCGCCGCCGCGATGGTCGTGGCGGGATCTGCGGCTGCTGCTCGGGAATCGCCATTTCCTCGGCACGGCGCTCGGCCAGTTCGCCAGCAACTCGACGCTGGTGTTCTTTCTCACCTGGTTTCCGACGTACCTGGCCTCGGCTCACCACCTGAAACTGCGCACCGCGGGAATGCTCGCCGCCCTGCCCTATATCGCCGCCTCCGTGGGTGTGCTCGTCGGCGGCTGGTGGTCCGACTGGCTCATCCGTCGTACCGGCTCCGCCACGCTGGGCCGCAAAGCCCCGATCGTGACGGGACTCGCCATGGCGAGCACGCTGCTGCTTGCCGGCTTCGTGCACAGCAACGCCGCCGTGATCGGCATTCTCTCGTTCGTGTTCTTCGGCCAGGGCATGTGCAACCTGGGTTGGACTCTGATCACCGACATCGCCCCGCCCAGCCTGCGGGGCCTCACGACCGGGATGTTCAACCTGTTCGCCAACCTCGCCGGTATCGTGACCCCCGCAGTGATCGGCCTGATCCTCGGCACCACCCGGTCTTTCATGGGAGGCCTCGTCTTCGTCAGCGCAGTCGCGCTGCTCGGCATCCTCTGCTACCTGCTGCTGCTCGGCCCGGTGAAGCAGATCGAGCTGTCGCCAGACCCGTCTTAAAGTGACCCAAGCTGAGGCGGAGCAGATATTTCTCAGCCAGGCGCTGC
>DASVWT010000403.1:0-16601 GCA_036393055.1 Steroidobacteraceae bacterium
CGCCATGTCGGTGATGTGCAGGAGGCCGTCGATGCCGCCCAGGTCGACGAACGCGCCGTAGTCGGTGAGGTTCTTGACCGCGCCGTGCACGACCGAGCCTTCCTGCAGGTTCTCGAGCAGCGCGCTGCGCTCCGCGGAGAATTCCTGCTCCACCACCGCGCGGCGGGAGACCACCACGTTGTTGCGCTTCTGGTCGAGCTTGATGACTTTGAACTCGAGCGGCTTGCCCTCGAGATAGGAGGTATCGCGCACCGGGCGCACGTCGACGAGCGATCCCGGGAGGAACGCCCGCACGTTGTCGATCTCCACCGTGAAGCCGCCCTTGACGCGGCCGGTGATGATGCCGGTGACGATCTCCGCTTTGTTGAATGCCTCCTCGAGCCGGGTCCAGGTACGGGCACGCTTCGCCTTCTCGCGGGAGAGGCGGGTCTCGCCGGTGCCGTCCTCGACCGAGTCGAGGGCGACCTCGACCTGATCGCCGGATCTGACCTCGACCTCCCCGCGCTCGTTCTTGAACTGCTCTACGGGGATGACGGCCTCGGACTTCAGGCCCACGTTGACGACCACGACGTCGGGGGTGACGTCGACCACCAGCCCGGTGAGGATCATCCCCGGACGGATGCGTTGGTTGGCTAGGCTGTGCTCGAAAAGCTGCGCAAAACTTTCTGTCATACTCTCTGTCGAAATACTGGCACCGACACTCCTTGCGGCCCAGGCAGATACGGATATGGCGCGCGCCTCATGCGCGCACCGGCTTGGAAAACTTCCAGCGAGATCGTGTCAGACCGACGGCCACAGCGACCGCCCGGCTCCGAGCCTCAGCACGCGGCCGACGACCTCCTCGATGGAAAGACCCGTCGAGTCGATCACCTCCGCATCGGGGGCGGGGATCAGGGGGGCCACCGCCCGCGTCGAATCCCTCGCGTCCCGCTCGGTGATCTCGCGCGAAAGGGCGGAAAGGCTAACACCGGAGTCCTTGTCTTTCAACTGCTTATAGCGCCGCAGCGCCCGCTCCTGGGCGCTCGCCGTGAGGTACACCTTGAGGCGGGCCGCCGGAAAGACGACCGTGCCCATATCCCGGCCGTCGGCCACGAGCCCCGGAGGCCGGGCAAAGGCCCGCTGGCGCTCCAGGAGCGCCGAACGGACCGCCGGCCAGGCGGCGACCCTCGAGGCCTCCTGCCCGGCCGTCTCCGTGCGGATGGCCTGGGTGACGTCCTGGCCGTCCAGCATCACCCGCTCGCTGCCGTCCGGGCCGACCCCGAAGACCACCTGCATGCCGGCGGCGAGCCGTGCATGCCCCTCGACATCGCCAGCCTCGAGCCCCCGCTGCATGCCGGCATGGGCTACCAGCCTGTACAGGGCGCCGCTGTCGAGCAGATGCCACCGGGTGTGACTGGCCACCGCGCGGCTGATGGTCCCTTTGCCGGAGCCGCTGGGGCCGTCGATCGTCACGATCGGCGTGTCGGTCATGCAATCTCGATCTGCAGCCCCACCGAGCGCGCGATATCGAGGAACCCCGGAAAGGAGGTCGCGACATTCGCGACGTCGCGGATCTCGATGGGGCTGCGCGCGGCCAGCCCGGCCACCGCGAAGGCCATGGCGATGCGGTGATCCCCGTGGCTCTCGATGACGCCGCCGCCGAGGGTCGTACCGCCACGGATCCAGAGACCGTCCTCGAGCAGCTGATTCTCCACCCCCAGCACGGTGAGGCCCTGCGCCATGGCGGCGAGGCGGTCACTCTCCTTGACCCGCAGCTCCAGGGCGCCCCGCACCAGGGTCTCCCCTTCCGCCAGTGCCGCGGCAACGAAGAACACCGGAAACTCTTCGATGGAGAGGGGCACGAGCGACTCCGGCACCCGGATGCCCTTCAGGCGGCTCTTGCGCACCTCGATGTCCGCGATCGGCTCCCCTCCAGGACGGCCATCCTGGCGAAGCGCATGCACCCGGATGTCGGCCCCCATGAGACGCAGCATCTCCAGCAGCCCGGTGCGCGTCGGATTGACGCCGACATTGCGCAGCAGCAGGCCTTGCTCGGCCGCAAGACAGCCGGCCACCAGGAAGAATGCGGCCGAGGAGAAATCCGCGGGCACCGCGACCGAGGTGCCGGTGAGCCGCTGACCGCCCTCGATCGCGACCGAGCGGCCCTCGCGCAGCACCTCGACGCCGAATGCGCTCAGCATGCGCTCGGTATGGTCGCGCGCCGGCGCCGGCTCCGTGACCCGCGTGCGGCCAAAGGCCCTCAGGCCCGCGAGCAGCACGGCCGATTTCACCTGCGCGCTCGCCACCGGCAAGGGGTAATCGATGGCGCGCAGCTCGGGGGCGCCGTGGATCTGCACCGGGGGACGGCCGTCATGGGTGCGGATATCCGCGCCCATCAGCCGCAGCGGCGCCGCCACTCGCTCCATCGGCCGGCGCATCAGGGACTCGTCGCCGATCAGGGTGGAATCGAATGCCTGCGGTGCCAGCAGTCCCATGAAAAGCCGCATGGCGGTGCCGGCATTGCCCATGTCGAGCGGCACGCCGGCCCCCCTCAGGCCCTCGAGACCCCGGCCAGTCACGTGCACCGTCTGCGGCTGCGGACGCTCGATACGCACACCGAGCGCCTGCAGCGCGCGCAGCGTGGCCAGGCAATCCTCGCCCGCCAGAAAGCCCGTGATCCGCGTCTCCCCGTCGGCGATGCCGCCGAGCATCAGGGCCCGGTGGGAGATCGACTTGTCGCCGGGTACCGTGAGCGAGCCCGCCACCTTACCGCCCGGCTGCACCCGATAGTGTGCGCTCGCACCGCTTGCAGTCATGGCCGCCTACTCTACAGCACGGCGCGCGGATAGGAGCCGAGCACGCGAAAGAGCGAGGAGCGCTGCTTGAGCGCCGCGAGCGCGCGGGCCACGTGCGGCTCCTCGGCATGGCCGTCGATGTCGATGAAGAAGATGTAGTCCCATTTGCGCCGGTGCGAGGGGCGCGACTCGATACGCGTCATGCTGACCCGGTGGCGCGCGAGAGGCTCCAGCAGCCGATGCAGCGCGCCCGGCGAGTCGGTATCCGCCACCGAGACCAGCAGCGTCGTGCGGTCCCGGCCGCTCGCCGCGAGGAGCTTGCGGCCGAGGACCAGAAAGCGCGTGGTGTTGTCGGCCCGATCCTCGATCTGCGGCGCCAGGATCTTGAGCCCGTAGACCTCGGCTGCCGTTTCTCCGGCGATCGCGGCGGTGCCCCGCTCGTCGCGCGCCCGGCGCGCGGCCTCGCCGTTGCTCGATGCCGGCACGAGCTCGACGTTCGGCAGGTGCTCCTGCAGCCACGCCCGGCACTGCGCGAGCGACTGCGGGTGCGAGCAGACACGCACGATCCGCCCGAGGGCGGTCATATGGCCCATCAGATAATGATGGATGCGCAGCTCCACCTCGCCGCAGATCTTCAGCGGCGAGGCGATGAACCGGTCGAGCGTATGGTTGACCGTGCCCTCGGTGGAGTTCTCGATCGGCACCACCCCGAAATCCGCCGCCGCCGCTTCCACTTCGTGGAAGACCTCATCGATGGAGCCCAGCGGCAGGGCGCGCACAGAGTGGCCGAACTGCGTGAGCACCGCGGTCTGGCTGAAGGTGGCCTCCGGGCCGAGGTAGGCGACCTTCAGCGGCTCCTGCTGCGCGAGACACGCCGACATGATCTCGCGGAAGAGACGCACTACCTCCTCGTCGCGCAGCGGGCCGCGGTTGCGCTCCTGCACCCGGCGCAGCACCTGCGCCTCGCGCTCCGGACGGTAGAAGTCGACGGTACGGCCGTCCCGGGTCTTGGAGATGCCGACCGCTTGCGCCAGCTTCGCCCGCTCGTTGAGCAGGCGCTGGATCTGCTCATCGACGCCGTCGATCCTGGCGCGCACCGCTTCGAGCTTCGCCGTGGCGGGCAATGCCGGTTGCGCGCGCGCCGGGCGCCTGCGGGAGGAGGTCTTCCTGGCGGCCATGGTGCCCCGCCTCAGAGCAGACGGGCCGAGAGAACGCCCGGGATGCCGCGGATCTTGCCGAGGACATCCTCGCCGACCGTGCCGTCGACGTCTATGAGCGTGTAGGCGTACTCGCCGCGGGACTTGTTGAGCAGGTCCGCGATGTTGATCCTGGCGCCCGCGAGGCAGGTCGAGATCTGTCCGACCATGTTGGGCACGTTGCTGTTGGTGATGGCGAGGCGCGTGGCGCCGGGCACCCGGGACAGCAGCGCCTCGGGGTAGTTGACGCTGTTGCGGATGTTGCCGTTCTCCAGGAAGTCGCGCACCTGGTCGGCGACCATGATCGCGCAGTTCTCCTCGGCCTCGCCGGTGGAGGCGCCGAGATGCGGCAGGGTCACGATCCGCGGGTGATCCTTGAGCAGATTGCTCGGGAAGTCGCAGACGTAGCCGTGCAGGCGCCCGGCATCGAGCGCCGCCACCACGGCCGGATCGTCCACGATGCCGCTGCGCGAGAAGTTGAGGAGCACGCCCCCCTTCTTCATGAGCCGCAGCCGCGGCTCGTTGACCAGCCTGCGGGTCTGGTCGTTGAGGGGCACGTGCACCGTGACCACATCGGAGCGGGCGAAAAGATCATCGAGCGAGAGCGCCTGCTCCACGCCGGAGGAGAGCTGCCAGGCGCGCTGCACGGTGATCTGCGGATCGTAGCCGAGGACGCTCATGCCGAGCGCCTCGGCGGAGTTGGCCACCTCGACGCCGACCGCACCGAGGCCCACGACCCCGAGCGTGCGCCCGGGAAGCTCGAACCCGACGAACGCTTTCTTCCCCTTCTCCACCGCCTCGTCGATCGCCGTGTCATCGCCGCTGGTCGAGCGCGCGAAGGCCCAGGCCTGGCAGATGTTGCGCGCGGCGAGCAGGAGGCTCGCCAGCACCAGCTCCTTCACCGCATTGGCGTTGGCGCCCGGGGCGTTGAAGACCGGGATGCCGCGGCGACTCAGGTCCGCGACCGGGATGTTGTTGACTCCAGCCCCGGCGCGGCCGACGGCGCGCACCGTCTCGGGCACGCTCGAGCCGTGCATGTCGGCCGAGCGCACCAGGATGGCATCCGGACGCTCCAGGCCCGATGCGACCTCATAGCGGTCGCGCGGCAGGCGCTCCAGGCCGCGCGCGCTGATGTTGTTGAGAGTCAGGATGCGGTACTTCATGGAGTCAGCCGTGGCGGCGCTGGAAATCCTTCATGAAAGCGGCGAGCGCCTGCACGCCCTCGAGCGGCATGGCGTTGTAGAGGCTGGCGCGCATGCCGCCGACCGAGCGGTGGCCCTCGAGGCTCACCAGCCCCGCGGCCTTCGCCTCGGCGATGAAGACCTGATCGAGCTCCGCGCGCGGCATCGTGAATGGCACGTTCATCCAGGAGCGGCAGGGCTTCGCCACCGGGTTGCGGTAGAAGCCGGACTCGTCGATGGTGCGGTAGAGCAGCTCCGCCTTGGCGCGGTTGCGTGCCGCCATCGCCGCGAGCCCCCCCTGCGCCTGAACCCACTTCAGCACCAGGCCGCAGATGTACCAGCCGAAGGTGGGCGGCGTGTTGAGCATCGAGCCCTGCTCGGCCATCGCCTTGTAGTCCCATACGGATGGGGTATCCGCACGGGCCTTGCCGAGCAGATCCTCCCTTACGATCACGAGGCAAAGACCTGACGGGCCGATGTTCTTCTGCGCGCCCGCATAGATGAGCGCGAAACGGGAGACATCGATCGGTCTGGAGAGGATGGTGGAGGACATGTCCGCCACGAGCGGTACGGTACCCGTCTGCGGTACGTAGGGGAACTCTACCCCGCCGATCGTCTCATTGGGCGTGTAGTGTACGTACGCAGCACCGGCCGTCAGCTCGAGACTGCCCTGATCCGGCGCCGTGGCGTAATTCGATGCCGCCTCATCGGCGGCGATGTTGACCTTCACCTGCAGCCGCTTCGCCTCACCGATCGCTTTCTTCGACCAGGCGCCGGTATTCACATAGTCGGCCACCGCGCCGGGGGCGGCGAGATTCATCGGGATGGCGGCGAACTGGCCGGTTGCGCCGCCCTGGAGGAAGAGCACCTTGTAGCCGGCGGGGATGGCGAGCAGCGAGCGTGTGAGGCTCTCCGCCTCCTGCGCCACGGCGATGAACGCCTTGCTGCGATGGCTGACTTCCATCACCGACATGCCGCTGCCGCGCCAGTCGGTCATCTCCTCGCGAGCCTGCTCGAGAACTTCCAGCGGCAGGGCCGCAGGTCCTGCGGCGAAATTGAATACGCGCACGAATGCCCTTCCGGGTTCGGTAAGCAACTAGGGAGTGAGCGATACTACCAAATTTCGTGCCGTGGCTTCAGCCGGCAGGCGGTTGGTCGCTCTCGGCGGGGCTTTCTTCGGCGGCCTCGCCTTCCAGGCTCTCGATGCGCTCGATGCCGACCAGGCGCTCACCCTCCGAGAGGCGGATGAGGCGTACGCCCTGGGTGTTGCGTCCGAGCTGCGAGACCTCGTCCACCCCGGTGCGCACCAGCGTGCCAGTCGAGCTGATGAGCATGATCTCCTGGCCGGGCAGCACCTGCAGTGCCGCCACGGTCGTGCCGTTGCGGTCCGAGGTCTGCATGGCGATGACGCCCTGGCCCCCGCGGCCGTGCACGGGGAACTCCGTGACGGGCGTACGCTTGCCGTACCCCGAGGCGGATGCTGTGAGCACGGCTGCGTGGCTCTCGTCATTGGCCCCGTTCTGGCCGACGACGATGAGCGCGATGACTTCCTGACCCTCACCGAGCTTGATGCCGCGTACGCCGGCGGCCTCGCGCCCCATGGGGCGGACCTCGCTCTCGGCGAAGCGGATGGCCTTGCCGCCGCTCGAGACCAACATGATCTCGCGCTCGGCGTCAGTGATCGCCACGCCCACCAGCCTGTCCTCATCGTGCAGGTCGAGGGCGATGATGCCGCTCGGGCGAGGACGTGAGAACGCGGTGAGCGGCGTCTTTTTCACCGTGCCCTGGCTGGTCGCCATGAACACGTAGTGCTGCTCGTCATATTGCTTCACGGGCAGCAGCGCGTTGATCTTCTCCCCCGGCTCGAGCGGCAGGAGATTCACCATGGGCTTGCCGAGGGAGCTGCGCCCGGCCTGCGGCAGCTCGTAGACCTTCAGCCAGTACACCTTGCCGCGGCTCGAGAAGCAGAGCACCGTGTCGTGCGTGTGGGCCACGAAGAGCTTCTCGACGAAGTCCTCGTCCTTGACGGCGGTGGCGGCCTTGCCGCGCCCGCCGCGGCGCTGCGTCTGGTACTCCGAGAGCGGCTGCGACTTCGCATAGCCGGCGTGCGAGAGCGTGACGACGACATCCTGCGGCTCGATCAGATCCTCGGTGCTGAGGTCGAGATGCTCGCGGTTGATCTCCGTGCGGCGCGCATCGCCGTAGGTCTCGCGGATCTCGATGAGCTCGGCGCGCACCACTTCGGTGAGGCGCTCGGGGCGCGCGAGGATGTCGGTGAGGTCCGAGATGCGGGTGAGCAGCTCCTGATACTCGGCGATGATCTTGTCCTGCTCCAGGCCGGTGAGGCGGTTCAGGCGCATGTCCAGAATGGCCTGCGCCTGTGCCTCCGACAGCCGGTATTCCGCACCCCCGGGGCCGCCGGCGAGGCCGCTGCCCGCCGCAAGGCCCGCGGGCCGCGTCGATATCGTGCCGGCGCGCTCCAGCAGCGTGGTGACGACTCCCGGAGGCCAGCCGCGCCCCATGAGGGCCGCGCGCGCCTCAGCCGGCGCGGGGGACGCCTTGATGAGCGCGATGACCTCGTCGATGTTGGCGAGCGCCACCGCGAGGCCTTCGAGGATGTGGGCGCGCTCGCGCGCCTTGGCGAGATCGAAGATGGTGCGGCGCGTGACCACCTCGCGCCGGTGGCGGATGAAGGCATCGAGCATGTCCTTCAGCGCCATCAGCCTCGGTTGCCCGTCCTGCAGCGCCACCATGTTGATGCCGAACACCGTCTCCATCGGTGTCTGCGCATAGAGGTTGTTGAGGACGATCTCGCTCACCTCACCGCGCTTCAGCTCGATCACGATCCGCATGCCGTCCTTGTCCGACTCATCGCGCAGTCCGTCGGCGGCGATGCCCTCGATGTGCTTCTCGCGCACCAGCTGCGCGATGCGCTCGATCAGCCGCGCCTTGTTGACCTGATAAGGCAGCTCGGTGACGATGATGGCCTGCCGATCGCCGCGGCCGACCTCCTCGATGCTGACCCGGGCGCGCACCGACAGCCGGCCGCGGCCGGTGCGGTAGGCGGTCGCGATCTCCTGCGCGCCGTTGATGATGCCCCCGGTCGGAAAATCCGGTCCGGGCACGTGCTGCATCAGCGCCGCGAGCGGCAGCGCCGGATCATCGAGCAGCGCGAGGCACGCGTTGACGATCTCCGTGAGATTGTGCGGCGGGATGTTGGTCGCCATGCCGACCGCGATGCCCGTCTGGCCGTTGACGAGCAGGTGCGGAATCTTCGTCGGCAGGACCGAAGGCTCGAGCTCCGACTCGTCGTAGTTCGGCGTGAAATCGACCGTCTCCTTGTCGATGTCGGCGAGCAGCTCGTGCGCGAACCGCGACATGCGCACTTCCGTGTAACGCATGGCCGCCGGCATGTCTCCGTCCACGGAGCCGAAATTGCCCTGCCCGTCCACCAGCAGGTAGCGCATCGAGAAGGGCTGCGCCATGCGCACGATGGTGTCGTACACCGCCGTATCGCCATGCGGGTGATATTTGCCGATCACATCGCCCACCACGCGCGCCGACTTCTTGTACGGCTTGTTCCAGTCGTTGCCGAGCTCCCGCATCGCAAAGAGCACGCGGCGGTGCACCGGCTTCAGGCCATCGCGCACGTCGGGCAGGGCGCGCCCGACGATGACGCTCATGGCGTAGTCGAGGTAGGACTGCCGCATCTCGTCTTCGAGGCTGACGGCCAAGATTTCTCGGGCGATCTCGGACATCCGGGAATGTTAGCATATGGGCATGATGCGCATGTCCATGGAGCTGCCGCCGAATGCCGACCGCGGCGAGCTATCGAAGTTCGACGCGCTGGCGCACCGCTTCTGGGACCCGCACGGGGAGTTCCGCCCGCTGCATCTGCTGAATCCGGTGCGCCTCGGCTTCGTCGCGCAGCACGCGAGCCTCGCCGGCGCGCGCGCGCTCGATGTCGGCTGCGGCGGCGGCCTGCTCAGCGAGGCGCTGTCGCGCAAGGGCGCCAGGGTCACCGGTATCGACCTCGCCCCCGGCATGGTCGAGGTGGCGCGGCTGCACGCGGCCGAGGAAGGCATCGACGTCGACTACCGGGTGGCCGCGGCGGAGGATCTCGCGGCCGGGCTCGGGCAGAGCTTCGATCTCATCACCTGCATGGAGATGCTCGAGCACGTGCCGCAGCCGCGACAGATGCTCGCCACCCTCGCCTCGCTCGTGCGCCCGGGCGGCTCGGTGTTCGTCTCGACGCTCAACCGCAATCTCAAGGCGTTCCTCCTCGCGATCGTCGGCGCCGAGTACGTGCTCGGGCTGCTGCCCCGCGGCACGCACGAATACGACCGGCTGATCCGGCCCTCGGAGCTCACGCGCTGGGCGCGCGCGGCGGGCCTCGTGCCGCGCGCCATCGCCGGCATCGAGCTCAACCCCTACACCGAGTCGTGCCGCCTCACGCGCGACCCGTCCGTCAACTACCTCGTTCACCTCGAGCGGGCGCAGGCGTAACGACCCATGACACTCGTGCTGATCGCGATCGCCTCGTTGGTCCTCGGCGCTGCGCTCGGGTTCTTTCTCGGACAGCTGCGGTCCGAGAAGTCGGAAGCGCGCCTGCGGGCCTCGTTCGACTCGCTCGCGGGCGAGACGCTGCGCGCCAACAGCGAGCTTTTCCTGCGGCTCGCACGCGAGGCGCTCGGGCGCGACCAGGCGCTCGCGCAGAGCACTCTCAAGGAGCGTGAGACCGCCATCGCGCAGCTCGTCGAGCCGTTGCGTGCGGCTCTCGAGCGCACGGAGCAGCAGACGCAGGCGCTCGAGCGCGAGAGGCGCGAGACGTACAGCTCCCTGCGCACGCAGATCGAGTCACTGGCGAGCGGTCAGACGCAATTGCAGCGGGAAACACGCAATCTCGTCACGGCGCTGCGGCGTCCGGAGGTGCGAGGGCGCTGGGGCGAGTTGACGCTGCGGCGGCTCGTAGAGCTCGCCGGGCTGAGTGAGCACTGCGATTTCACGGAGCAGCTGCACCTCTTCGGCCCGGAAGGGGCGCTGCGCCCGGACCTCGTCGTGCACATGCCCGACTCCCGCGACCTCGTCGTCGATGTGAAGACACCGCTCGATGCTTATCTCGAGGCCCTCGAATCCGCCACCGACGAGCAGCGGCAGCAGGCCCTGAAGAAGCACGCGCAGCAGGTGGAGACGCGCGTGCGGCAGCTCGCATCGAAAGCCTACTGGTCGCAGTTCGAGCACAGCCCGGAGTTTACCGTGCTCTTCCTGCCAGGCGATCAGTTCCTGTCGGCGGCGCTCGCCGAGCGGCCGGAGCTCCTCGAGGGGGCGCTGAAGCAAGGTATCATCATCGCGACGCCCTCCACCCTGATCGCGCTGTTGAAGACCGTCGCCTATGGCTGGCGCCAGACGGCGGTGACGGAAAACGCCGCGCTCATCCGCGAGCTCGGCCAGGAGCTCTACCGCAGGCTCGGGGCTTTCACCGGCCATCTCGAGCGGCTCGGCGCACGGCTCGGCGCCGCGGTGGATGCCTACAACTCGGCGGTGGGCTCGCTCGAGCGCCAGGTGTTGCCGCAGGCGCGGCGCTTCCCCGATCTCGGCGTCACCGCCGATGCGCCCCTGCCCGACCTCGGGGCCATCGAGCAGCCGGTGCGCCCTCTCGCCGCCGCCGAGCCGCGCGATGTCAGAGAAGCCTGAGGCCGACACTCCCCGCTTCCTCGCCTGGCTCTACTCTACTTCGCCGCAACAGCCGGTACTCGCTTGCCTGTGCGGTATCGAGCGGGAGATCGGCGCAGGGCTGCGGCCGGGGGTCGATCATCACGTGGCGCATACGCGCCTCGAGTGGTGGCGTGAGGAATGCGCCCGCTGCGCCGCCGGCAAGCCCGTGCACCCGCTGACGCGGGAGCTTCGGAGCCACCTGGAGCAACTCGCTCCAGGCGGCCAGGCCAACTCCCTCCTCGCGGGCCTCCCGGGGCTGGTGGACACCGCCACGTGGGATCTGGCGAGCGCGACGTTCGCGCGGCGCGAGGAGCTCACCGCCTACTGCCGGCGCTGGGCGGCGGCGATGATGGCGGCCGCCTCGGGTACCGGCACTCGCGACGACGGATCCGGGGGGGACGCGGCCGTTGACTGGAGTGAGTTCGGCGCGGCGCTCTGCGAGCTGGAGCTGCTCGGCCGCCTCGCGCGCGATGCCCGCTGCGGGCGATTGCGCATTCCGCTCGATGAGCTCGAGCGCGCGGCTGTGGCGCCGCAGGCGCTCGCCTCGCCCCCGTGGCCGCGGGAGTTGGCGGAACTCATCCGCCGGCGCCATCGGGCCCTGCGGAGCCAGCTCGAGGCCGCGGTGACGGGCCTTTCGCCACAGACCCAACAGAGCACGCGCGGCCTGCTCGTCTGGGCGGCGCTCGCGTGGCGGGAGTCTCTTCGGGCCGAGCGTGCGCTGCCGCGCTCGCGCACGGCATCAATCGCGAGCGCGGCCGCGGCGAGCTGGCGCGCCTGGCGGGCGGCGCGCGCCGCGGCGGCCGGCAGGTTTCGGTTGCGTTGAGGGACGGCCCTGCGCTTTGGCGGCCGACGCAGGCTCGCAGATGCTCGCCTCGGAATCGCGGCCTTCGGGTGACCCCGCCAACACGAGCGCCTGCACCTCTTCGCCATCGAGCTCGCGAAAGTGCCCACGCGCCAGCGCACGATCCAGCGCGATCGTTCCCAGACGGGTGCGCAGCACGCGGCTGACGATCGCCCCCTGGCGCTCGAAGAGCTGGCGCACGTCCTTGCCGCTCGCCCCTCGCACCGTGATCGCAAACCAGCGGTTGGCGCCCTCCCCGCCCGCCGGCTCGCAGCTCAGCACTTCCAGCCTCTCGCCGCTGTCGAGCACGCCGCCGAGAACGCCCGCGATCTGCTGCTCGGTGAGCTCCCCGCGCATCCTGACGCTGAGCTCGCTCGAAAGCCCGCGCACGCAGCGCTGCAGGCGCGCAGCGACTTCGCCATCGCCGCAGATCAGCTCCAGGCCACCGTCGATCCGGGGCATGGGGCTCACCACCACGAACCGGCGCCCCGCGCGTTTCGGCAGGCGCTCGAGCAATGAGTGGGACGGACCCGGGGAGCCGTCCAGGCTCTCGCCCGGAGAGCGGTGATAGATGTAGGCGCGGCCGGCCGATTGCGGCGCGCGCTGGCGGATCACACGGCCATCCAGCCTGACCTCATCGTCGGGACCGACACGCACCCCGAGGGAGGCGGCCTGGCCGTTGACCGTCAGGCGGCCCGCTCTGATCCACGCCTCCGCCTCCCGCCGGGAGGCGAGACCGGCGCGGGCGAGGACCTTCTGCAGGCGCTCGGGCTCGCCGCGCTGTTTTGGCATGGCGGTCAGTCGCCGTTGTCGCGGGGGGCGGCGACGAGCTCGTGCGAGTCGCCGCCTTCGGCGGACAGCTCGCCTTCCTCTCCCTCCTCGCCGTCCTCATCATCCTCGGCCGCGGCGTCGACTTCGGCGGTGTTGCCTGCCTCTGCCGAGTTGTCAGCCACGGCGCTGTCAGCCGTATCGATCGCGAGCGCATCCGGCTCGGCAACGACTTGCGCCGATGCCGGCTGGCTCGCCTCGCCTTGCAGGTCGAGCTGCAGATTGATGTCCCCTACCGCCTTCAGCTCCGAGAGCGGCGGCAGCTCATCGAGGCTCTTCAGGCCGAAGTAGTCGAGGAAGTCCCGCGTCGTGCCGAGGAGCTCCGGGCGCCCCGGCACATCGCGAGTGCCGACCACACGCACCCAGTTGCGCTCGAGGAGAGTCTTCACGATGTTGGGATTGACGGCCACGCCGCGCACCGCCTCGATCTCACCGCGGGTGATGGGCTGGCGGTATGCGATCAGTGCGAGCGTCTCGAGGAGCGCCCGCGAGTAGCGCGCGGGACGCTCCGGCCAGAGGCGCGAGACTTCGCCGGCGAGCTCGCGCCGCACCTGGACGCGCACCCCGCCCGCGGTCTCCTTGAGCTCGATGCCGCGCTCGGCGTACTCGGCGGCGAGCGCATCGAGGACGGCGCGCAGCTGCTCCATCGAGGGCCGCGCGCCCCCGTCGAAGAGTTGGATCAGCTCGGCCGGTTGCACCGGCCGCCCGGCGGCGAGCAGCGCCGCCTCGATCACATTGCGAAGATAGTGCTCGTTCATCCGTTCTCCCTCGGCTCGTCGTTGTCGGCGACCACGCGCAGCGTCCGGCCCGGCGCCGCGGCCCGCACGTGCAGCGGCGCATACGGCTCCGCCTGCACGATCTCGATCAGCCCCTCGCGCACCAGCTCGAGGATCGCCATGAAAGTGACCGTCACGCCCATGCGCCCTTCCTCGGGCCGGAACAGGCGCACGAAATCGACGAAGCTCGCGCGCTCGAGACTCGAGAGGATATCGCCCATGCGCGCGCGCACGGAAAGCCGCTCGCGCTGGATGTGATGGTGCGCAAACATCTCCGCGCGCACCACGACCTCCTGGAAGGCGACCAGCATCTCCTGCAGGGTGATCTGCGGCAGCACGCGGGCCACCTGCCGGTCCTTGAGCTCCGCGGAAGCGGCCCAGTGGTCGCGCTCGAGCCGCGGCAGCTCGTCGATCCCCTCGGCCGCGCGCTTGAAGCGCTCGTACTCCTGCAGGCGCCGCACGAGCTCCGCGCGCGGGTCCTCCTCCAGGCCGTCGGCCGAGGTCTTCGGGCGCGGCAACAGCATCCGCGATTTGATCTCCGCCAGAGTGGCGGCCATCACCAGGTACTCGCCCGCGAGCTCGAGCTGCAGGTCCTGCATCAGCTCGATGTAGCGCATGTACTGCCGGGTGATCTCGGCGAGCGGAATGTCGAGAATGTCGAGGTTCTGCCGCCGGATGAGATAGAGCAGCAGATCGAGCGGGCCCTCGAACGCCTCGAGGAACACCTCGAGCGCCTGCGGCGGGATGTAGAGGTCGCGCGGCAGCTCGGTCACCGGCTCGCCATTGACGACGGCGAACGGCATCTCCACCTGTTGCGGCTGCGGCGGCGGGCTCTGGTGAGCTTCCGGGGTCGGGTTGGACACGACGATGGTCAATTCCGGCTTCGCCATGGAGGGTTGCTTCAGCCTGCGCGAAGATGCATCGCGCGACGCACCTCCTCCATGGTCTCGCGCGCCGTCTCTCGGGCTTTCTCCGCGCCCTCGGCCACGATGTCGCGCAACAGCTCCGGATTCTCGAGATACTCCTGCGCCCTGCGGCGCATCTCGGTCACTTCCGTGACGACCTTGTCGATCACCGGCTGCTTGCAGTCGAGACAGCCGATGCCTGCCGTGCGGCAGCCTTCCGCCGCCCATTTGCGGGTGGTCTCATCGGAGTAGATCCGGTGCAGATCGAACACCGGGCATTTGTCGGGATCGCCCGGATCGGTGCGCCGCACGCGTGCCGGGTCGGTCACCATGGCGCGCAGCTTCTTGGCCACCGACTCAGGCTCCTCGCGCAGCTCGATGGTGTTGCCGTAGGACTTGGACATCTTGCGGCCATCGAGGCCCGGGACCCGGGGCGTTTCCGTGAGCAGCACCTGCGGCTCCGGCAGGATGCTGACGCCGGTGCCCTCGAGGTACCCGAGCAGGCGCTCGCGGTCGGCCACGGTGATACGGTTGTTGCTCTGCACCAGCGCGCGGGCGCGCTCGAGCGCCTCGCGCTCCCCGGTTTCCTGGAAGCGGCGCCGCAGCTGCCGGTAAAGGGTGGTGTTGCGGCCGCCCAGGCTCTTGACGGCACGCTCCGCCTTCTCCTCGAAGTCCGGCTCCCGGCCGAAGACGTGATTGAAGCGCCGCGCGGCCTCGCGTGTCAGCTCGACGTGCGCCACCTGATCCTCGCCCACGGGCACGTGCGCTGCGCGATAGACCAGGATGTCGGCCGCCTGCAACAGCGGGTAACCGAGAAAGCCGTAGGTCGCGAGGTCCTTCTCCTTGAGCTGCTCCTGCTGGTCCTTGTAGCTCGGGACGCGCTCGAGCCAGCCGAGCGGGGTGATCATGGAGAGCAGCAGGTGCAGCTCCGCGTGCTCCGGCACGTGCGACTGCACGAAGAGGGTCGCGACACCGGGATTGAGGCCCGCGGCCAGCCAGTCGATCAGCACCTCGCGCACGAACTGCGGCAGCCGCGAGGTGTCCTCGTAGCCGGTGGTCAGCATGTGCCAGTCGGCGATGAAGAAGAAGCACTCGTACCGGTACTGCAGCTGCACCCAGTTGCGCAGCGCGCCGTGGTAGTTGCCGAGGTGCAGGCGCCCGGTCGGCCGCATGCCCGAGAGCACCCGCCCCCCCGCTGCCGTGGCGCTCAGCGCCAGGTTGGAATCTATCGACACTTTGGCTCGGCCATCCTCAAATGGTCATTATATCGGTTTACCTCCGAGTACAGGGTGGAGAGGCCCCTTTCCCTCACGCAGGACCACCGGCGGATCCACCGATAAATCCACCACCGTGGTCGGCACGATGCCACAATCCCCGCCGTCGAGCACGGCATCGATATCATGCTCCAGGCGCGCCTGGATCTCCCGCCCGGAAGTCAGCGGAAGATCGGCGCCCTCGTCCGGCAGGATCAGCGTCGAGCTCATGAGCGGCTCCGCGAGCTCGCGCAGCAGCATCCGCGGCACGGGGTGGTCCGGGATGCGCACGCCGATGGTGCGCCGCTTCTCGTGCTGCAGGCGCCGCGGCGTCTCGCGCGAGGCTTTGAGCAGAAAGGTATAAGGCCCGGGAAGACACGCCTTCAGCAGCCGGAACTGCCAGGTGTCGAGGCGCGCGAAGCGTCCTATCTCGGCGAGATCGGCGCAGACGAGGGTGAAATGGTGGTGCCGGTCGGCCCGGCGGATGCGCCGCACGCGCTCCAGGGCACCCTTGTCCCCGATGTGCCAGCCAAGGGCGTAGCAGGAATCGGTCGGATAAGCAATGACACCCCCCTGGCGCACGATATCCGCTGCCTGGCGGATGAGGCGCACCTGGGGTGTGACGGGGTGTAATTCGAAGTACAACCGGTAACGATGATCCGCGGGAAACGCTATGATACGCGACCTTTTGCATGAGCCAGGAAAACGCCACGCGCAAACCCACCGCGGGGGAGATTCGCACCGCCCTCGAGCAGGCGCTCGCGCCTTCGTCCATCGAGGTGGTCGATGACAGCGCCAGCCATGCGGGTCATGCGGGCGCCCGGGAGGGCGGCCACTACCGGGTGACGCTGGTGGCCGCGGCCTTCGCCGGCCACCCGCAACTCGAGCGGCACCGGATGGTCTACTCGGCGGTCGCCCCGCTGATGGGCCGCGGCATCCATGCCCTCAGCATCATCGCGCACGCGCCCGACGAGTCTCGAAGCCACTGAACTCTTTTGCCCGCAATGCGGGCCCGATCGCACCTCATCGTCTTCAACCCAACGAGAGCCCCATGAAGCATCTAAGGATCCTCTGCCTCACCGCCGCCCTGGTGGCGCTGGCCGCCTGCCAGCAGTCGAAGTCGCCGACCGGC